>JBMOKZ010000232.1:0-8380 GCA_049324195.1 Candidatus Zixiibacteriota bacterium | reverse complement strand
ATTCGCGTAGTCTTGCAGCGACATATCAGCGTCCTGAGCGTCGGCTTGAGTCGGGAACTGGGTTCCCACCCACACCAGCGATTTGTCGGCCATCCGCTTGAACATCTTCTCGCGGATAGGATTCATCGCCCGGGCGCTGAGCGCTTGACGTTTCGGGTCCACCCCGCTCAGGAAACGGTTGTTCTGGGTACCCCAGATATGAATCAGGGCGTCTATTTTGTCAGTCTCATATTTAACCACCGGGCTGAGATATTTCACCTGGTCATCGCTGCCGTGCTTGAACAGGTATTCCTCGTTCTCGGGAATCCTGACCTTGAGGAACGGATAGGCGCCGGCGTTGACGGCTTCCTCGAAAACGGCGTTCATCAGGGGCAGCGTGATTGTTTCACCCTGGATTCTGACCAGTTGTCCTTTTTTAAGTTTAACCGAATAATTGACCAGCACCTGAGCCAGTTTTTTGATGCGAGGGTCCATAATTACTCCCGTATATTTATCGTTTAAAGTACACCTTCAATTTTCAGTAACTTTCTTTTGAGGTTCAGCCCCCCGCCGTAGCCTCCGAGACCGTCGGCCGCGACCACCCGGTGACAGGGTATCACCAGCGGCAGGTTATTGGCGGCGTTGGCATGTCCCACCGCCCGGCAGGCGCGGGGCCGGCCGGCCTGACGAGCGATCTCGCCGTAGGTGACGGTTTTGCCGAAAGGTATCCGGGCGACCAGCCCGAGGATTTTTTCCTGAAAGGGCGTCGCCTGAATATCAAGTTTCAACGTAAATTTATGCAGGCGGCCGTCCAGGTACGAACTCAATTGCTTTTCAAATTTTTTATTCGTCTCACCGCCGTTCAAGATTTCGAAATTGCTGAAATATTTTTGGATTTTTTTCTCGAAAACGACCGTTGATTCAACCGGAAGCGATATCAGCGCCAACCCTTTCGAAGTAGCCGCCGAACGAATCAAACCGATGGCAGTTTGGAAGGAATGAACGTACAGAGTTTTTTTAATCATTTTAAAGCCCCGTTATTGATTTTTTCTATTAAGGCCGGAAGCTGCTCGATGGATTCGAGATAATAATCCGGCTGCGAGTTTTTAACTGACTGATGTTCGCCATAAGGCGAGGCGACCGCGACCGAAAGCATGGGTACCGCCCGGGCGGCTTCGATATCGTTAATGGTGTCGCCGATGACAATGGTTTCAGCCGGATCCGCCCCAAGACGCTCCAGCACCAGGTGTAATATTTCCGGGTCGGGTTTGACTTCGGTTACCTCGTCCCCGCCTGCCCAGGCCGCGAACAGGTTCTGCCAGGCAAACTTTTCGACTATCCGGTCGATATGATATCTTATTTTAGTCGAGGCAATCGCAAGCCGATACCCTTTCCCGACCAGCCGCCGAACCGTATTCTCAACCCCATCGAGCACAACCGTCGAGGATACGATTGACCAAGAGGCTTTGGTTTGAAAATGACGGTAGAGTTCGTCCAGTGGAGCATCGGTAAAGACGGGATACATAATTTTCAACGAGTACCCGATATAAGGTTTGATTTTTTCCGGGCTCTGTTCCGGCTGGTTCATCATGCGCAGGGAATAATTCACCGCCTCGACCACACCATCCGAGGAATCGATAAGGGTACCGTCAAGATCAAAAATAAGATTTTTGATTTTCATTAAAAGAGCCGTTCCACCTTTCCGACGACCTGATGCAAATTCACCTTGTCAACCTGAACGACCTTTCCAAGCTGCAAAGTAGCTATTAAAATAGAATATGAGTCGGCGGATGTCAACGGCCAATCACCGGTAAGATTTAAACCGGCGGGAACTTTTTCAAAGATGGCCCGGTCATAAGCCAGCACCACCCCGTCTTCGATCTGAATTTCCTCGCCCGGCAACCCGACCACGAGACCGGTACGGTGCTTCCCGGACTCGACGAAACGGACCAGGTCGTACCGGTCGGGCAGAGAATGCACCAGGCGTTCGTCGAGCCCGATGACATCGATAGAATAAGTCAGGCGGCTGGCTTTAAGATATTCACCTTTGACGTAAAGAGGACTGAGAGAATTGTCGGGCATGATGAAAATATCCGGAAAATTCTTATAAATAAAATTACCGGCGGCGTTGGGCGCAAAAACCTGATAAAGCAGCCCGAGCATCACAAAGATGAGCGCGGTTTTAAAAGTCTTGCCCGTCTGCCTGCGACGATTTCGGATGGAGCGAAACAGGTCAAAGAAAGTAAACAGGTAAAAGACCAAAGGTAAACCCGTCAGAAGTACTCTTACGAACAACGGGAATTCAACCAGAAACGAGACATAAAACAACACCGAGGATATCAGTATTATCAGAAACACAAATATTCCGAAGAGACATTCTTTCCAGAAACAGTGCCCCAGTCCCGGAATAAGTATATTCAGAAGCGCTCCAAACGCATAGGAATTATGGAAATTAAACTTCATCCTGACCCTAACTTGGTCTGAAATTGCACATTATTTATTACCCGGCTTGCATATTTGATCATCTAATCCGATATAAACTAAGAAGTTAAACACGCCGGCCATAATATAAGAACGATATGCCGCCCGTAAAGTTACATAAAAAAACACTGGATGTTTTTTAATGCCTAATCGTTTAATGGGTTAGAGGCCGATTCGCAACCGGATAATTTTAACCTGAAACCAAATGAGGGCATAAACGTTATAATAACAATGAGATACAGTACTTGCCTGATTGACCGAAAACTTGACAATCAGTCAAATATAGTTAAATTTTGGTAAAAATTAACAAATAGTGGAGAAATCTATGCTTCGATATGCGGTTCAGCTTTTCGGTATCACCATCTTTGCCATGGCTCTTATCTGGTTTGCCGGACCCGGTGAAGCGGTGCAATCCTCGGATAACATCGAGCCGATCCTCTGGGCGGATACCGTGCACATCAATCTCGAGGGGGATGAAGAACTGAACGGTCTTCCGCTGGATAATCATCCGGCCATTGACCGTCGGGACTCCTTCATGAAAAACGTCAAGAAACTGACCGAGACCGCGTTCAATATCCGCAACCAGTATATGGAAGATGTCGATGTCGACAAGATGATTAAAGCGGGTATCAACGGCATGCTCGAGGATCTGGATCGTTATTCGGTGCTGATGGAAAAGACCGCTTATGACAATCTCATGGAAAGCACTCACGGCAAGTACGAGGGTCTGGGGATGCAGATTGATTCCCGCGACGACCGGATTGTCATCATCTCCCCTATCGAAGGCACCCCGGCTTATCGCAAGGGTCTACGCGCCGGCGATATCATCTGGGAAATCAACGGCACGCCCACGCTCGACATGAAGACCTCCGATGCCTCCAAGCTGATGCGCGGCACGGCGGGCACCAAGGTCAAGTTGATGATCAAACGGACCGGCATTGCCGACCTGATGGAGTTCGAACTCGAGCGGGCGATTATCCAGCTCAAATCCGTCAATTATTACGGGGTTATTCCCAATACCAATATTGGTTATGTCAGACTGTCCCGATTCGCCGAAGAAACGAGCCATGAATTGAGAACGGCCATAAGTGAATTAAATAACCAGAATATCTCTTCCCTGATTTTCGACCTCCGTTCCAACGGCGGCGGTCTTCTGGACCAGGCAAAGGAAACGGCGGAACTGTTTTTGAAAGAGGGCCGCGAGATTGTTTATACCAAGGGTCGGTTCGATAATTCCGAACGTCATTTTATCTCGGAACGTCCGCCTCTTTACCCCGATAAACCGCTGGTGATTCTGGTCGACGAGGGCACTGCCTCAGCCTCGGAAATCGTTTCCGGCGCTGTTCAGGACTGGGACCGCGGTCTCATTATCGGCAACACCACCTACGGCAAGGGACTCGTGCAACAGATTTTTCCCATCTCCAACGACGGCAGCATGGCGCTCAAACTGACCACCGCCAAGTACTACGTTCCCTCGGGACGCTGTATTCAAAAACCGGAGAAACAGATGAAACACGGCGAACTGGCGGCCGATGAGGAAGAGCCCGAGACTACGGATACGACCACTGAGGCTGCCGATTCGCTCTCTGTTTCCGACGAGGAAATTTATTACACCAACGGCGGCCGGATTGTTTACGGTGGCGGCGGTATCGTCCCTGATCTCGATGTCGAGCGGGAAACCTGGAAGCCGATCGAAATCAACCTGGAACGCAAATCAATGTTTTTCGATTTCGCCGTGCAATATATTTCCGAGCATCCCCAGGTTGATATGTCATTCGAGCCGACCGATGAGGTCGTTTCGGAATTCAAGAAATTTATCAAGGAAAAAGATTTCACCTACAAAACCTCGCTGCAGGTAGCCCTGGAAGAACTCGAAAAGACTGTCGATGACGAGCAAGAACAGGACAAATTCGCCGCGGCAATCGACAATTTCAAAACCATGATCGAGCAGGAGAAAGAAAACGATTTTAACGAATCGCTAGATTACATCAAGCGTGCTATCAAGCGCGAGGTCATTTCCTCCGTCGCCGGCGAGCGCGGTGTCTATGAAGAAATCGTTCTCAAGAACGACAAGACCGTTCAAAAGGCGATCGAGGTTCTTCAAACCCCCGATGAATACACCAAGCTGATGACCGAGGGACATCCCAAAGTAAAATCTGAATCCTGATGAAATGAATATAGAAAAAAGCCCGCCTGATAGCGGGCTTTTTTATGTTTAGTTTTGCCGTCTACGGTACGATGTCGGTAGTATCCGTATTCTCCGGGAGAGTATCGGTTACCCCCGGCTCGAACCTTTTCAGCAGCCATTGTTCGCCATCCAGAATCATCGTAAACACCGCCGGACGGCCGCGGTTCCCGGTTGAATCCATCAGGAAACAATCGATTCGGGCTTTTTCGTTGGTGTAGAAAATTTCGTAATCACCGAAGCGTTCGAACGCGAAACTGCCGTCGGGACCGAAGATGAAACTCAAAAGTGAATCTGAATTCTGGTCGTTTTCGAGCATTCTGACCGACATCAGCGAATCCAGGGCTGCCCGGTTCCGGTCTTTGACGGCGGTCTCCAGTTTTGAGAATGCCTGTTTGATGACCGGGATATGGTCGCGGGACGGCGCCTTATCGTCGCAGCCGACAAGAAAAAACAATCCCCAAAGACCCAAACTTATCAGAATGATTCTCATATGCCAGCACGCACTTTCTCGAAGCGGTACAAACCGTTGCCCCGCCGGATCAGGGTACCCGCATCGACCATTTTTTTCAGCGCCCTGGTCGTGGCCAGATTCCAGAACCAAAGCCGGGTAGAGGCGACAAATTGCTCCTGGCCGTAACCGGAGACGATTTTCTGAAGTTTCGCCTGAGTATCCTTGATGAGTTCCGCCGAGCCGGTCCGCAGACCACGCAGAGAGACATGCACCAGAGCGGTATCGATCATGAATGTTTCGGGAATCATTTCGGGGCTGTACCACCACCCCTGATTCTCCGAGAGGCGTCTCAGATTCTCGTAGCCCTCAGCGCATTCGATTATCGGGAGGGTATCGCCATAGGTCACCACCAGTTGATTGCGGTTGATGAGCAGGTTGTAAAAATTGGTGCCATTGAAAAAATCACCGCCCTCGACCACGTACATATATTTGGGGATGTGGGCATGGCACGGGTCGGTGCCGGCATAGATTTCCAGCGGGGTCAGCTTGTCGATGAATTCCTGCGCCAGATCATACCACAAAAACAGGGCTGCTACCACCGGGTATTCGCGGTGGAGGACCACGCCACCGTGAAGGAAATAATTGGTGTCAGTGGTCAGGACCCTGGCCTGCACCAGGCTATCGAGCACCTTCCGATAAGCCGGGAGATTGTTCTTAACCATCAGAGCCAGTTTATCAGAAACATCTTCCGCCAGTTTCTTAACCTCCTCGGCCTCGGGTATCGAGATAACCGGGAAGTTGAACGTGATGGTCGAATCCCGGCGAGAGATGTAATTATCTTTTTCCATTTTTTTGATTATGGCAATCACCGTGCCGGTATCGGTATCGGCCATGGCGGCTATTTCGAGCACGCTGCGACCCTCGTTTAAAAGCAAAATTAAAATTCGGGAGAATTCACTGTCGAAAGAAGGACTTTTACCGACCATCGGGGGCAGACTGATTTTGTTCTGCAAATACGGCGTCATTTTATCGGGAATTTTGATATTGACCTTAAAAGTCTGCTCGGCGATTTTCTGAGTCGGCAGAAGCTGGTCGAGGGTATCGACGACATCGTACACCGTCAGGTCCATCCGAGCCCGGCCAAAATTCGCGGGGATATCGAACACTGGCTCGACCAGGCGGGTTTGTTCCGGTCCGAGGATAAAATACGACGTCTTCTTGCGGGCCGGTTGAAGATATACGCCTTCGAAAACGATATCCGTCGTGACCGTGATAAATTTCAGGTAGTCGGTGTTATTGATGACCTCGAACGAGGCTTTTTGTTCTCCCCAGGCAAGCCGTTCGAGTTTAATTTCGCCGACCGCTACCTGACTGGTTTCCTGAGCCGATGTACACTGAACCTGTGACAACCCCATCATCAAAAGAACCGATAAAATCCTAAACGACATGAAATCCTCCTGTTTGATGCAAGCGGCCGGCCAGCTGCCCGCAGGCGGCCTCGATATCTCTGCCCCGGCTCTTCCGGACTGTCACCGCGGGCGCCCGGGGGTAGAGCTGGCGGGCAAACCAGTCCACTTTTTCCTCGCCCGGTCGTTTGAAATCCAGACCGTCAACCGGATTATATGCGAATATATTTATTTTACAAGGAATCCCCTTGATAAGTTCGGCGAGAGCCAGGATATCTTCTTTGGTGTCGTTGAAACCCTCGAACAGAACGTACTCAAAAGTTATCCTCGTTTTGGTTTTTTCCGTGTAATAGCGCACCGCCTCGACAAGCTTGTCGAGCGGGTAGGTTTTGGCGATGGGCATGATTTTCAGCCGTTTTTCCTGGGTGGCCGCGCTCAATGACAGGGCGAGACGGGTTTTGAGACCGGAGTCGGCCAGCTTGATGATATGGGGAATCACGCCCACGGTCGAAATGGTTATTTTTTTCGCCCCCAGACCCATGCCGAGCGAGTCGGTGATGATGCGGACGGCGTTGACGACATTGTCATAATTTTTCAGGGGTTCCCCCATCCCCATGAAAACGATGTTGGAAAAAGCGGCCGTACCGTACAGCTCGCGGATATAAATCAACTGGCCGAGAATCTCCCCCACCGTCAGATTGCGCTTGAAACCGTCGCGGCCGGTGGCGCAAAACCTGCAATCCATAGCGCAGCCCGCCTGCGACGAAATACAGACCGTGCTGCGCTCCTTTTCATCGTTGGGAATCAACACCGATTCGATCAACAAGCCATCCTCGAGCCGGAAAACGTACTTTTCAGTCTCGTCAGCGGAACGGGCTTCGTGAGCGAGATGAAGTCCCTCGAACTTGTAACCCTCGGTGAGCTGTTCGCGGAGTTTTTTCGAGAAATCGGTCATCAGGTCGAACTCGTACTGACGAGTGTTATACAGCCATTTGAACAGCTGCCGACCCCGGTAGGGTTTTTCTCCGAACGAGACGAGCAAATCCTCGAGCTCCCGGCGTGTATATCCGAACAGATTGATTTTTAACATAATCTATAAATTTAAGCAAATTATAGAAATACGCAAGCGCGATATTTATGCCTTCGCGGTTGTCGTCTTACCGGCCAGAAGGAAAAGACGGTCTTGGCGATGCTCGGGGAATGCTCATGGCCGGAACCGGGCGGGTCATTATCATCTTGACATTGACCGATATAGATATGACATTGGGGAAGAGATTCCATTCGGGGTGTGGCGCAGCCCGGTAGCGCGCTTGCTTTGGGAGCAAGATGTCGGAGGTTCAAATCCTCTCACCCCGATTTTGTTTTATAAAAAATGTCGGTTCCTGCTCGTTGACAGCCAGTGAGAAGTGACAACCCTGAGTTCTATCACCTCCTGCTTGCCGATGGCCAGTGTGAACTTATAGCCTTGAGTTCTGTCAGTTCCTGCTCGACGGAGTCGAATGTGAACCGACAGCTTTTTTTAGCGGATAACTGTCAGAAACAAACTTGACAAAAGGCGGATAAAGTACTGAGTTCTGTCGGTTCCTGCTCGACGGAGTCGAGTGTGAACCGACAGCCTTTTTTAGCGGATAACTGCCAGAAACAAACTTGACAAAAGGCGCATAAAGTATTTAATACGCATTGGAGATTGATCTTTTTGGGTAAAAAAGACATCGAAATTTAAATAACAAACCAAGTTGGTTTGTAAACGCCCCCGTAGCTCATCTGGATAGAGCATCTGCCTTCTAAGCAGAGGGTAGCAGGTTCGAGTCCTGCCGGGGGTATTTTAATTTCTTGATATTATCCTGAAAAAGCGATTCCTGCTCTTCCGGTAGC
>JBMOKZ010000231.1:6637-11685 GCA_049324195.1 Candidatus Zixiibacteriota bacterium | reverse complement strand
CGTTTTCAGCCGAGAAGGTCGGGATGGTCGCGTCGGCGTCGGCGGCTGAGATATTAAAGTTCAGGCTTGCGCCTTCAGTAACCGCCCGCGAGCCGATCGAAGCTAAGATCGGAGCCTGATTCCCGGCCTCGTTGACGGTAACCGTGACCGTTTCGGAGTCGGCTAGCGAACCGTCGGAGGCGATAAATAAGATATTGTATGACCCGACCTGAATATAATCAGGGTTAAAATCGAAAGTCGCCGTGCCGTCGCCGTTATCTGTAAACGTCGCGTTGGCCGGTATGTTTTCGGCCGTGAAGCTCGGAGTGGTCGCGTCAGGGTCGGTAGCCGAAATTACAAAATTAAGGTTGGTACCTTCGGTGACCGACTTCGAGCCGATAGTCGCCAGGACGGGACTCTGGTTACCGGCTTCGTTGACGGTAATTGTGACAATTTCCGAGTCGGCCAGCGAACCATCAGAGGCAATAAACAGGACGTTGTACGTCCCGGCCTGGATGTAGTTGGGGTTGAAATCAAACGTGGCTGTGCCATCGCCGTTATCAACGAACGTCGCGTTGACCGGGACGTTTTCAGCCGTGAAGCTCGGGATGGTCGCGTCGGGGTCGGTAGCCGAAATGCTGAAGTTCAAATTAGCGCCTTCGGTAACCGCCTGCGCGCCGACAGCCGCCAGAACCGGGTTCTGATTACCCGCCTCGTTGACCGTAATCGTGACGGTTTCGGAGTCGGCCAGTGAACCGTCGGAGGCGATAAACAGGACGTTGTAAGTCCCGGCCTGAATATAATTCGGGTTGAAATCGAAGGTCGCCGAGCCGTTGCCGTTATCGACAAAGGTCGCGTTAGCCGGCACGTTTTCAGCCGAGAAGGTCGGGATGGTCGCGTCGGCGTCGGCGGCTGAGATATTAAAGTTCAGGCTTGCGCCTTCAGTAACCGCCCGCGAGCCGATCGAAGCTAAGATCGGAGCCTGATTCCCGGCTTCGTTGACGGTAATCGTGACCGTTTCGGAGTCGGCCAGAGCACCGTCGGAAGCTATGAATAAGACGTTGTACGTCCCGGCCTGGATATAGTTCGGATTGAAATTAAATGTCGCCGTGCCGTCACCGTTATCCACGAACGTCGCGTTGACCGGGACGTTTTCAGCCGTGAAGCTCGGAGTGGTGGCGTCAGGATCGGTGGCTGTAATATTAAAATTCAGATTGTTGCCTTCAGTAACTGATTGCGCACCGACAGCCGCCAGCACCGGGTTCTGATTGCCGGCTTCATTGACGGTGATCGTGACTATTTCGGAATCCACCGTCAGGCTGTCGTCGGTAGCATAGAAGGTTACATTATATATGCCCGCCTGAATATAGGTGGGGTTGAAATCAAAAGTCGCGGTGCCGTCGCCGTTATCGACGAACGAGGCGTTCTCCGGAAGCGGCGTCGAGGCCGTCATGAGCGGGATGGTGCCGTCGAGATCCGAGGCCGTAATCGTCAGATGCAGGTTGGCTCCCTCGGTAACGGACTGCGCACCAACAGTCGCCAGCACCGGCGTCTGGTTAACCTGGTTGACGGTAATCGTAACCGTCTCGGAGTCGGCCAGGGAACCGTCGGAAGCGATAAACAAGACGTTGTACGTCCCGGCCTGGGTGTAATCGGGATTGAAATCGAACGTCGCCGTGCCGTCGCCGTTATCGACGAACGAAGCGTTGGTCGGGACGTTTTCGGCCGTGAAGCTCGGGGTGGTGGCATCGGCGTCGGTCGCCGAGATATTGAAATTCAGATTAGCCTGTTCGTTGACCGATTTCGAGCCGATAGCCGCCAGCACCGGCGCCTGGTTGCCTTCGTCGTTGACGGTTATCGTAACCGTCTCCGAGTCAGCCAGAGAACCGTCGGAAGCGATAAATAAGACGTTGTACGTCCCAGCCTGGGTGAAGTCCGGATTGAAATCGAACGTCCCGGTGCCGTTGCCGTTATCAACGAATGAAGCGTTGGTCGGGAAGTTTTCGGCCGTCAGGGTCGGGGTGACCGCCTCGGGATCGGACGCCGTGACCGTGAAATTCAGGTTGTTGTTTTCGTTGACCGCCCGGGGACCGATCGGGTCGAGCACCGGCGGCTGATTTCCGGCCTCGCTGACCGTGATAAAAACCAGGTCGGTATCGGCCAGGGCGCCGTCGGAAATATAGAAATAAATACTGTATATGTCGGCCTGCGTGTAATCAGGATTGAAATCGAACGTGCCCGTACCGTCGCCGTTATCCACGAAGGTCGCGTTGGCCGGTAAGGGCGAGGTTGTCAGGGTTACGACGGTGCTGTCGGGATCCTCGCCGGTGACGGTGAAATTCAAATTAGCGCCTTCAGTGACGAACGGGTCGCCAATCGGGTCGAGGACCGGGGCCTGGTTGACGTTGTTGACCGTGATGACGATCAGCTCACTGTCCATCGCCTCGCTGTCGTCAACATAGAAAGTTATATCATAAGTCCCGGACTGGTAATAAGTCGGATTAAAATCGAATATCCCGGTGCCGTCACCGTTATCCACGAAACTCGCGTTGGCCGGGAGAGCCGAGGTCGTCAAAATCAGGGCGGTCAGGTCGGGATCGACAGCCGTAACGGTGAAATTGAGGAACGATTCCTCGTTGACGACCTTGTTGCCGATGGTCGCCAGAACGGGATCCCGGTTGATATTGTTGACCGTGACCGTCACCGCCTGCGAGTCGGCCAAAGAGCCGTCCGAGGCGATAAAGAGAACATCGTACGTCCCGGCCTGGAAATAATCCGGATTGAAGAGGAACGTGCCAGTGCCGTCGAGGTTGTCCGTAAAGGTTGCGTTGGCCGGGACATTCTCGGCGGAAAGGACCGGAATAGTGGCGTCGAGGTCCGAAGCCGAGATATTGAAATTCAGATTGGCGTTCTCATTAACCGTTTGCGGGGCAATATAAGCCAGGACCGGAGCCTGATTGCCGGCCTCGTTGACCGTGATAGTCACTACCTGCGAATCGACCGCGGTGCTGTCGTCCGTAGCGTAGAAAGTGATATCGTAAACTCCGGCCTGAGTGTAGCCCGGGTTGAAATCGAACGTCCCGGTGCCGTTGCCGTTATCGACAAAGGTCGCGTTGGCCGGGAGACTCGAAGTTGACAGGGTCGGGTTGTGGCCTTCGGGGTCAGTCGCGGAAACGCTGAAATTAAGATTAACGCCTTCGGTAACCGACTGGGGATTGATTGTCGCCAGCTCGGGATTCTGGTTACCGGCGTCATATATGGTTATAAAAACTACTTCACTGTCGGTGGCGATGCCGTCGGTAGCGCGGAATCTAACGCTTATAATTCCCGACTGGACATAGCTCGGATTGAAATCGAACGTCCCGGTGCCGTTGCCGTTATCGACAAAGGTCGCGTTGGCCGGGAGAGTCGATGTCGTGAAAATCGGCGTGGTGCCATCGTTATCCACGGCGCTGATAATAACATTAAGGTTGTCGCCTTCGGTCACGTACTGCGGACCGATTTCGGCCAGCACCGGCGGCTGATTCCCCGCATCGTTGACCGTTATCGTAACCGTTTCCGAATCACTAAGGGATCCGTCGGTAGCAATAAACAGAACATTATATGTTCCCGCCTGAGTGAAACTCGGGCCGAAACTGAAAGAGCCAGTGCCGGTGCCGTTATCCACAAACGTCGCGTTGGCCGGGAGATTCTCGGCGGCAAGCGAGGGTACAGTGCCATCCGGGTCGGAACTGGATACCACGAAATTCAAAGTCGAACCTTCGTTCACCGACCGGGCGCCGATAGTCGCCAGAACCGGTGACTGGTTACCGGCATCGTTGACGGTTATCGTAACCACCTCGGAATCCGTCAAGGACCCGTCCGCGGCATAGTAAGTTATCTGATAAACACCCGACTGCATGAAACTCGGATTGAAATTGAAAGTACCCGTGCCATCGAGATGGTCAACAAACGACGCGTTGGCGGGCAGGCTCGAGGTTGAAAGAGTCGGGGTGGTAGCGTCGGGGTCTGTCGCGGAAATATTGAAATTAAGGTTGTTACCCTCGGTAATCAGCTTGGAGCCAATCGAAGCCAGAACCGGTGACTGGTTGCCCGCCTCGTTAACCGTTATGGCCACGATTTCGGTGTCGGCCAGTGAACCGTCAGAGGTGATGAAAGTTACGTTATATATGTTAGCCTGAGTATAATTCGGATTGAAATCGAACGTTCCGGTACCGTCGCCGTTATCCACAAACGTCGCGTTGGCCGGGATATTCTCGGCCGTGAAGCTCGGGGTGGTGGCGTCGGGATCGGTCGCGGAAATATTAAAGTTCAGATTCGCGCCTTCAGTAACCGACCGCGATCCGATCGAAGCCAGAACCGGTGACTGGTTACCCGCCTCGTTAACCGTTATCGTAACCGTTTCCGAATCGGCCAAAGCTCCGTCCGAAGCTATAAATAAGACGTTGTACGTCCCCGCCTGAATGTAGGTCGGATTGAAATCAAACGTACCCGTACCGTCGCCGTTATCCACAAACGTCGCGTTGGCCGGGATATTCTCGGCCGTGAAGCTCGGTGTGGTGGCGTCGGGATCGGTCGCGGAAATATTAAAGTTCAGATTCGCGCCTTCAGTAACCGACCGCGATCCAATCGAAGCCAGAACCGGTGACTGGTTACCCGCCTCGTTAACCGTTATCGTAACCGTTTCCGAATCGGCCAAAGCTCCGTCCGAAGCTATAAATAAGACGTTGTACGTCCCCGCTTGAATGTAGGTTGGATTGAAATCAAACGTACCCGTACCGTCAAGATTATCTGCATAGGTTGCGTTGAGGGGAAGATTCTCGGCGGTCATTATCGGGGTCTGGCCATCAATATCCGCAGCTGTCGCAACAAAATTCAGATTAACACCTTCGGTGACCGATTTTGCGCCGATAGCAGCCAGAACCGGCGGCTGATCGACCTGATTGACCGTAATCGCCACCGCCTCGGTGTCGGCCAGCGAACCGTCAGTTGCGATAAAGCTGACATTGACCGTCCCCGATTGGGTGTAATCCGGCGTGAACGTGAATGTCCCCGTGCCGTTGAGATTA
>JBMOKZ010000231.1:0-6537 GCA_049324195.1 Candidatus Zixiibacteriota bacterium | reverse complement strand
TCGGCGTCGTGCCGTCGGCGTCCGAGGAATTAACCGTTATCGTCAAAAGCTGATTCTCTGCTATGGTCGTATCCGCTATCGGCGTGATGGCCGGAGCCAGATTGACGTTATTGACCGTGATTGCCACGATTTCAGAATCGATATCCGTAGTTACAGTGTCAGCGGCATAAAACGTCACATTATAAGTATTGGCCTGAGTATAATCAGGGTCAAAATTGAACGTCCCGGTACCGTCACCATTATCGATAAAAGAGGCGTTGACAGGGAGAGTTGAGGTTGACAGAGCCGCAACCGTACCGTCGGCATCCGTAGCGGTAACGGTAAAATTCAGGTTCTGGCCTTCATTGACAGACTGGCTGCCGATCGTGTTAAGTACGGGTGGAGCCGTTTGTGCACCGGCCGTAAGAGCCAGGGCTAAAACGACCGTAAAGCAAAAACCTAATATCTTAAATTTCGTCATGCTATTCCTTCCTCCCGGCACTTATTTCAACAGCATCATTTTTTTGGTGTCGGTTTCCGAACCAACCCTGAGGCGGTAGAGGTAGATCCCGCTGGCCACCCGCTGTTCCTCGGTATTGGTGCCGTTCCATTCTATCTTATAATCGCCCGGGGGTAGAATATCGTTAACCAGATTTTTGACCGTCTGGCCGAGAATGTTGTAAATGTCGAGCGTGACGTTCTGGGTCCCGATACCGCCCTGAGGCATCCCGATCGAGAACTCGATCGAGGTGGTCGGATTGAACGGGTTCGGGTAGTTCTGGTGCAGGGTAAAGCTGCTCGGGACGATCGGTTCGACCCCGTCAATTTCAATTACGCCGGCGGACGAGGTAGACAGATAGGCTTTGCTCAGGCGAAGCTGATTGATGTCGCCGGAACGGATATCCTTGCGGGCGATAACCGGGATATCCACCAGGTCGGCGATACCCGGCTGAATTAGTTCACCGGTTTTCAACGGGGCCATGTGGTACATGACCATCTTCATCATGCCGTTGCCGTTATCTTTATAGCTGAGCGCGAATTTCGCGTTATCTTCGGTAACTTTGGGAATCCCCAGCGAAACGACCGAGGGGTCATAGCTGATTTCCAGCTGGACGCCGGCCACCCGTTCGGGGATTTCCTCGGAAACGACCGTCAGGATATCCGATGACCCGGTCGGGATATCGTTGTAAGCCAGCGAAACCGAGGCCGGGGAACCGGAATTGACCGGCACGTTCTGCATCGGCGTAATAGGCAGATTATAAATGAAATTGATGACGCCTACCAGATCGAAGACGTTGACGGTGTCGTTTATCGTAACATCAGCGGTGGCGAACTGCCGCCTCGACAAATCGTAATTGCCGATTATATAGGCTACGGCGTTTACGGCGTCACCGACGTCAATAATCTTGTCAAGGTTGATATCACCGAGACTGTCGATTTCCACTATTCCGGAATCCGTCACCAGCTTCAACGACCCGATATTCGGGTCCGGGCTGACCGATTCGCGGCCGTTATCGAGATAAATCCAGTGGGTTGTCCACGGAACGGCGGCGGAATCGAGAGTCATGACAGCGTAAAGTATCGCCGTAGTGGTGTCGGTTACGGCGGGTTCGTTGTTCAAACCGAACGTAACGACCCGGATATCACCGGGGAATTCACCGATATTGTCATAAACCACCCATTCCGGAATCCGGCCGGTGGTAACGAATGAATCAACCGAAATCAGGTGGTAGGGATAGGACATATCGAACTGCACGCCGTAGACGTTCTTGGATTCGAGGTTGGTGACCAGGTTGATCGGGAAATAAACAGCTTCGGTGCCCCGGAGACCGCCGACCGGGGACTGACCCGGAGCCGAGGTCGAGAAAAGGCGATCCTCCTTGATTTGTTCGATATTGATAACCACCGACGAGGTGGCCGTCGCGATCCCGTCATAGGCCGAGAAATTGATGACCTGGGCTCCCGACTGGTTATAATCGGGCGTGAAACTGAAATTACCGCTGACGGTGCCGTAACCGATCACGGGGTTCGAGGGTGAAAGACCAGCGTTGCTCGGCAGCGATAAGGCGGTAAGGGTTATATTGTCGTTGTCGGCGTCGGTCGCGGTGACGGTGAAAGCTACCGTTTCACCCTGGTTGATGGTATAAACCGTCGTGGACGGATTAAACGAAATGACCGGCGGGTTGTTGGACACCCCGCCGATATCGACCGTTACTGATGCATAAGCCGTCGCTGTCTTACTGCCTCCGTACGCGATAATCTGATAAGAAAACGTCGAACCATCGGTATAGTTGGGCAACGAGACGTTAATCGACGAAGACGCCAGGGTCGAGGCCTGTACCCGGGTTCCGCTTTGTAATATCACCACCGAGTCCGCGTTCGAAACCGACCAGCTCAACTGAACCTGCTGGCCGGACGTGGTCACGGTCGAAGGGAAAGCCGCGAAATTGTTCACGACCGGATCCTCACCCGGAACATAGGACGTATCACACTCGAAAACCATCAGACCCGTTCTTGGCTGTGGCCAGACCGTGTTGAAATATTCCGTCTGAGAGGTGGTATCGAACCAGGTGATGGACATCTGCGAGGTATAACAGCCGTGGAAGGTAGTGTCCGGCGGAAACAGGGGTCCTATCGTATCGCCGGTGCCGGGGTCAATATTCCAATATTCAACCGTATACAAATCATGTTCATAGAAATTAAAATAAGAAACTTGTTCGTGAGGCATATTTTCATTAACTTCAAACATCACGTAGAAGATGTTATCATCCCCCCCGGCAATACTGTCTATCTGCTGGAATCCCGGAGTAAAGTTACAGGCCAGAACATCTTTCTTTCTGATACTACCGCCGTTATCATAATCCAGGGCGTAAGAAATGGTAAATTGAGTTCCCAGCACGATACTGTCTTCGCCGTACTGGTCCTGCAACGTATCCGCCTTGTAAAAACGGTTGCCCACCGGGATATCGAAGGCAATAAAGGTGTCGGTCACGAAGTCGATGCAGTTCAGGTCGTTGTCATACTCAAAGCAATTGGTATCGATATAGGTGACCGGAGTCAACCAGGTGGAATCGTACTGGAACAGGAACTGGAAGCCTGTCACAAAGGAGTCGTTGACCAGCTTGAAAGGTACCAGAACCGTATCCCCCGGCCGGGCGACAGAATATCGAATGGCAATCGAGTCCACCGCCGAATAGCTGATGTCCTCGCATTTGATGTCATCCGAACCGGACTCCTGAGCCAGAGCGCCTCCGGCCAGGATAAATATTAACAGGGAATAAATAGCGATAAGTTTCAATGGTCTCATGATTACCTCAATTTTTATGAATAAACACCTTTTTTTCATCTCTAGCGCTTCATGTTATTTCAGCAGAATCATCTTCTTCGAAAGCGTCATCGCCGAAGTTTCCAGCCGGTAGAAATAAATACCCGACGATACGCCGTTGCCGTTATCGTCGCGTCCGTTCCATTCCACGGAATGGCTGCCGGCAGTCAGCTGCTGCGAGGCCAGAACCCGCACCGTCTTGCCCAGTATATTGTAAACCTTCAGCTCGACAAACGAAGCTTCGGGCAGGTAAAAATCAATCCGGGTTTCCGGGTTGAAGGGGTTCGGATAATTCTGGTACAAAGTGTAGTCTTCCGGCAAATTGACGGGGTCACCGGAAAAACCGAGAGCGACGGCGGCCGACTGCCCGGCAGCGCTCGACAAGTCAACCGATACGATTTCCAGTTCGGTCAAGCCCTTGATACTGAGCAGGGTGTTAACCCCCGAGGGCAACGAGGCGCCGTTCAGGTCATAAATCAAAAGCCGGACTTCGCGGCCGTCCTGACGGAAATCAACCGTCATGTCATTATCGACGTTATATATATTTTCATATTCCAAAATATCATCGGTTTCCATCACGACCAGCACGCCGCCCACCGGGAAATCGGCCTCATAGACGAAATCCGTCCGGCCGTCGGCAAACCGGGTTTCCAGTGAGGCAGTCAGATTTTCCATAGCCGCGGCTTTCGCGGAGGAACCGCCGTTCACGACGACGTTGATCAGCGTCACCAGGTCAGCCACGGTGGCGGCAAAACCATCCTGGTTGACGTCGGAATTGGCGTACTGCAGAGAAGTGAACGAATACACGTAAGGATTGATAAAATAATTGGTAAAATAGATAACGTCGCTGATCTCGAAGGCGAGACCGTTAAGGTTGATATCGCCGATTTTGATATTACCAACGCTGTATATCTGTACCCAACCGTCGTTGTATTCAATTTCTTCCTGTTCGATTCGCTGCCCGGCGGTGTCAGTCAGGGTATTGTCGTCCCGGGTGAGGACATCTAAAAACTGGAAGCGAATCGGGAAATTAAACCCGGCGTAATCCAGGTCGCCGGTAACCTGAAATTCTATTTTGACGATATCACCGCCGCTCTCATCCAGCGGGGGGACATTGCCCAGCGTCAAATCGGCGATACCCACCATGCGGATATTACCGGCATAATCATTCTCGTCGAGAACATAGTTGAAATACTCAAAATTCTCGGCCCGGGTACCCTCGACCGAAACATCGAGCGGCGTCAACGCCACCGGGTCGTGATTTATCAGCAGATTGAAAGCCGTAACCGGCATTTTGTTGTCCAGCGAAACGAGATAATCGATCGTCTCGCCGGGGTACGCGTATTTGGTGTCGAGCGTAAGCATGTAAAGAGCGTCGGCGTCCACGTTAATCGTCACTAATGCGGTATCGGCGTAACCCTCGGGGTCGCTGGCCACGAATTCGACCTGAATCGTACCGCTGTCGGTCAGTTCCGTACCCCAGATAAAACGGCCCGGATTGCCGCCATCGAAAGAAGCCGCGGCGGGCAGACCCGTTACTCGCCAGTTTATGTTCTCAAAATCCGGGTCGAGGGCGGAAACGCTGAATTGCAGCTCGTCGCCCGCCAGAATATTGAACTGCTCGGGGGCCGAAATCACCGGCTTGCGGTTCATATTCACGACCTGAATATTTATCTCTTTTTCGGCAGAAAGGGCTCCATCAGTGACCCAGAAGCTTGCTTTAAACGGCGAACCATCAGCAGAATAAGGACCTACATAGTCCGGTACCCAGCTGAAACGGCCGGTGCCATTACCGTTATCCACAAATGTCGCACCGGTCGGTTTGCTCGTTATCTCGATATTCAACTGGTCATAATCCGTATCCGTCACCACGATATCCAAATTAAGACTATCACCCTCAATAACATACTGGTCGGAAAGGGGGGCAAAAGCCGGACTGTGATTGTTATCGTTGATATAAACCTGACCGGCCTTGAAAGCCGGATAAATCGAGGTCGTGGTGGAATCTTCGGCAAAAACCAGCTGGCCGCCCGGAGGATAATAGAGACTGTCAATAACCGTTAAGGTGCCGTTAGCGGCGGAATCGGAAACCGTGAAAACCGCCGAAAATATCTCACCATCGCCGGGTACCAGCGGCTCTTCAAAAATCGCAATTATCGCTATCACAAAATGACCATCAATCGAGGAAATATTCGAAGGGTTAATAATTTTAGTGTCTATGTATTCAACGCGAGAGCCGATATAATCAATTGATTTTAATTTCAAGATATTGCTGTCGTACGTCAGAGGAATCGAGATAGAACTCAACTTCTCATCGTTCCGAAGGTTGACTTTTACCGTAACATCTTGACCGGGAACGGCTTTAATAGAATCGACATACACCAAATCAACCTCACCAAACATATCGGTCTGAGCCACGGCAGAAGAACCTACCAGCACAAACAGTAATATACACAAGAGTCCGTAAAAATACGGTATCGTATCAAAGCTATATTTTCTCATAAAGTTCATGTCAACACTATCTGAGCAATATTCAGACCAGATTCATTTTTTACTTGAGGCAGATATTGCGTCGTCAGGCAACCGAAAGTGCCTCAAAAATATTAATTATCCGTGTTCCTTAAGTCCTTATAAGGATATGTAATTCAGAGAATTACAATCATTCAACAGCCATTTATGTCACTTTAGCGGTCTGGCGATTGAAGACTCCTTGTAGTAAATAAATGTGAGGTATCTTGTAGTTTTTATTTTTAATCAATCCGTTTCACTTTATTAATGTGCAAAGGTGAAAACCTGTGCACATTTATTAAAAACCTTTCAAAATTAGAAAACTACCGCGACTATTTATTTCATCCCCATCTATATATAAATTATGGGTCCAAAGCCCGACAGATAATTTCAGGGTGCTTAACCGGCTGCAATCTTTCAATTTAACTTATCGTAGTATTTTTTCAGAAGCGTTTCCCATTTATTTTTAATTACTGTCGGGGCAACCAGTTGTCGGGCTTTTTCGATAATCTCTGCCGACATAAACCGGTCTTTGTTCTCGATAATATTTTCGACGGCCTGGCGGATATTCACAACCGCGGCCTCATCGCTTTCGGGGATATCAACAGCCAGGCCGCCATTAGTTTTTTCAATAATCTCTTCCCCGCCGTCGTTTTTGCGACATATCACCGGGCATCCGCACATGATCGCTTCGACGTAAACCATCCCGAAACCCTCGTCGCAGG
>JBMOKZ010000230.1:0-1505 GCA_049324195.1 Candidatus Zixiibacteriota bacterium | reverse complement strand
CCGCGGGTGTCGTAGGGATTGGCCTCGTCGGGCGCGAGAGCGATATATTGATTGATGGCCCACAGAGCTTTTTCGAAATTACCCTGCGCTTGGTAGGTATAAGCCAGGTTGTTATAAGCGACCTTGTACAGCGGGTCGATTTCGATAGCCCGGTTAAAATAACTCTCGGACTCATCAAGCAGGCCAAGGTTGTATTTATACCGCCCAAGTTTGTACATCGCTTCCTTTTCGTCGGGGTAACGGTCCAAAAGCATCTCGAGTTCCGCGATCCCTTGGTTCATATTCTTCGAAGCCATGGCTTTGGTGCTTCTGATGTAGAACTTTTCCTTCTGACTGGCATGGTTGATATATTGCATTGCCTTGTCGATGAGACGGGCGTCTTTCAGGTAGGCCAGCTCGTGGTAAGCCATAGCGAAGGTGGAATCGTATGCGAGCGCCTGTTCGAATTTCTCCCGGGCCTCGGTGCTGTAGAACTTGTTATACAGCTCTTTTCCTTCCAGGTATAATTGATACGCCTCCCTGGAGTGGGTGGTAACATCGGCAATCTGGCGGTCAGGTTCCTCGAAAGCCGCCATCGGCAGGGGAAGGTCTCTTTTTATTTCAGCTGAAAGTTCGTCGACCAGCTCGAAAATGGTTTTAAGCGAATCTCCGGTGACTTTCTGGCTGGCTATGGACTGACCGCTCTCCATCTCAACCAGTTGAGCGGTGATGGTTATTTTGTTGGCCAGCTCAATAATATCGCCCGTCAAGATCCATCGTGCCCGGGCTTTTTCGGCTACTTCGGTGGCGATATTTTTATCGATATTCTTGAGCCCCTCCTTGCCCATTAGCTTTAAGATGTCGTACAGGCGCTGGCTGGATACGACCTCGAGATATTGTGATTCCGAAAGGTCGGTAATCAGCAGGCTGGTGATGATATCGCTCAAATCGGCGGTGCTGTCAGTGCGATTGAGTTGATCGAAATACATGATGGCCAGACGATTCGTCGAGGCTACCGCTTCCTGCGAAGGCTGTAGCTGGATGTTCCAATCTTTGAGGACCAGAAAGAAAAAGACGATAACGGCAGCAATGGAGACAGGTACGAGAGTCGGCCAGTATTTGCGTTTAGAAACCGGCTTCATTTCCGAAACGGGTGATGGCCGGTTATCGGACTTTTCCGTAATTTCAACCAGAGTGCTTCTTACCTCGGGGTCGTCCCGGAGCAGGGTACCGGCTTTTTCGAACTGTTGTACCTGTCGGAAACAATATTCGCAATCCATCAGGTGCAGTTCCAGCTCTTCCCGCTCGGATTCGGACAGCATTCCCAGCTCGTAGGCGTGAAGCATCTTTTCAAATTTCTTGTCGGAACAACCGGACATCAGTCAAGTTCTCCTTTTTCGAGACAGGTTACCAGCATCGCTCTGGCTCGAGACAATATAGTATAATAATTTGTACTTGTTATGCTCATTTTTTTACAGATATCATCGGTTCCGAAACCATGGTAATGCAAATTAAGAATCCGGGCA
>JBMOKZ010000229.1:0-1509 GCA_049324195.1 Candidatus Zixiibacteriota bacterium | reverse complement strand
GCCGAGGAAATCACCGGCATCAGCCGCGAGGACGCTCTCGGCCAGCGTTGTTGCGATGTTTTCCATGCCTCGATATGCGAATCCGAATGCGCCCTGAAAGAATCTTTCGCCACGGGCCGGCCCTGTGTCAACCGGGCGGTGTATATCATCGACGCTGATGGCAACCGCGTCCCGATCAGCATCTCGGCGGCCGTCCTCAAGGATCGCCGGGGCCAAATAATCGGCGGCGTGGAAACTTTCCGCGACCTGACCGCGCTCGAACAGCTTCGCCGCGAACTGGAAAAAAAATATTCCTTCCAGGACATCATCAGTAAAAACAGCGAGATGCAAAAGATTTTCGATATCCTCCCCGGTCTGGCCGCCAGTGACAGCACCGTACTTATCGAGGGTGAAAGTGGCACAGGCAAGGAGCTGATTGCCCGAGCCGTGCACAACCTGTCCCCTCGGCACGAACAGCCGATCGTAACCGTAAACTGCGCCGCCCTGCCGGACACGCTTCTGGAATCGGAACTTTTCGGCTACAAAGCCGGGGCGTTCACTGACGCCCGACGGGACAAACCGGGGCGGTTCGCTCTGGCCGAGGGCGGTACGATATTTCTCGACGAAATCGGCGACATCTCCCCCGCCCTACAGGTCCGCCTGCTGCGGGTGATCCAGGAACGCACCTACGAACCTCTCGGCGGCACGGTCTCGGTTAAGGCCGATGTCCGCATTATCGCCGCCTCGCATCAGAATCTCCACAAACTGGTTAAAGCCGGCAAATTCCGCGAAGATTTATTCTACCGTATCAACGTCATCCGCATCGAACTCCCCCCGCTAAGAAAACGCAAGGAAGACGTACCCCTGCTGGTCGACCATTTCATCCGCCGCTTCAACCACCTGAAAAAGAAATTCATTACCGGCATCGCCCCCAACGCCCTGGCCGTGCTGATGGGGTATGACTATCCCGGTAATGTTCGCGAACTGGTTAATATCATCGAGCACGCTTTCGTCCTGACTCGCGGTGATGTCATCACGGTTGACGACCTGCCGGACAATATTCGCCCGGCCGAACGACAGCCGGCGAAAGTTACCGGGTCGCTCGACGATCTCGAAGCCGCGTTTATATTTGAAACCCTGAAAAAAAACAACTGGAACCGTCTGCTTACCGCCCGCGAACTGGGGATGCACAAGACGACTCTCTGGCGTAAAATGAAAAAACTCGGTATTCATTACCCCGACCAGAAATGATTGCATTAACGCAACTAATATAATTCAAAAGGTTTCAATATTGCAATCTCTATCATTAACAAAAGCTTTATTCTGCAATTCTAAAAGCAATTTATCTTATTGTTATACAATCTATTGCAAATAAGCATAAGCAGGCTTCGCTGAAATGGCATGACTTATGCTTATATTCTCAATGTTATGAAAATTGCAATGCCAATATGGGAAGATCGTCTCTCGCCGGTGCTTGATTCCGCCAGCCGGCTGCGGGTTATCGAAATCGTCGACCAGCGGGAATTAAAC
>JBMOKZ010000228.1:0-11852 GCA_049324195.1 Candidatus Zixiibacteriota bacterium | reverse complement strand
ACCGGTCAAACGACAAATATGGGTCTGAAATTCATAAATGGCCTGCAGTGTCCCCTGGGACACCTCGGCCTGGTAGGGTGTGTACGCCGTCATGAATTCCGGGCGGCCGATGACGGCCCCGATTGCGGACGGTACAAAATGGTCATAGACGCCGCCGCCCGCGAAACAAACCTGGTCCAGGCTGTTTTCACGCGCCAGAGCCTCGATTTCACTCAGCAGCTCCATCTCGGACAGGGCGGGGATTTTAAGCTCGCCCTTAAGCCGCAGCTTTTCCGGAATATTCTCGATTAATTCGTCGAAATTTTTTACCCCGATTTTGTCCAGCATCCGCCGCCGGTCATCATCGGTGTTTGGAACATAAGGCATATAATAATATCCTGCTAATTTCTCTGAGTCTTACAACAATTCGGGTTCTTACCCCAGAAGGGCTTTATAATCCGCAGCGTTGAGCAGCTGATTGAGCTGACCGAGGTCAGCAACCTCGACCTTGATCATCCAGCCCTCGCCATAGGGATCACGATTGATAAGCATCGGCTCGTTTTCCAGAGCCGCGTTGATTTCCACGACCTTGCCCGAAACCGGGGAAAACAGGTCGGATACCGCCTTGACGGCCTCGATTGTTCCGAACGTTTCCATCTGGGCAACCTCGGTCCCGGCCTGGGGCAATTCGACGAAAACGATGTCTCCCAGTTCTCCCTGAGCCCAGTCAGTGATACCGATAGTGGCGATATTGCCCTTTACTTTTACCCATTCATGCTCTTTGGTATATTTCAAATCTCCAGGTACACTCACTTTAAAACCTCCGCTTTATTCCTTGTCCTCGATATTTACGGTTTCTTGTTCTTTATGTTCCCCGGTATCTTCGGCCGCCGCTTTCAAAGTCAGCGATTTGGAAGAATCGGATTCGGTTGTTTTAGCTTCCGTTTTATCCTCCAGGTTGTTCATAGTTTCGACAAACGATGTATTGTAGTTCCCGGCGATGAAGTCGGGATGAGAAAAAATCTTTTTGTGATAAGGAATCGTGGTGGGGATACCCTCGACGATAAACTCGTCCAGGCAATAGCTCATTTTCACCAGGGCTTCCTTGCGAGTGCGCGCCCGGACAATCAGTTTGGCTATCATGGAATCATAATGGGGGGGGATGAAATACCCGGCATAGACAGCCTTGTCGATGCGGACCCCCGGTCCGCCGGGAGTGTGAATAGCCTCGATTTTGCCCGGCGTCGGGCGGAAATTGTAATTCACGTCCTCGGCGTTGACCCGGCATTCGATCGCCGCCCAGCGGGGCTTGATATTCTCCTGCCGGTACTCGATTTTTTCGCCCAGCGCTACCCGGATCTGGTCTTTAACCAGGTCAACCTCGTAAGCTTCCTCGGTAATCGGATGTTCCACCTGAATACGGGTGTTCATTTCCATGAAGTAAAAGTTGCGGTCGTCATCGACGAGGAACTCGATCGTTCCGACCCCGAGATAATTAACCATTTTCGCGCCGCGGATAGCCGCCTCGCCCATCTTTTGGCGCATCTCTTCACTAATAATCGGGGAAGGCGTTTCCTCGACCAGTTTCTGGTGACGACGCTGGATGGAACAGTCGCGCTCGCCGAAATGATAATAATTGCCGAAGCTGTCGCCCAGCAGTTGAATTTCTATATGGTGTGGATTGATAATCACTTTTTCGAGATACAGGTCCGGATTGGAAAAGGCGTTGGCCGCCTCGGTGGAGGCAATATGAAAATTGCGTTCCAGCTCGGCCTCGTTGCGGCAGATGCGCATCCCTTTTCCCCCGCCGCCGGCCACCGCTTTCAGAATCACCGGGTACCCGACCTTGTGAGCCACCTCGACGGCATCGGCGAAATTCGCCACGATGCCATCCGATCCGGGAATGACCGGAACGCCGGCTTTCTTCATGGCGTCCTTGGCCGCAGCCTTGTCTCCCATCTGGCGGATTTGTTCCGGCCGGGGGCCGATAAAGGTGATGCCGCAGGATTCGCAAATTTCGGCGAAATCGGCGTTTTCGGCAAGAAAACCGTACCCGGGATGAATCGCCCCGGCGTTAGTGACTTCGGCCGCCGAGATAATCCGCTTGAAATCAAGGTAGGACTGGTTGGCCGGCGCCGGCCCGATACAGACGTCCTCGTCCGCAAAACGGACATGAAGAGCGTCCTGGTCGGCTTCGGAATAGACCGCTACGGTCTGCAGACCCAGTTCCCGACAGGCGCGGATAACTCGCAGGGCAATTTCACCACGGTTGGCGATTAATACCTTTTTAAACAATCTTTCTCCTTACCGTTACCCCCTTTTCCTCTACGTAAAAAAGGGAAATTAAACCCATAATAATAACAGTTTTTTAACAAAAGACAATAGACAAGTAAAAAAAACAACCAGAACTGTTTTCTGTTTATACCCGCCGGAAGGCCGAAAAACCGGGTTTTTTTATCCCCGAAAGTCAATAATATAACTCAAGTTAAGTGCAACCTGTTCCGGGATTAGGGTAAAAACAGCCTTTCCCTGTCATTCCCAGCTTGACTGGGAATCCAGGTTTCCTCGTTCCCACCCTCGGCGTGGGTACGCTGTCGGGGACGCTCCGCGTCCCCCGAGACCGACGCAGAGCGACGAGAATTGTGTTCCAACACAGAGTATTGGAACGAGGGAAGTACGGTGCATCAGAACGTGGAGGTAAAGTCACTACGAGCATGGTCGAGGAGTAAGTTTCCAAGTGCCGTCTGGGCTCTGACCCTAATGGTTTAAAACCGCCCTGGTGTCAGGGACTGGCCCCTGACACCGACAACAAAAAAGCCGCCGATATTTAACCGGCGGCTTCATTAATATCTGTTCTGTTAAAATTAGTACTTGCTGAAGCCTTCGCCCATATCGTGAGTCTTGTTTCCGGAACCGCCGGCCTGTGATTCGGAACTGTTGCGCTCCTCGTTCCAGCGGTCCGAGGCGCTGGTGATACCCTTCAGGCGCAGGTCGAAATCGTCGGGGTTGGTCGCCTGATTCATGGCTTCCTCGAACGAAATCATTCCCTGCTTGTAAAGCTTCATGATAGCCTGGTCAAACGACTGCATCCCGTACTGTACCCCGCCTGATTCCATCAGATCGGGGATGTCGACGGTTTTTTCCGGGTTGATGATACACTCCTTGATGGCGGCAGTGTTGACCATGATTTCCAGCGCCGGCACCCGGCCCGGCATATCGGAACGGGTCAAAAGCCGCTGGCAAACGATGGCTTTCAGCGTACCCGCCAGAAGCAGCCGAATCTGCTGGTGCTGGTGCGGCGGGAAGAACGAGATAATACGGGTAATGGTTTCGACGACGTTCATGGTGTGCAGGGTCGTCATCACCAGATGACCGGTATCGGCGGCCGTCAGCGCGATGGACATCGTTTCCAAATCACGCACCTCGCCGATGAGAATGACGTCGGGGTCCTGACGGAAAGCGTGCCGCAGGGCCGAGGCGAAGGATTCGGTGTCGCCGCCCACCTCCCGTTGGGAGATAATCGATTTTTTGTCGCGGTAGATGTACTCAATGGGGTCTTCGACCGTCAGGATATTCAGCGACCGCTTGTCGTTCATGGTTTCGATAATAGCGGCCAGCGAGGTGGACTTACCTGAACCGGTCGTCCCGGTAATGATAATCAACCCCCGGTTTTCGTTGGATAATTTCTCGATGAGCGGCGGCAGGTTCAGTTCGTTGAACGAAGGCACCGCCGTATTGACAGCGCGGATGGCGATACCCGAAGTACCGCGCTGGCGAAAGAGATTGATACGGAACCGGCCCAGCTTGGCGACGGACAGCGCAAGGTCCATCTCGTTTTTACGTTTGAACCGATCCAGTTGTTTTTCGTTGAGAATCTGCGCGATGATTTGGTCCATCATGTCGATGGTGAGCGGGTCGGTAGCGATTTGTTCGAGTCTGCCATTAACCCGCAAATGGGGCCGAACGCCCACTCTGATATGCAAGTCAGAGCCTTTGCGGTTGAGCATCTCAACCAACATCTGCTTTAAGTTCATCGAAATCCCTTTCTTGAGAACAGCTTATCCTTCGGGGTCTATATAAAAGAGCACCTGTCCGAACTCGACGGGTTTGGCGTTCTCCACCATTATTTTAGCCACCCGTCCGGAAACCTCGGATTCAATCTCGTTCATGAGTTTCATGGCTTCGACAATACAAACCACCTGCCCGGCCGAAATTCTCTCGTTTAAAGTCACGTAGGGGTCGGCATCGGGCGCCGGGGCGGCGTAAAATGTCCCTACCATGGGTGATTTGATCGGCACCAGCTTGCCGGTATCTTCAATGGGCGCAGGCGTGGTCAGTGGGGGCGTCGGCGCGGCGCCGGGCAGCGGCGACGGCTGGCTGGCCGGCAGAACTGACGCGGTCATAACCGGCTCAACGGTATGACCGTTGGAACTGGCCGGAAGACGCTGGATTATTTTTATTTTACGTCCCCAGCTGGAAACCTCCAGGCAGTCGATGTCCGATTCCTCAACCAGTCGAATTAATTTCTTAATATATTTCTCGTTCATAAATGTTCCTCACCGCTAAATAAGCGCCTGTTTTGACCGGAGAACCGGCATCGGCAATGTCAGAGTTCTTAAAAAATTATACCAAATTTGAATTATAGCTCCAACAAATTTTTTTCAGCTTTGTTCAGGACCTGACAACCCGAACGGGTCACAACCACGTCATCCTCAATCCGAACGCCCCCCCAGCCAGACAGGTAAATGCCCGGTTCAATCGTTATCACGTTGTTGACCATCAGCTTATCCTCGGACTGAAATGATACCCGGGGTCCCAGATGGATAAAATAACCTATCCCGTGACCGGTACCGTGACCGAAATTTTTGCCATAACCGGCCTTGGTAATAATTTGGCGACAGGTCAAATCCACTTCTTTGGCTTTGATACCCGCCTTAACCTTTTTAATCCCCGCAAGTTGCGCCCGAAGGACGATGCCGTAAATCTTCTTCTGCCGGCTGGTGGCCTTCCCCACCACCACCGTCCGGGTCATATCCGATACATAACCATCGACCGTCGCGCCGAAATCGAACGTAATAAAATCCCCTTTTTTTACCTTCTTATCCGAGGCCACTCCGTGCGGCATGGCGGAACGGTAACCCGAGGCCACGATGGTTTCAAACGCCGGTTTCTCGGAACCCAGCATCATCATCTGGTACTCGAGCTCTGCAGACAGCTCGCGTTCCTTCACGCCGGGCGCGATTAATTGCAGCACCCGCTCAAAAGCGATATCGCCAATAGCAACGGCTTTTTTAATCGCTCGAAGTTCCTCAGGCTCTTTCACCCAGCCCAGTTCTTCGACCAGCTTGTCGGCTCCCAGAAAAACAGCTTCCGGGACGCCAGCTGCCAATTTTTTTAAGCCGCCGACATTGAGGTATTCCTCGGTCACGCCGAACTTGTAATATTTCTTATGCACCGGTTGAAAATCCTTCAGGTTGGCGACCAGATCCCCCTTGGCCGAGATATGCACCCGCGCACCCTTAACCTGAGTGCGGGCCTGGTCGGCATAGCGGAAATCGGTGAAAAAATCAACACCGTCCCGGCTGATTACCAGCAAGCCGTTGGTGCCGGTGTAGCCGGTCAGATAACGCACATGGTCAAGATGAGTGAAAATCATTCCGTCAAGATTTTCAGCCAGAATCTTTTTTTTCAACGAGGCAATTCGTTTTGCTGACATGGTCTTATTCCTTTTCTTTTTCATTCTCCCTGACTCGGGCCAGCTTGTCTTTGAGGCGCGGATTGTCGCTGAGCCGGTTGAGATATTCATAAACCTCCGCGGCCAGCCGGGTATGTCCCTGAGCCAGATATAAATCAGCCATTGTTTCCGTATAAAAGGGGATATTGCGAAGCATTCGCGCCGGCTTCCTGACTTCCGTTTCAGAACCGCGGGTGATGGTAATCGTCCGGGTGGTCTCATGGTGCTGAGTGACCAGTGCGCATCGCAATCCCTGACAATCAGGGTCTATCTCCAATACCCGCTGGTAATGGGCCAGGGCGGAGAACTCATCGCCGGCTTTAAATTTTATATCCCCCAGATATTTCAGAGCAACGATATTATCCGGGTCCAGCGCCAACGCCTGATAAAACTGCTCGGTCGCCGGCTCTATCTGGCCAGCCAGGTAAAGCGCCGTGCCATAAATCAAATGACCCGACAGCAGATTGTAATCACGCGGCAGATTTTCCAGACAGATTTCCACGGCCCGGGAATACTTACCCTCGGCGAGGCAGCGCGCCGCCACCGCCGGCCAGTAGCCTTTATCGGCGAGGTCGAGCACGGCGCCGCTGATTTGCTGTTCATCCGGAGTTGCCATCGCCAGGGTCACTTCGCTTTTTTGTTGTTGATATTTTTAATTGTCCCGGTGGTTGAATAGCCCTCAGTCAGCGCCACCGTCCGCACTTCGCCCCCGTTTTTCCTGACGAACTCCGCCCCGACGATTTCGGAGATTTTATAGTCGGCGCCCTTAACGAGCACCTCGGGCCGGACTTTCATGATTAACTTCTCGGGCGTGTCATCCTCGAAAATAACGACATAATCAACGGCTTTCAATGCCAGCAAGACGGCCGCGCGGTCCTCGACTTTATGCACCGGCCGCCCCTCCCCTTTGAGCCGCCGGGTCGAATCGTCGCTGTTCAAACCGACGACCAAAATATCACCGTATTTTTTCGCCACCGCCAGGTATTCGACATGACCGCGGTGGAGAATATCGAAAACACCGTTAGTGAAAACAATCTTGAGTCCAGGGTTGGCCGCACGCAGGGTATTCACCAAAGTTTCAATTTTATTTATGGAAATCAAATTGTCCATATCTAATCGGACTTCACCGGGGTCAATTATCGTCAGCACTGGCCAGAGCGGAACTCAGATTGCCGTTTTTAAGGTTATGAGCCAGTTCGTTTTTCAAAGCCTCGAGAGAAATGGTCGCCGTACCCACCATACCGACCGTATAACCGGCGCCGGCGTTGGCTATAACGGCGGCCTCGACCAGATTCGCTCCCGCGCAAATCGCCGAGACGAAAACGGCAATGACGGTGTCGCCCGCCCCGGTAACATCGTAAACCTGCCTGGCGAAAGTGGGAATATGAGTCGGCTCGCTGTCGCGGGTAAAAAGAGACATCCCCTCGGCCCCGCGCGTAATCAGAATCGCCCGGACATCGAGTTTCTCCAGCAAACCATTGCCAACCGTGTAGAGGTCCTGCTCATTAATAATCCGGTGCCCGTAAGCGAACCCGGCTTCGTGATGGTTCGGGGTAATCAGGGAAACCCTGACATAACGATGGAAATTGGTGTCTTTGGGGTCTACCGCGATAAATTTATTCTTCTCGTTGCAGACGCTTATAATCGGTTCCAGAATCTCCGGCGCGATAACGCCTTTGCCGTAATCAGAGATGATGACGGCGTCGATGCTATCGACCGTTTGCATAAACCGGTCAAGCACCCGTTTCTGAGCGGCCGGATCAAGATTGTGGCGGTTTTCCCGGTCGGCCCGGACCACCTGCTGGGAATTGGCGATAATCCGGGTTTTAATAGTTGTCTGGCGGGTGGGGTCGTTCATGATTAACTCGCTGGAAATCTTTTTTTTCTTCAATAGTTGGGAGAGTTTCACGGAGGCATCGTCTTCTCCCACCGTCCCGATTAAAAGCGGGGTGTCCCCCAACGCCCGGATATTGGCCGCCACGTTGGCCGCCCCGCCTAAAAGCAGCCGGGTCGAGTTTATTTCCACCACCGGCACCGGCGCCTCGGGCGATATCCGTTCCACCTTCCCGAACAGATATTCATCGAGCATTATATCCCCCAGAATCAACACCCGGGCTTTACCAATCTTAGAAACGATATTATCAATTTTTGCCGCATCAAATGACATTTCTTTAATTCCCAGCTTTATTAATTAAGGAACATCCGATATATAATTATGTTGACTTAACTGATGAATATATTAAAATTGATAATCCCGAACAAGCGAGATATTCACTTAATTAAAAATAAGGAAGTGAGCGATGAACAAACCCCAACAGCAACAGATTAAGATTCAACTGGATGCAAAGGAAGCGGAAGGTATTTATTCCAATCTGGCGCTGATAAATCATAATCCGACCGAATTTATATTCGATTTCGCCCGGATTATGCCGCCAACCCCGAAAGCCCGGGTTTTGGCTCGAATTATCATGACTCCCATGCACGCCAAACTGTTACATAAAAGTCTGACCGACAGCCTGGAAAATTTCGAAAAGCAATTCGGCGAAATAAAATTGCAGGGTATGAACGCGATACCCTCGAAACCGATCGGCTTCGAAGCCAGTTTCGAAAGTGATGAGGAGGGGAAATGACCAAGGGATATTTCAGCTTCGTCCTGCACAATCATCTGCCCTATGTCTTGTCCCACGGCCGCTGGCCCCATGGCACCGACTGGCTGAGCGAAGCCACGGCGGAAACCTATCTGCCCCTTTTACGGGTCATGAACGAACTGGTCGAGGAAGGTTACAAGCCGAAGTTGACAATTGGCCTCTCACCCGTTTTATGCGAGCAGCTGGCCGACAGCTCTTTCAAAAACGAGTTTGTCGCTTACTTGAACCAGAAAATAAAAGCAGCGCAGCATGACAGCGAGGAATTTTACAAATACGACCAGCATCAAATGCTGGCCAACTCCCATATGTGGGAAAAATTTTACTCCCTGAATCTGGACCACTTCAATAATATCGGACACGATATTCTTTTCGAGTTCAAAAAACTTCAGGACGCCGGCTTCCTGGAAATTATGACCTGCGGCGCCACCCACGGGTATTACCCGCTGTTGTCCCGGGACGAATCATTGCAGGCTCAGACCAAAATGGCAGTTAAAAACTACGAGTCCCACTTCGGCCGGAAACCCAAAGGCATCTGGCTGCCGGAATGCGCCTACCGACCCCGTTACAACTGGACTCCACCGGTTCCCATACGCGGCAAACAGGAAGCTTATCCCCGCAAGGGCGTGGATGAGTTCCTATCTGAAAACGGCATCCAGTTTTTCATCATCGACGCCCCCCTGCTCAAGGGCGGGAAATCAATCGGCGTTTATATCGACCGGTTCGACGCACTCAAACTCCTCTGGGGCCAGTTCGAAAAGCAGTACACCCCCCGCAAAGAAGAGTTCGACAAGACTCCGCGCGAAGCTTACCTGATTTCGTCGGCCACCGAAGGTAAAATGCCGGTGGCCATCTATACCCGTGACCCTGAAACCGGTCTGCTGGTCTGGTCGGGCGAGCATGGGTATCCCGGAGACGGACATTACCTGGATTTCCACAAAAAACGTTTCCCCGGCGGCCTGCGCTACTGGGCGGTTACCTCGGCTAAATCCGACCTGGCCGACAAGGTTGAATATTTTCAGCAGTCCGCGCTGGAGCGGACGGTCGAAAACTCGGACCATTTCGCCGCTACTATCGCGGGCATTTTGTCTAACTATCATCATGAATCCGGTCAGGCCGGAATCCTGGTCGCGCCCTATGATGCTGAACTGTTCGGACACTGGTGGTTCGAGGGTCCGCTGTTTTTGAAACGGGTCCTGAAGCAGATAGGCGCAAATGAAAACATCGAGCTGACCTTTCTGTCCGAACATCTGGCTCGCACCAAACCTACCCGGGTAATTTCTATCCCCGAAGGCAGCTGGGGTCAGGGCAATCATCATTACATCTGGCTCAATCAGCACAACGAATGGACCTGGAAACATATTTACGAATCCGAAGCCAAAATGTGCGAACTGGCCCGCTACTGGAAAGATAACGAATCAAATCGGGATCACGAGCTGGAAGACATTCTCAAACAGATGGCCCGGGAGCTGATGCTGATGTCGGCGTCGGACTGGCAGTTTTTGATTTCAACCTTTTCCGCCCGTGACTATGCCGAACTGCGGTTGACAGAACATCACCAGGATTTCAAACGGCTATCACAGCTGGCCGACAAGAAAATCAAAGGGGAAGCAATCACTTCCGGCGAATGGCAATTTTTCGATGACTGTAAGAAACGGGATAAGCTGTTCGAAAATATCGAAATCGAATGGTACGCCCGGGTGGAATTCCCTGTGTAAACAAGAATAAATGACCTTAAAAAACCCGCTGCCGGCGGGTTTTTTCTTGCAGTTTTTTATTGATTATAAAAACTGTTTTGAAAAATATTAAGCCATGACAGTCGCTACCCAAACAATCAGGTGCCCTTACTGCAAGGAACCGATAAACGCCCAGGCCACCATCTGCAAACATTGTCATTCCGATTTATCAAACCTGAAAAAACCAAAAAAATCCTATTTCAGTAAGTACAATAACTTCCGGACCGGATTTCTCAGTGGCATTCTTTTCAGCCTGATTTTGTTAATATTATGGCTGATTTATATCTATTCCCCCAATTGAGCAAAATCTGAACATTTGTCTATTCCGGTCAAAAACCCGGCAGCCTGATTCAGACTTGGAATATTTCGATAAGTCCTTGTCTTATATATCACCCCGGGGCGATCAAGAAGTAGATGATGTATTTTTTTACAATTCCGTTACAGCATCTAAATTCTCGTCTGAGAAAACCGAATATATTCATAGTTGACAATTCCTGACTTGATTTACAACAACCGAGAAAATATAGAGATTTAAGATGTCGGTCAAAGCCTCAGTATTAATAGTAGATGATGACAAGTATATTCGGGATATCCTGTCACGAATTGTAACTCGAGAGGGTTATAAAACCGAGACCGCTGATGACGGGGTCGAGGCTTTCGATAAAATCCGCGCAAGCGATTTTAATTTCGTCATCTCCGACGTTAATATGCCAAAAATGGACGGGATCGAACTTCTCAAGAAAATCAAGGAATACGACAATAATATTCTGGTCCTTCTTATCACCTCGAAAGCCGGAAAATACTCCGCCGACAATATCCTAAAGATTGGAGCGGATTTTTTCATTACCAAACCGTTTAAAAACGCCGAAATCGCCAAAACTCTCGATACTCTCAACAGCAAACGTATTCGTCGGCAGAAAAAAGAGCTGAAACCGGCCACCGTCTGATTGGTTAGTCATAAATATTGAATTTGACTGACCGACAGGTAATTTGTCAGTTGCTGAGCATTTCCCGAACGCCGTCCAAAACCATTTCGACCGTGATACCCTTCATACAGCCCATGAAAGCATCCCTTTTCAGGGGGCATTTGTTCTTAACGCAACTGATACATTCCAGGTTTTCGAGATAAATCAGTTTTTTCCGGCTGGTGATGGGCGAGGTTTCTTTCGGGTCGTCAGCCCCGGAGAGGACTACTATCGGCACCCCTGCGGCGGCGGCCAGATGGGCCGGACCGGAATCGTTGCCGATAAACACCCGGGCGCGCGAAAGCAAGACCGCTGTCTCGCGAAGGGTGGTCTTGCCGGCCAGATTGATGACGACATCAATATAATCCTCGTTGGCGATCGCCTCAACAATCCGGTCGCCTTCCTTGCGGTCGGCCGGGCCGCCGATTAAAATAACCCGGAGCCGCAACTGGTCGATAATCGCCCGAGTCAGTTCGGTATAGTTGTCCCGTCCCCAGCGCCGCGATTCCGCCACCGCTTGAAACGCCACCACGGCGTAAGGCTCCCGGTCGGGAAAACCGAAACCATCGAGAATTTTCGTCGCCTGTTCATTGTCGGCTTCGTTCAAAAGCAGTTTGGGTTTGACATATTCGATATCCACACCGGCTCCGCGGCGGAGAAGATTGAAGTAGATTTCGGAACGATGTTCGGAGTTCAGAGGCGCCGGCAGCGGCAGGGGCCGGGTCAACAGCAAACGCCGGCCGTCGGCGATATAGCCGATCCGCTCCCTGACCCCGGCCAGTTTGAAAGCTGA
>JBMOKZ010000227.1:0-11915 GCA_049324195.1 Candidatus Zixiibacteriota bacterium | reverse complement strand
TGCAAGTGGTTGATATTAAATGGAATAATGATATCGTGGAAAGGCAATCCGGAAACCGGGAGTAAGGTTTACCCTAATTGAATAAAATTATCGGGGTATTATTAACTCAAATTTATCTTATAATCGATAATCATCTTCCTGAGATTAGCGCGATCAATCTTGAGAATGCGAGCGGCGGCGGCCACATTGTCCTTGGCTTCGCTCAGGGCTTCGATTATGCAATTACGACGGAAATCGCGGGTCCGCTCAGCCAATCCCTTGTCCCCGTTTTCGTTAAGGGGATAGGGATAGCCGGTTTTAAGATACCGGACGACATCATCTAAAAAGATAATATCGGAATCCGAGAGAGTAATAACCGATTCGATCGTGTCTTCGAGAGCTCTGACATTTCCGGACCAGTCATGGTTAATCAGGAAATTAATCGCATCCTGTTCAAATATTTTAGGGGCCAGACCCTTGCCGATCGTGAAATCATCCTTAAACTTTTCAATCAATAACGGGATATCTTCGCGCCGCTCGCGCAGCGGGGGAAGGGTGATAATGATACCTTTGAGCCGGTAAAACAAGTCCTCCCGGAATCTTTCCTGCTTGACCTGCTGGGGTAAATCTTTATTGGTAGCACAAAGTATTCTTACATTGGTACGGGATATTTCGGGTGAACCGACTTTGGAATATTCGCCGGTCTCCAGTACGCGTAAGAGCTTGGCCTGTGTGGTAATATCGAGATCGCCGATTTCATCCAGAAAAACCGTACCGTTGTTGGCATATTCGAATAAACCGAGCCGGTCTGCAACCGCACCGGTAAAAGCGCCTTTGACATGACCGAACAGCTCCGACTCCACCAAATCGGGAGCTTTGTGATTACAGTTGAATATCGCCAGACGTTGTTCCCGGCGGGGACTGTTTAAATGAATGGCCCGGGCAACCAGTTCCTTTCCGGTGCCGGTTTCGCCGAAAATCATCACTTTGTTGTCGGTGGGAGCGACTTTTCGAATCAACTGATATACCTGGCGCATCAATTCGGACTTGCCGATTAAACTGTAAGCGGTCTGGGCGTACTCGGTCAGCGTTCCCCCGTCTTTTTTCAACAGAAAAGTCTCGACCGCGTTATGGACCGCTCGGGTCAGACGGGAAATCGACTCCCCTTTGAGAACGTAATCGAAAGGTTTTTCCTGCTCGCTGATTTCATCCTCGTCATAATCACCCGGATAGCCGGTATGAAAAATTATCGGTATCTCGTCGTCGAACGCCCTTATTTGCCGCGCCGCCTCGATACCGTCCATCCCGGTCATCTTAATATCCATGACCACCGCGGCTACCGCCTGATGTTTCCTGACCAGCGACAGAGACTCCACTCCGGAAGATGCTGTCAGAGTTTCATAGACATCAACAAACAAGTCCTCCAGCATGTTCAAGACCTGGCGGTCGTCATCGATCAGCAATATTTTCGGACGGTTTTTTTTCATATATCCTGTTTATGAGAGTGGGATAGATGGAAATCAGGGTTGATAAATCTTTAGCTTTAATTCAAATAGGGTCCCTTCATTCTCCCGGCTGCTAACGGAAATCGAACCGCCGTACATCGCCACTACTTTTTTAACCATGGCCAAACCCAAGCCAGTCCCTTTTTCGGGTTTGGTCGAATAAAAAGTATCGAATATCCGTTTAATATTGTCTTTTGAAATACCACAACCATTATCTTTTACGGACAAGCTTAAAAAATCGTCAGTCTCATCGGTCCTTAATAATATAACCGGCGACATCCTGTTTGTCAAGGCATCAATACTGTTGAGCACCAGATTATTTAAAACCATGTAAAGCTGATGCCTGTTTGAGACCACTTTGACATCCGGATATGAGTTTTCGATACGGCAGGAAATGCCACCGTCGTCGAGTGCCAGACGGTTGGCGCGAATAACCTCTGCCATCACCTCGCCCGGTGAAACCGGTTCCGGGGCGTAGTCCGCATCAAGTTTAGTATAGGCGGAAATCAACCGGGTCAACGCCACGGCTCGACTCACCGCCCGGTCGGCCATTAATGTATAATTTCCTAATTGCTCCCAATTAACCTGTTCCTGACGGTTCATACCTTTCAAGCGGCTGATAGCTCCCCGAGCCGGAAAGAGGGCATTTCTGATTTCATGGGCGAACCCGCCGGCGATGTTCTTGGCCTGCTTGTATTTCTCGGCGGCAATCAGTTTCTCCTGGGTTTGTTTCAACTCTTCTAAAGCGGTGTTGAGCTGGTCGTGCTGTTTCTGGATAAGCCGGTTTTTTCGGCGAAACGAAACCATTACATACCAGATAATTCCGATAATCAGGCTCAGCGGCACGAAAGCGGCCAGAAAAGCCAGTTGCGGATTACGATAAAAAATCGTGTACCAGGGAGATTTCTCGACTTCCATGACAAAATTGAACGATAAACCGCGGTCGGTGATTACGGCGCTGTAACGCGAAGTTTCTTCATCAGGGGTGAACACCCGTTTCAGATTAAGTTTGGAAATATCTTCACTGCCGAACTGGGCCAGGGGTTTGAATTCCCGGGTCAGCAGCCATAATTTATTGTCACAACACATTATTATCTGCCGTGACCCGTCGCCTATAAAATCCCGCATTTCCAGCTCATTCACCATCGCATAACATTTGAATTTGTTCAAGAGCTGAAGGCGCTCGTTAAAAATCAAGACGTTGTTGCCCAAACAGGTGATAAAAATATCCTCGGAACCGTCGCCGTCATAATCAAAACGATAAATATAGTTGACATTACGGTTCAGGCCGAGGTCCAGAGTATGCATTGTTTTGCCCTCGGCGTCATAAACTTCCAGCCGTCCGCCCTCCCTTTTTTTAGTACTGTCAGACGGGTCGATCTGCTCGTACCGAACCGCGGCCAGAACATCCTGCTGTCCGTCGCCGTCATAATCCAGCAGGGTTAGGCGGCTGTTGGAGAAAATTCCCCCCAGTTCCTTTTTCCAGCGTAATTCTCCCTCATCATCGAGCACCACCAGGTACGCATGTGCGTCGGTCATATCCCCGGCCACGGCGGCATTGCCTTTCGACTGCACCGGCACGATGACCGATACTGACCGGTTATCACCCAGTTTCGCCACCTGCACCAGTTCATGACAAACTACGCCGGAGACATCGTATTCCCAAAGTTCTTTATTATTAATCCAGTCGAGACAAATCAATTTTCTCGGATAGAGGTCGTAACCGACATCGACCGCGACCAATATTTCCTCCTGGCCATCGCAGTTGAAATCATAGACGCCGCACAGCATTCCATGGCCATCCCAGAGACCGTTGCCGTCAAGATCGGCGCCCGTCGCAATGAATCTTTTATAAAGCGAATATCCGGAATAATTAACAATCTCCAGATAAAGACTGTCCCGGGTGCAATAAGTAAGGGCCAGGTCTTCCCCGCCGTCGCCGTCGAAATCACGCGTCAAGTATGTAAACACCATCGGGGTTTTGATATTATATTGTTCCACCGCTCTCGTGGCCGCAATATCCTCGTAAAAGATAACGCCGCTCAACGTATCCATTTGATACCACATATTGGCGATTACCGCCAGATTCTTCTTCCCGTCACCGTCGAAATCGAGCGGGACATACCAGTCCGCAGCGACCGCGAAAATTTTGACCGAGGGAACAAAGCGATAGCTCAGAACCATCGGGTCGTCAACCGGTGGGACCAGATAAAAGCCCTCGTCATCGACCGGAGCGGAGCACCCGCCAAGCATCAACAGGGTAAAAAGAGGAACAATAAAAAGATAAGTACAATTTAACTGGAAAATTGAACGGTTCATCGAATTCAATATACTATATCAAGAGCCCAGCTGTCAATTTAATCCCTCTGATTTTGAAACTTGCCAGCGGGCCGTTGGGCCGTTAAATTCCTGGCGTGAAACCAGCGAGAATCAATATGCGAGATCTGCTTCAGATTCCGAACCTCATCAGCCTGTCGCGAATCTTCCTGACACCGCTGGTCGGTTATTTTCTCTGGAAAAACGACAACCAGTCGACTTTGGTATGTATCGTCCTGTTGATAATCGCCGGTATTACCGACGGTCTGGACGGCTGGCTGGCCCGAAAGCTCAATAAAGTGTCGTCGCTGGGAATAGCGCTGGATCCGGTCGCCGATAAGATTTTCGCCGGGGTGCTGGTCGTTCTGCTGGTGCTTTACCGCGGTATGCCGGTCTGGCTGGCGGGCGTGATACTCGGCCGCGACCTGCTTATCCTGCTGGCTGGATTTATTATCCTGAAAAACCGCAAAATCACTATCCCTTCCAACCTGACCGGAAAATATACTTATACCGCCATCGTCATCCTGCTTGCCAGCTACGTTTTGCGTTTCGAATTCGGGATTCGAATCTACACCTGGGTGACGTTACTGTTTACCCTGCTGTCGCTGATAAATTACAGTCGGGTGTTTATTTTTGTAAGCCGGGGATTACCCGCTCCTGTTTTCAAGGACAGACGCTTTTACCGGACCGGGCGAATCGTCGTGACGCTGGTCTTTATCGTGATAACTCTTATTGAATTGTTTCAGATGTTTTACCACGGGTAATCAGGTAACTTTTCCGCGTCCCTCGATTTCCACCACATCCTCGATATGTTGCCGGTCAACCAGGCAGGCGTAATTGAAAAGGTTGACTACCGGGCAGGCGTGGTTGGGAATAATTCTGATTTTCTCACCCAGTGTGAACTGCTCGTTTTCGTAACTGACAATCCCGTGCTCCTCGGAGAGCCGCTCCAACCGGGCGTTTTTCCCGATAATTCGGCCGTACCCTGATACCAATTCGTTGCCATGGGCGCCGCGGTCAAGCGACAGGACCTTGCTGCCGGCGTCGATTACCGCGCGGCCGGGAGCCGGCAGACTGATAACGCTGGCCAGGACGGTCAGGGCACACGCTTCGACCGGAGCCACACCGAGCGCCACCTGGATCATATCGTTGAAAACATAATTTCCCGGTCTCAGCTCGGTAACCCCCGGAATCTGCACGGCGAATGGCGCGGTCGGGGTCGAACCGACACTGACCACCTCGGGTTCAAAACCTAATCGACGAAGCCTGACGGCGATATCGACCATCAGGCGTCCTTCCTGCTCGCCGATAGCCGCTACCTCGGCAGCCGTTTTCGCCGCATAGGCATGCCCGGCATGCGTTACAATGCCCCGACAGCGGATACCCTGAAGCTGCCGCAAGCCTCTCGCCAGAGTGACAATATCGTCAAAAGAACTCAAACCGCAGCGATGCAGCCCGGAATCCACCTCGATAAGGACATCGATTCGATGATTCTTCGATACGAAATATTCGGAAATCTCGCGGGCGTTTTCAAGCGCATCGACCGCACAGCTCAATCGAGCCTTGCGACTCAGTTTGTACAGCCGCTCGATTTTCCGGCGACCGATGATTTCATTGGCTACGAGGATATCAGCCACATCATAATCGACCATAACTTCGACTTCGCCCAGTTTCGCGGCGGCCACTCCGACTGCTCCGGCCTTGATTTGCCGCAAGGCGATGAAAGGCATCTTGTGCGCCTTGATATGGGGTCGCAAGCTGACACCGTACCGGTCGGCCGTTTGTTGCATGCGGTTAATATTTTGTTCGAGAATATTTTTTTCGATCAACAGGGCGGGAGTGTCGAGCTCATTTACTCTATCAGCGAAAAATTCCGGCATATCTGCACCCGAAATCAAATTGTCCAGGTCCGGTTCACGACTTCGTTCAATTCCCCCGGTTTGAAGAACAACACTCTTCAAGACGTATCAGCAGCTCCATACCCGGGGAACGGCTGGTATTCTGCAACGACCAGCCGACTTCCCGCATCAAAGAAGCGGCGGCCAGGTAATAACCATACCGCTGGTCAAGCGTTGTCAAACGGCTCTGCACGGCGTTATCGATGGCGTCGGCGACCCCCGCCAGCGGGGTTTTTCCCGCGCTGTAAAGACGCAGAGTCAGACCGACATAAGCGGTTGCCTGGCGCTCCGACTCGACCGCCGAAGGGAGATTGTCCAGCAAATTAACAAGCCGTGAAAAACCGAGACGCACCCGGCCGATTATATCCAGACGGGCGTTATCCTTGAGATATTCCGTCTCGCTCAAGCCATAATTCAATACCCGGCGTTCCCTTATCCGGTCACTGCCGGAGAAAAGCGGCAGAGTGACTGTCAGCCCCAGCGAGGCAGTATTGGTTTTTTCCTCGAACCCCGGCGGGTAGTCCTCGAGACGATCCTGAAAACCCAGAGAAGCCCGGAAACCGATAGTCGGGAACCAGCGTGAAAAATTCTTTTGCAGACGTTTCTTTTGTCTCTCGATATCGATATCGTATCGGTTCATCCGAGGGTTGGTAATAAACGCCTGTTCGACCAGTTTATCCTCGATTTCGTCCGCCTGCTTTTGGAAATACACCAGAGGCTGGAAATTGGCGTATTCTCTCTGAAATGCGTCGAGCGAGAACAATCCGGTATCGAGCACGAAGGGAGTTTCACCCGGCTGGCTCAACAACAGGTTGAATAGAATCCGGGCTACACGGACATTGTTGCGGCAATCGTTGAGTTCCCGCAAAACCCGGTAATATTCATCGTACCAGCGGTAGATATCGATATTACCGGTATCCCCCATCAACTGGTCCACCCGGGTGAGTTCCAGGTTATAATCGATATACTGCTTTTTCTCTTCGTAAACCCTCAGAATTTCAACCGCCTTGAGATAATTGAGATAAGCGGTCACGACCGCCTGCTCCATATCCAGAGTAGCCTCGTTTAAAGAAATCGCGTTCTTTTCTTTGTTGAGCGCCGCAAGCTTTATATCGTAGATGGCCGGCAGGGATAAAATTTTTTGTCGCAGTTCGAGGCTCAGATTTAACTGGTCGTTTTTTAATTCATCCCGGGAATTGTAAACCGTGTTATCGTCCGCCTTGTCATAAGTGCCAATCGCGTTCAGGTGCGGCAGGTAAGCGGCATAAGCCTGCGAAGCCTGAGCAGCGGCTTGTTCCAGGGCTTCATAGCAAGCCAGATACCCGGGATTGGCCGCCAGCGCCTGCAGAATGGTTTCCCCGAAAGTATAGCAAGTCTCATTATCTTCAGGCTGAGCCGAGATGATTTTAACACCCAGGACACCTTCGCGCGGTATCCTCACGTTATACTGCCGGGCCAGTCCCCCGTTGAGGGTCAGGCCCGTATTTTCGGCCAGAGTCACAGGCAGATCCGCAGGCAAAGTTCCGAGTATAATACGCCGGGCTTTCTGGGCGGCATACCGGGCAACAGTCGTGATATTTTGAATCGTGTTCGAAGCCAGCGCTCCGCGACCGACAAGAAACTCCCCCTCGCCGCTGAATACCGGAACCCGGCTCTTGTTGACCTCCTGAAAAAACCAGTTGAGCTTGACCAGGTCGAAACCCCAGAGCGGGGAAATATAAAGAGCGTCAATATTCTGCTTTTTGATTTCTTCGAAAGCCTTGAAAAAGGCATACGTTCCAACGTTATTGAAGCCCTCAGCGGTCACGACCTCAAACCCGATCTGTTCGCCGATAGCGTGGAATTTTTCCATCAACCGCTCTTTTTCATTTCCGGAAGGGAAAAACAGGACACCCAGCTTTCTGATGGGTTTCAGGCGGTTGAACATCACCAAGTCAGTCTCAAAACGGTGTGGCCGGACCAGGACCGTCAGATTGTCGGCGATGGGATAGCCGGTGGAATCGACCAGACCCTCGGCCTGCGGGTCGAACCGGTTCAGGGCGATAATAGGTTTGGTAAAACCAGCTTTTAAAAGTTCTTCAACCACCCAGGGTCCGAAAGTCACGACCAAATCGAGATCCGTCAGGGCAGCCAGGTCCTCAGCCATAACCCGGCAGGTATCCCGGTTCCAGCCGGCGGTTTTATAACCTCGAGCGGAAAAAACGATTTCATAATCCTCGGGAACCAGGCTCTGCAGTTCATTACGGAAAGCGTCGCGCAACAGGTCGTGCATCAAATACGAACCGCCTTCGAAAAAGCCCACCCGAATCTGTTTTATGTCCTCAGCCAAAACCGATCCGGCCAGAAGGAACAGGACGGTAAGAAAACCGAAGACAGTTTTGTACATGCAGTTAATCATAATTCCAGGTTCTTAAGATAATAAAAAAACCAGCTCTTGGGAAAGACGTTTTTTAGTAGAGCCGGTGTTTACTCCTAAAAGAATCGTATTGTCTTACCTGTTATTATTCAATTCCAGGATTTCACCGATTTTTTTGAGAAGGTGTCCGGGACGGTAAGGTTTTTGAAGAAAATGAGTATGGGGGTGCAATTCTTCCGGTATATAATTACGGTTAAAAATCTGCCCGGTGGAAAAAATACACGGTAACGAGGGTGATACCGCTCTCATTCTTTTTAAAACCTCGGGTCCGGAGATATCCGGGAGATTCAAATCGAGCAGAACCAGCTCGATTCCGGAGGTTTCCGACAGAAGTTTCAGCCCATCTTCGCCTGATTTGGCCAGAAGGACTTCATGGTGTTCCTTCTTCAGGATACTTTCCGCCAGAGTGCGGATAACTTCTTCATCATCGACTACGAGAATCTTCACTTCAAGGCCCCCTTGAATGAGTTTACTATCTCTTGAATCATCGTCTTTATCCGGTCGGATTGGATAAAAGATAATTTTTCTGACTATAATATCGTATCAGGGAGTCAATTTTTATAACGTAAAACATGTTTTTTTGTTTGTTTTTGTAAAAAAAGGCATATATTGTATGAAACTTATACTTTCGATTCACGTAATTTACGGAATGGTTAGTTGATTTAAAAACCGCAACGGAATAAAGGAATTAGCGTTATGATTAATACTATCAGACTTAATGTGGCTGTAGTAAAGGCCATAAGTTAATTCCGCGGCGGGAAATTCATCCTAGACTTAATTCTCTCCTTAAAATTGAATCCTGCCGTTGAATTAAAAACGGCTATACGGCTCACAGTCCCCAACTGTCAGGTAATTTTACACCTTATAATAGGATTGAACCATGAGTGCTGATTTGTTTGAATTCGAAAATATAACGAACGAAGAAAAAGATATAAGTTCCCGGCAGGCTTTTGGAAAGCTCCTGCCCTTCCTGAAGAAACATGTCAGGGGTTTGTCGTTGTGCCTGTTAATGCTGGCCACGGCTACGATTTTGACGATCTACTGGCCGATTTTGATCCGCAAGGCAATCGATGTCAATATCTCCAACAGCGATTTTCGCGGGCTGATAAACACCGTTATTTTAATCGGTGTTTTACAGCTGACCTCGCTGGTGTTTCAATATCTTCAGCGGGTCAAACTGGAAACCATCGGCCAGAATGTCATGGTCGATTTAAAAAGCCGGCTGTACCATCATATTCTGTCGCTCGATATCGCCTTTTTCGACCGTAATCCCGTCGGGCGGCTTCTGGCCCGGGTCGAATCCGATACCGAATCTTTGCGGCTGATGTTTACCAATACCGCGGTCCTGCTGGTCGGTGACCTGCTTTTGATAACCGGAATTTACAGTATCATGTTCTACTACCACTGGCGGCTGGCCCTGATACTGATTAGCATCATCCCGGTAACGGGGATTCTGGTCGTGATAATCGCCAGGATTACCTCGTCGCGTTTTTTAGCCGTGCGCAAGAAGATGGCCGAGGTTACCGCGTCTTTGACGGAATTTCTGCACGGGATGTCCATCATCCAGATTTTCCACCGGGGCGAGTACGCCTGTCGGAAGGTGTCCCGGGCCAACGAACTGAAATTCAAGGAGCATTCGTACGCGGAGATCGCCTTCATCGTCTTTTTCAATACGATTTTCTTTTTTCAGTACGTAGCCATCGCCCTGACGTTATTTTTCGGGGTTATCTGGCTCAAATCCGGGGTGCTGACGGTTGGCACTATCAGCATGTTCATCATTCTGATCTGGCGTTCATTCGACCCTATCTGGCGAGTGTCCGAACAGTTGTCAACCATCCAGAAGTCGATTGCCGGTGCGAAAAGAATATTCGCCCTTTTGTCGCAGAAATCGAGCCTGCCCCAGCCGGAAAAGCCGGTTGCCTGGAACGGCTTGAAAAAAAGCATTAAATTCGAGAATGTTACTTTTTCATATACCGGCAACGACACATACGCCCTTAAGGACGTTTCGTTCGAGATCCCCGCCGGCAAACGCGTCGCTCTGGTCGGCGCCACCGGCGGCGGTAAAACCACCGTTATCTCCCTGTTGCTGCGCCTGTACGACCCGCAGCAGGGACGGATAACCGTCGACGACATCGATATCCGGAATATCGCTACCGACGAGCTGCGGAAACGGTTCGCGCTGGTGCTGCAGGATATTATCCTTTTCCCCGGTGACGTGCGTTCGAATATCTCGCTCGACACCGAACAAATTTCCGACGACCTGGTCATCCGGGCGGCGCAGACGGTCGAGGCTGACCGTTTTATCCACCGGCTGCCGAAGGGTTACCAGACCGAGGTTTCGGAAAAGGGTATGAATTTCAGCCGTGGTGAAAGACAGTTGCTGTCGTTCGCCCGAGCTCTGGCCAGCGATCCCGATGTTCTGCTTCTGGACGAGGCCACCAGTTCGGTGGACCCCGAAACGGAGCGGGTCATCCAGAACTCGCTGAAAAAGTTGATGGCCGAGCGGACCTCGATTATCGTCGCTCACCGGCTGTCGACAATTCTCGACGTTGACGAAATTCTCGTGATTCGACACGGCGAGATCATTGAACGTGGAACCCATACGGAGCTGATTCTCAAGGAAGACGGCTATTACGCCAAGCTGTTCCATCTTCAGTTTAAGAATCGAAACGGAGTATTGAACAATGTTAAATAAAATAAAATGGTTCTGGCGGTATTACCGGAAATATCCATATGTCCTGCTGGTGCTGGTGGTGCTGACGCCGGTGCAGACATCCCTGCAGGTATCGGTGCCGCGGATGATCGAGTTCATGGTTGACTACGTGAAAACGCTCGAGGTTTCGACGGCGGTCGGCTCCAACCCGGTCGCGATAAAACTGAGCGAATTCGGCCAGAGCCTGGGTCTGTCTATCGCAGCGACTTTCACCATTTCGCTGATGCTCATCGGGCTTAGCGCCAGTTCGCTTTATGCCTTCGTGCAGTCGCACCGCGCCTGGATGAACCTCAAACTGGAATGGCTTTTCCGCCAGGACGCTTTCGACCGGATTACGCTCAAGGGACCGGATTTCTTCAACAAGTTCCGGACCGGGGACATCGTGACGCGCCTGACCGATGACGTCGCCGAGAAACTGTCCTGGTTTGCCTGTTCGGGGATTTTCCGCCTGTACGAGGCCTGCCTGATGGTCACCTTTTCGATTGTCATGATGCTGACCATCAACCCGACGCTGACCCTCTGGGCGGCCGGACCGCTGCCGGTGCTCATCGTTATCTTCTTTTTCAGCTCATCGCGCCTGGACAAAAGATACGAGACCCTGCAAAAGAGGATATCCGACTTCAACGACCTGATGGAAGCCTGCTTCTCCGGCATCCGGGTGGTTAAGGCCTATGTCAGGGAAAGCGCCCAGAAACACCAGTTCGCCCGGGTGATTGAAAAACGGCGACAAGCCGAGATTTCGACCGTAAAAGCCCAGACCGTGGTGGAATCCTGCTATTTCTATATCTGGCAGTTCGGGATTCTCATAGTGGTCCTGACCGGCGGCTACATGGCGATTAATGCCCGGCTGTCCTCCGGCCAGTTGCTGGCGTTTATCTATTACGTGATTTACATGATTTTCCCGATGTTTGATATTGGACAGTTTCTGGTAAAGTCGCGACAGTCGGCGGTATCCATCAACCGGTTGCTGGAGCTGGAGAAATTCCCGACGCTGGTGAATAACGAGGGCGATTATTCACCTGACGGCGAAATCAAAGGGAACCTGCAGTTCGACAACGTATCATTCAAGTTCCCGGAACTGAAAAATG
>JBMOKZ010000226.1:0-11960 GCA_049324195.1 Candidatus Zixiibacteriota bacterium | reverse complement strand
TAAACTTAAGCGCTAAAGAAATGGCTCAGCTGGGCCTTAGGCTCGGCTCTGACATACCTTTCTTTTTTTCGGGTGGCCAGGCGCTGGTTACGGGTCGGGGTGAAGTCGTTACGGAGACGGAGCTTCCAACCGACTACTGGCTGGTGCTGATTACCCCCAATATTTTTGTTTCTACCGCCGAAAGCTATGCGGCTCTTAAAATTGGCTTGACAAGGGAAAGGAATCCGGTTAATTTAAAGCGGTGCCAGACCGTTGATGAATTCGTTGAGTCCCTGAAACTCTCAGCCAATAGTTTTGAGGAGGTTCATTTTTTGTCCTATCCGGAGCTGGTCGGGATAAAAAATGAACTTCTAAAAAGAAATGCGCTTCTTGCACGTATGAGTGGTTCCGGAGCAACGATGTTCGGAATATTCAAAGAAGTCGCGGAGGAATGGACAAACAAAAGAACGATTAACCAGGGGGATTGGCGAGTTAACGTGGTTCGGCCAATAACCCTGCCTCTCAAAAATATGGGCAAAGGAGGCAGTGGTGGAGATTACTGAAATTAGGGTCACTTTGAGAAACGAGGCGAAGCTGAAGGGGTTTGCCAACGTGACCTTCGACAACGCTTTTGTTATTCGCGGGATGAAAATTATCCAGGGCAACAGTGGTTACTTCGTTTCCATGCCATCACGGAAACGTCCTAACGGAACCCATCAGGATATCGCTCATCCGATCAACAAGGATATGCGTTTAGCAATTGAGCGAAAAGTCCTTGAAGCTTATGAACAGGAGCTGAAGAAAAAGACGGAAGCCCCGACGTAAGCCGAAAATTCCTGGGGCGTCGACAAGCGGTAAGTCACCAGCCTTTGGAGCTGGCAATCCCAGGTTCGAATCCTGGCGCCCCAGCTAAGTGAAAAAAAGCACTCTGCTCATGATTTGTGAAAAAATCATGTGGCAGGTTGAAATTAAAAGGGTATATTCAGGCCATGATTGTCAGAGAAGAAATACGGCTTGTTACCGGCAACTCGAATATAAACCTGGCGAAGAAAATCGCCGCTTATATCGGAGTTGACCTGGCGGACTGTACGGTCACCCGTTTTTCGGACGGCGAAGTTTTTGTTCAGATCAACGAGAATATTCGGGGAGCCGATTTGTTCATTATCCAGCCGACCAATCCGCCGGCGGAAAACCTCATGGAGCTGTTGATGTTGATTGAGGCCTCGCGGCGCGCCTCAGCCATGAGAATCACCGCCGTCATACCCTATTACGGTTACGCCCGTCAGGACCGCAAAGACCGGCCGCGGGTCGCCATTACCGCCAAGCTTATTGCCAACCTGATTACCACCGCCGGCGCCGACCGGATTATGACCATGGACCTTCATGCCAGCCAGATTCAGGGCTTTTTTGACCTGCCTCACGACCACCTCTATTCCGCGGTAATCTTCAACAACTACATTCGCCGGTTGAAACTCGAAAACCTGGTGGTGGTGTCACCCGATGTCGGCTCGATCAAGCTGGCCCGGGCTACAGCCAGCTCGCTTGACGCCGATCTGGCCATTGTCGACAAACGCCGCCCGCGCGCCAACGAATCGAAAGTCATGAACCTGATCGGCGACGTCAAGGGGAAAACCGTCCTGATTCGTGACGATATGGTGGATACGGCGGGCACCATCTGCAACGCCGCGGAATTTATTATGAAACAGGGAACGAAAGAAATCTACGCCGCCTGTACTCACGGCGTGCTTTCCGGGCAGGCTATCGAAAAAATCGAGAATTCACCGATAAAAAAAATGATTATCTCCGATTCGATCGACCAGAAAGACAAGAAGCTCTCGGACAAGTTCGAAATTTTGACCTGTTCGGAACTTATCGGAGAGGCGATACATAGAATATTCGACGAGGATTCTGTCTCGTCGTTGTTTGAGGAAAAAATGCCCGCATCATAGGGTATGACAGTTAATACATATTGGAGGCTTTAACAGTATCATGAAAGAAATATCACTGACGGCTGACCTTAGAACCGAAACCGGCAAGGGTTCAGCCCGAAGAATCAGGCGTGACGGTAAAATCCCCGGAATTATATACGGACCGGAAACTAACCCGCTTAACATCGTTGTCGATGAAAAGGTCTTTCGAAATGCGATGAAGATGTCCACCAGCAGTTCCATTTTCAATCTCGATGTCGCCGGAGAAAAAAATAAAGTCGTCGTGCGCGACCTTCAACGCGACCCCGTTACCAGTCGCGTAATCCATATTGATTTCCATGCTATTTCGATGAACCGGCCGATTCATATTTCGATTCCGATCAAGTTTATCGGCACCCCCCGAGGCGTTAAAACCGATGGCGGTATCATGACCGTTCCTTTGCGGGAACTGGAAATTTCATGCCTGCCGGTCAATATCCCCGAAGATGTGAAAGTCGATGTTTCCGATCTGGGAATCGGCGATGCCATCCACGTGAGCGACCTGCAAATCGAAAACGCCGAAATTTTGTCTGAAAAACGCCGCACTGTCGTCGTTATTTCGTCCCCGACCATTATCAAGTCCGAGACCACCGTTACTGAAGGCGTCGAGGGTGAAGCCGGCGAAGCCGCTGAAGGTGAAGCCGCTGAAGGCGCTGCCGAAGCGAAAGAAGCCGAAGGTGAAGGAACTCCCAAAGACAAAAAAGAATAAGCGAATCAAAATCTTTATTCTTGACAAAACCGCCCGTGACGGGCGGTTTTTTTTACATCATGTCATCGGGATCGACATCGACCGTTACTTTCACGGTCGAGGACAGACCAAACCGGGGCGTTTCTTCCTCCCAGGCGGTCAACAGACGGGTGAATTTTTGAATCTGACAGGTTTTGACAAACATATGCCGCCGGTAATTTTTCCTCAGATATTGAATCGGACAGGGAGCGGGTCCCATCGGCGTAATTTTCAGACCAGTTTTCCGCACCCGCTCCAGCAGTCGGTCCCGGAATTGGAGGGCTTCAGCTGTCAATCGGACGTCATCGGCGCCACTAAAGATAAAATTAACCAGCCGGACAAACGGCGGGAAAACCGCCTCGCGCCGGGATTCTATTTCCCGCTCGTAAAACGAAATATAATCCTGCCGGGCGGCATCATCGATCAAATCACTTTCGGCATAATAAGTCTGAATTAAAACCTGGCCCCGCAGTTCGCTTCGCCCGGAACGCCCCGCCACCTGTAACAGCCGCGCGAAGGTCTTCTCGGTAGCCCGGAAATCCGGCATATCAAGTCCCAAATCGGCCGAAAGCACACCTACCAGGGTAACACCCGGCAAATCCAACCCCTTGGTAACCATTTGCGTTCCCAACAGCAGGTCGTATTTGCGGTTGGCGAAATCAGCCAGAATCCGATAGCTGTTCCGGCGGCCCGAGGCCGTATCGGAATCGAACCGTACCACCCGCGCTTTAGGGAACAGCCGGGGAATGTTTTCCTCCACTTTCTGGGTACCCACGCCCGGATAATAGAAATCGTTCCCTCCACATTTCTCGCACACCGAATACTCATAGCGGACATATCCGCAATAGTGACAGGACAGTTTGTTGCCCGCCCGATGATAAGTCAAACTGACCTGGCACGAGGGACAGGCGGGCATATGCCCGCATTCGGCGCATTTGAGCTGGGGAGAATAGCCCCGTCGGTTTAAAAAAAGAATCACCTGCTGTCCCAGTTCAAGTCGGTTCTCGATTTCCTTTTTCAGTGAAAAAGATAAATAGGGCAAGTCCCCTTTCAACCGTTCCCGACGCATATCGATTACCCTGACCACCGGTAATGTCGCCCCGCCCGGCCTTTCGGTCAGCTCCAGCAGCCGGTAATGACCCTCACGGGCGTGATGATAGGCTTCCAGCGACGGCGACGCCGACCCCAGTATAATCGGAATATTGTGTATCTTGGCTCGCATGATGGCGGCATCCCGGCCGTGAAATCGAGGCGCGGGTTCATCCTGTTTGTAAGAACCGTCATGCTCCTCATCGACAATTATCAAACCCGGATTGACCAGCGGCGCGAAAAGCGCCGAACGCGGTCCGACCACGACCCGATAAACGCCGTTTTTAATACCCTGCCAGCTCTCGAATCTTTCCCGCTCCGTCATGGCCGAATGAATAACTGTCACCTCACTACCGAAAAATCCCCTAAAATACGCTAAAATAGCACCAGATAAGGAAATCTCCGGAGTCAGCACAAGAACTGTTTTATTATCTTGCAGGACTTCCCTCGCTATGTGACAATATACGATTGTCTTACCCGACCCGGTTATACCATGTATCAGGAAGGTCTGGAAGCCATCGCGAAGATGCCCGATAATTTCCCGACTGACCCTTTCCTGCTCTGCCGTTAGTTTGATAGCGGCGACATCATCGCGGGGTTTCACGAACTCCAGAATTTCATCCACCCTGTCGTCGTAAACCGGCGCCAGCAGACCTTCCCGCACGGCGGCCCGAAGATAATGATAACTCCAGCCGAAGCTGACCAGTTCGGCGCGGCTTCTGGTACCGTCAAAATATTCCGGATTAAATTTCTTCTTTTTAAAGAATTCCTGCCAGTTGTCGGTTTTGTCCGCCCTGAACCCGATAATTTTTTTCTGGTTTTCGAGCTTGTCGGTCAGCCATTCTTCCCTGACAATATTTTCCTCTATCAGCTTCCGTAACAGTTGAGAGTGTGACTGTTTGATGCGAGCGATGGTCGCCTGGGACAGTTTTTTGCCTTTCCTGACGGTGCTTTTCAAGTGACCCGGGAGCATATCGGTAGTTTCGATATTCCATATTAATGTGGCTCCGTGTGACGAGCGCATCACCGAAGGCAGGACAGCTGCGAGGCAATCGGCCGGATTGGCGAAATAATATTCGGCCATCCAAATACAGAAGCGGAACAGCTCATCCGAAAAAAAACTCGTATCATCGAAAGCCCGGACGATATTCTTTATCTCGAAAGCCCCTCCCGGCTGGCCCGCGCCCAGATAAAAACCGACTTTTCGGCTCCGTCCGAACGGCACTAGCACCCTCTGGCCGGGTACCAGGGGACCGATTTCTGCCGGCACGCGATAGGTAAAAGTCTTTTTCAATGGACCGGCAAGCGCCACCCGGGCGTACTGTTCAGGATTAACCATAGACCCAATATAAAAAAAAGGCAGGCATGACGCCTGCCTTTTTGCGGAATTTAATTCACTTTTATCAAGATTCGAGAGCTTTAATTTTAGCTTCTATGTCTTGAAGTTTAGTGGCCTGTTTGAGTTCTTTGTACAGGTCGCTCAAACGTTCCAGGATAGCCAGGTTGTTTGGTTCCAACTCAATTACTTTTTCATAAGCGTTGGCGGATTCCTGAAATCTGGTCAGATTCAAATTGCAGTCACCAAGTGAGATCCAATGGTCAACATTGCCCGGCTCCAATTCGGTCAGACGGGTAAACGGCACAATAGCTTCCTCAAAATTACCCAGGATAGCGGTTACCAGGGCATATTGCTGGACGGCCATGACATCATCCGGTTTCAATTCAAAAACCTGTTTGAAATAAACCCGCGAGGAATCGAATAATTCCTGGCGTTTGTCCCGCCATTGAGCGGCTCCGGCTTCGTCGCCCGCCTCACGGTGAGCCGTCGCTGAATCGCTGGCAAACCGGGCCTGTTGCTCCCAGTACAGACCAATACCGGAAATTATATTGGGGTCGCCCGGGCTCTTTTCCAGTAATCTGTGATTAAGCGCGAAAGCTGAATCGTACATCTGGCAGTTATTGTAACAGATGGTCAGGTTGCGGGCATTGTCAAAATCCTCGGGCGCAATTTTAAGGTAATCCTGGAAATAGGGAATCGCATCACAATAACTACCCTGATTGACGTAATTGTAAGCCGTCTGTATCAAAAGCGGCTTGCGGTCTTCGGGATTCGTGGTAAATTTTATGGCTTTTTCGAGCCATTGACTGGATTCCTTATAATTCTTGTCCTGCTCCAACAGGGTGCTGATCACGACATAGGGCTTGAAGTTGGTCGAATCCAGGATAATCGCCAGTTCCATGCTCTGGTAACAGGAATCGTAAAATTTCTTCTTCTGTTCCTGAAAATAAGCGATATTGGCCGAATCGGTTTCGTTGGCGATATCGCTGACAGCAACCTTCACGGCGTTGAGCTGCTCGATACCGTCGTTATAATATTGCCTCCAGAAGAGTACCGAGGTCGAGTCGACCTTTTCGATATATTCCTTACAGCCATCCTTGTTTTTCTTGTCAATATCTTTATTAGCGCAGCACATTTTCAATGAATCGTTGTAAGCCACCATTAACTCGACGTACTTTTTCCGGTTAGCCAGGTCCGGGGTTTTATCGATATAGTCGACATAAATCTGCGACATCCAGAACAAACCTTCGGCATGCGGGCCATAATTCAAAAAGAGAGAATCAAGCATCAGTATCGCCTGTTCGTAACGTTCCTGTTCGCCCGAGAGAATATGAATCTTAGCCGTTTTAATATAGGCTCCTGCGGGCAGTTTGCGCTGTTTGGCCGCAACCGAACCGGCGAAAACAAGCCCCAGAACGATGGTCGTTACGACTATGTACCTCAATGTTGTTTTCAAAACAAACCTCCTAAACAATTAACACCGTATAATTTTCGCTGAATCTAAGGTTTATATCCAGAATTGTCAACCTTATATCCTGTTATCTGTACGTAAACCTTATTTTATATTTCAAAATCGCTACGGTATCGGCGGCAACCGGAACATCAAACATTAACATGTTGGCGTCCTTTTGCTTATGTTCATAATTCGCACTTAATAAATCCCAGATACCATACAGTTGTTTCTCAACCTTCACCGTTATGTCGCTGTCCTTGTGATTGCGCAGTTCGACTTCGTATTCGCGCTCCTCGACTTTGCTTGATACTTGGTTCTGGGTGACGAGCCTTTCCTCGGCGGCGATATCAAATGCGTACCCGACTTTCAGGTTCAACTCCTCATCTTTAGGGGTGTGGTCGATACGGTCCTCACCAAGCAACACCATTGAACCGTCATCATCAGCCTTGAACAATCGTACCCGCCCGGCGGGAAGCGGCAGTCCCAGACCGGATTTTTTCGAATTCATCAGGTTCAGGGAAACCTCGACCTGCTCGGGATTGCGCTCAGGTCGGTAGAGGTACTCTTTGACGACCGAGGCATGAGCCGGGTCAAACAGTGAAATCTGTTTGATTTCCTTGTCCGCCAGGGTAGCCTTGCGCGGGAGAGTATATAGATGATATTCGAAGAAGGCTTTTTCCTCAAAACCGGCTCCGCTCATCTCGGCATCGGTCGCCATCATTTTCACGCGCGGAGCCACCGGAGCCTGCGCCCGGTGGATATCCCCTGCAATCAATTTAAGAGTGGCATCCTGATAGGTTTTACCCGAGGTATTGTTGATTGCGGCCCAGCCGGAAAGACCGAGCCCGGTCTCTTTCGCGTCGAGCACCCCCACATATTCTGCCGACCAAGTCATGCCGGATGTCTGATAACCCACCCGGCAGTCTTTCTTCCCCCCGGCTTCGGACTGATACAACCAGAACAGCGTCGGCCTGGTAATCAGTCCTTCGGGCAATAGCGGGAAATTTACTTCGGTGATGTTATTCAGCGCTACAATCTTCACCCGTCCTGATTTTTCCTGAAGGGTTACCGCCCCACCGCCATAAGCCAGCAGGGTGCCGTTGAAAAGACGGCCGTCCTTGTCCACCAGTTCAATTTCCTGGTCGATATATTTTTCGTACATTTTGTCGGGGCTGACCAAATCATAGGCATAATTTTGCTCCAGAATCGCCACCCGGCTTTTATCTCCGACTACCTCGAACGTCACCGAGTTGGCATCAATCATCGACGGAACATCGCGAAAAGCCAGCCGGTTTAAACCCTTTTGCAGCTCCAATAACCTGGTTTCGCTGACCACACCGAGGTTATTGTTGTAAACGGTTACGGCGACATCGTCGGCCCAAAGTGCGGCCGACAACACCAAAATGATAAAAACAAACAACAAAATTTTCTTTAACATCTTTTTTTCTCCTGTCATTATTTATACATCTGTATCCGTTTTTTTCACAAAATATTATCTATCTCCATTATTATTAAGGAGTTAGTCTATTGGGAATACAACTAAAAAGATGATTTCTTCCTGAAATTAATAATTAAAATCCCGAAAATCGGCAAGAACCGAACGAATACGATTCTCTATTTCCTCAGCCACAGGCTGCAATATGCGGGCGCTGAACGAACCGTGCTCCGGGTCGAAGCGTTCGAAAACCTGAAGATAAAGCTGATATATAATTTCCAGACTCACCCGGTACCGGGTTTCCAAAAACGACATCGTCCGATCAACTTCCTTCCTTGCCCGTACCCGATAATACTCTCCGATTCTGACATATTCCGTCATCAGGGCGCGAAAGGCAGCCGGGATATTTTGAGTCGCGGCGATGCGGCGCAGGTTTTCATGGTCGAGGCCAAAACGCTCGAGCAGGTCACTGGCGAAGTACTGCAGATTGTCTTTCTGGTCCTTTTCGAAATCGCGAATAATATGCACCAAATAGGAAAAGATGGCCAGTGGCCGGGCGGCCAGGCGGATATCGTACGACGGTTCGAGATACTCGCCGTTTTTCTGCGTGACGCCGCACAGGTGCATGAAAATCGAGGCCGGGGCAATCGCCGCGCCCTCAGTATAACGCAGGAACGTTAAAAAAGACTTAAAACCGTGATGGTTCAAATCGTAGGTCATCGCCCCCACCAGTCGGTCCCATGGCCAGAGGGGAATCTTGAATTTATTGACATAATGCAGGAATTCCTCGACAAACGGGTCGGCAATCTCACCCCGTTTGACTTCCCCCAGCCAATCGGTCATCAGCAAACGGATCTGATGGACATCTTTTTCGGACAGGTCGCCGCCGGCGACTTTGTACTCGTCCACCAAATCATCGATTTTTCGCATCGACCGGTAACAGACCTTGAACGCGGCATAACGCTCGGCCTCCCAGAACCGGGCGCCGATATCGAGAATGGGATTGGTCAGAATTTCGCTGAAATCCAGTTCCCGGGCAAAATCCATCTTATTTTTTTTATTATATTTTCCCATTTCCCGCAGTATAATATATTAGATTCCGAAAAAATACATTCTTTTTTCGTTCTTTCGTTCATAAACCGACATCATCGATAAAGAGCAGATATTTTATTTATTGACAAGTTCATTAAAAACAGACGACTTTAAAAAATAATTGGTCAGGAGGCAGTACCAATGACCTCGATAGACGCCATAATCAATCGTCAGCTTTTAAAATGGGAACATCAAAAGCGCGAAGCCGAGGATGAAAAGCAGAAAAAACCAGCACCTTCGCCGATAATCACCATCAGCCGGGAAACCGGGAGCCGCGGTTCATATTTCGGCTCGCGGCTGGCTATGAAACTCGGTTACCAGCGCCTGCACCGCGAAGTCATCGACAGCATTTGTAAATCATCGGGATACCGCAAGCGTGTTATCGAATCGCTGGATGACCGTTTCCGGGGCGACCTGTCGATGATGGTGGAATCGTTTTTCACCGGCCAGTCGGTCGACCATTCCGATTACCACCGCTATTTATACCAGGTCGTCCTGTCGCTGTCCCAGCTGGGCGGCATAGTGCTGATGGGGCGGGGGGGAAATTTCATCCTGGGTCCGGAACGGGGTTTCCATATCCGCTTTATCTGCGACCGGGATTGCCGGGTCGAAAACCTGATGAAATACAAAAACATCGGCGAGGAAGAAGCGAACGAGGCTATCGACGAATCCGATAATAAGCGCCGCGAGTTCGCCTGGAAACTGTTTCACGCCGAGATCAATACGCCCCACTATTACGACCTGGTGCTTAACTCGACCTTGATTGACGTCGAAGAACTGGTGGATACGGCCGTCACCGCTTTCAAGGGAAAAATGGACAAACTGCTTCACCGCGAAAACGACTGAAGCAGCCTGTCAATTTCTATGATTGTTAGCGGGATTAAAACTGTTCGGTGCGAAGCATCACCAGCGTGCAGGCTTCCAAAACTTCGATACCGGCCGCTCTCAGTTTATCGGCCAGTCCCTTGTTTTCGGCTCCGGGGTTGAATATCACCCGGCGAGGTTTGAGTTTCAAAATCATATCGATCTGCTGCGAGGAAATTTTCTCCCCGACATACATCGTCAGCGTATCCACCGACCCGGTGATATCGGTCAACGATTTGACTGCCGGCAGACCGTCGACAACGTGACCGGCCGGATGAACCGGTATCGGCCGGTAGCCGTACTCTTTGAGCATCTGAACCGCCTTGAAGGAGTACCGTTGTTGATTGGTCGAGGCGCCTAAAACCACTACTCTGGCTCCGCTTTCAGCTTTCGGCATGTCTGACTCCTTATATCATTTCAATGTTTTATTACTTACTGCAACAAAACCAGTCGCGAATTGTTTCAGGACAGGACGGGCAGGATGCCGTTCGGGTCGAACTTATCCTTAATTTTTCTCGCATACACGGCATCAGACCCGCGTTCGGAAACCTTGAGACCGTTGAGGAAATTCTCACGGCTGACGGGTTTCATTTTCATACCGGCATATTCCTCGCGGGCCGATGCCGGAATCACCCGCAGGTAGAGATTAACCAACAAGCCCAAAAGCCCCCATGACGAGGCAAAGATTTTCACGATATCGTACCCCGCCACCGATTTGAAACAGACCGAACCGGGACTGATAATCTCGCCCTCGGGCGTGACAATCTCGGCCTTGATTAAATATTTTTTAAAGGGCAGGTCGTGGCCGTTCAACTCCGCCGCGATATTGACTGCCGCCGCCCCGCCGGTCGTACCGGGATAAGGTAAATCGGCATGGGGCACGAACAGACCGTATCCTTCCAGTGCCCGGTTAAGGTCCTTCAACGGATACCCGGCTCCGACTGTGACATAGAGGTCCTGTTCGACAACCTTCACCAGCTGATTCAGACGGTCGGTTTTGACGACGATCATGTCGGTCAGATTCTCGGCGCCGGGATTGAGATTGGCGCCGGTACCGGAGATAAACAACGGCTGACCGAGCCGGTTAGCCAGCGTGAAGAATCGCGAGGCTTCGCCAGGATCACCCGGATGAAAAACGGTAATCCCCCCGGACACGGCGATTCTTTCGTCGGGAAATTCCGATTTTAAACTTCTTACATTATCCCGGAATTTGTTCATCGGTGAAAGATAGGCATTTTTTAAACGGTGTCAACGGCCGGATTTATAATGCCTGCGAAAGTTAAAATTTACTGATTATATCGATATCGGCCTGCGCTTTTTCATAATCGCCGGGACGGCCGATATCCAGCCAGTAACCGTCGTACGGATAATAACCGATCGGTTGTTTTTCGCGCAGCAGCTCCAGCATCAACTCGTCGAACCCGAACTTCTCGTTGCGCGGCACGAACTCCAGCGCCTCTCGGGCGAAAACGTATATTCCCATCGAAACGGTGAAATTGTATTCCGGTTTTTCCCGGAATCCGGTGACAAAACCATTATCGGATATTTCCAATACGCCAAAATCGATTTTTTCGGTGCGTTCCGAGGTCGCCACTGTCAGTTTCGCCCCGCTCCCGAGATGATGCCGATAAAGCTTGCCGACATCGATATCGCTTAAGATATCGCCGTTGGCGACCAGAAAATGCTCCGGAAGCCCGAGAATGCGTTTGACGGGGCCAACCGTGGACAGGGGTTTGTCCTCGGTATAATATTCGATTTCCAGCCCGAACCGGGAGCCGTCGCCGACCACGCCCCGCACCAGATGGGCCAGATGGTTGATGGCGATATGAGCCTTCGTGACGCCGCCTTTTTTGAGCTGGCTTAAAAGAATTTCGATAATCGGTTTTTCCCCGACCGGTACCAGGGGTTTGGGCAGAACGGTCGTGAACGGTTTCAGGCGGGTGCCTTTGCCTCCGGCGAGGATGACTGCTTCCATAAATATTGCCTCTTAAATATTGTACCGGTCGATTTTATAC
>JBMOKZ010000225.1:0-1538 GCA_049324195.1 Candidatus Zixiibacteriota bacterium | reverse complement strand
CGTAAACCTTACATTCAGGAAAAATAATGTTATGGCCAGGATATCCCGTCAAACCAGAGAAATTATAAAAATCGTCATATTCTTTGTCGTCGTGGGGCTGATTCTAACCTTTTACGTCATTTATCCTCTAAACCGGACCAAGGCTCTGATGGGCCGGAGCGATATCGACGATTTCAGGACCGATTCCCTGCCGGCCAACGACCCGGCGTTGTATATCGAAGCCGGGTTGAACCCTGACACCTTCCGCCTGGAAATCGACAAAATAACCACCCTGGCCGGACTCTATATCGAACCGGCGGTCGACAGTCTGAAAACCGACACCCCGTTCGTCCCGAAAGGGACTGTAATTCTTTTGCATGACGAACGGTTAAACCGCAATTCGATGATTCCCCTGGCGAAAAGTCTCAGCGATTCCGGCTTTATCGTAGTCGTCTATGACCAGCGCGCCTGTGGGCTGTCCTCGGGGAGTTATCGCGGCGAAGGTTTCTACGAAGCCAACGACCTCGAGGAAATCATCCCTTATCTGGAACTTCGCCAAAAGATTCATCAGCCTTTGAGCGTGGTCGGGTTTTCCGTCGGAGCCGATGCCGCCCTGCTGGCTGCAGTCGATGAGAAACGGATTGAAAAAGTCGTCGCGATTGATCCCTACCTCACTACGATTCGTTACCAGAATATACTCAAAGCCGAGCACGGGACGCTTTGGATACCCTTTTTCCGGACCGTCATGTGGTGGTGGTACGATTTGCGCTCCGGTTACGCCGCCCCGTATCGTACCCTCGACAACCTCCAGCCGGTAGCCTGTCCGACCCTTTTAATGGTCGGAAGCGACCAGATGGAAGTATCGGAAATCGTTAAAATCAAAGAGTTATCCGAAGCGAATAGTCTCGTTTTGAAACCGACACCAGTCGATGAAACGGCTTTTTTTAACGAAATCATCGCTTTTATCAGGTAACCCCGAGGAACCTCGGGAACAAAACCTTCAGCCGGGACATAATATTATTAATACGGCCCTGAAATTTCGTAACAGTCTTAAAACCGGATTAATACCAAAGGGAGATACTGTCAATGAGCGCTGTTAAGATTACTGACGATGTCTACTGGGTCGGGGTCAAGGACCCGAACCTGGAAATATTCGATATAATCATGCCGACCAAATACGGCACCACCTATAATTCCTACCTTATCAAAAGTGAGAAGGTCGCCCTGATTGACACCGTCAAGAAGGGTTTTACCGACGAGTTTTTGGCTAATATCGAGGAAATCACGCCGCTGGGTTCGATTGATTACCTCGTGGTTAACCATACCGAGCCGGACCACAGCGGCTCGATTCTGGAGCTTCTGAAACACGCCCCCCATATTCAGATTATCTGTTCCTCGACCGCCAAGGTTTTCGTCAAGAACGTCCTCAACACCAACGACAATCTGACCGGTCTGAAAGACAACGCCTTTATCGAGCTGGGCGCCAAGAAGCTGATGATCAAGCAGACCCCTTATATGCACTGGCCCGACACCATGATGGAATTTCTCGTCGAGGACGG
>JBMOKZ010000224.1:0-12002 GCA_049324195.1 Candidatus Zixiibacteriota bacterium | reverse complement strand
GGGTTAAGGCAGTCAAGCCCGAGGATACCACGTATGCTGTCAATGTAGCGACTTTTAAAGCGTACCTTAAGACCATAGTATTCGAACCGGGGACATTCAAGGGTAAGAAAGTGGACCAGTATCTTCCGATTGAATTATATGTTCCCGTTAACCGGCGGGTACCGGAAATAATTTATCCCATAGACCCGCGAAGCGACAGATACGACCGGCGTCTTTATGAGCGCGCCCTGCGCCTGAACGGCATCGAACCACCCCGGCTGGATTACTTCCCGTCATACAATTATGTCAACTCCAAAGAAATAGATAATATCCAGTACCCGTTTGCTCTTTTCAAACTTGATCTTGACGCCGAGGGACAGCCGACCGCGATTGAGCCGGTGAAAGGAACCAGCGGTAGTTTTATGTCACAGATTCAAACGGCGATAAACTGGGGGAAGTATCGACCGCTGTATGTAAACAACAAACCGTGCGCATCGCGGAACTTTTTACTGGTCTCGTTTTTGCCTCAGATACATTATCCCGCCTTCCCGATTGATCTTACGAGTATAGATTCACTGGCTCTTCGGGAACGGGTCAGAGTGCGGCTGTTATACGATACTCTCGGCCAGGTATCAGGCCCGCTGCCGGCGAATATTATCAATAACGAATTCGTCTGCCCGGAAAATCTGGTCAGGATTATCGGTGAAACCTCGTATCGCATCGCCATCGATACGCTCGGAAAGGTTAAACTCCTGAGGACATTCAACAACCATAAAGAATATAAAAAAGCCGGGCAGGCGCTGATGCCGCATTTGCAATTTTTCCCCGCGATGGATATTCAGGGAAGGGCGCAGCCTTTCGAGGGATTTATTAAAGTAACTTTCAACGGTACTAAAAAGGTCTTGATAGTTTTCCCTTGGCTTCAATAGTGAAGCATCTTACTCCCGCAGCACATAGTTTAAAGGTTCCTCATGCCAATCGGATTATTCTAAGCGCAGGAACTGCGATGTGTTAAGCTGCCGTCTCTAAAACTTTAGCTATTGTTTTCGGTAACTCACTTAAATATAGCGAGATAGGTTGATTGCTCGTTTACTTGATAGAAGTTTGGCACAATTCTTGATATATGTTGTTATAATTCATTGTCATAATATCGGGGATATTGGGAAGAATACGATAGTTTGAATGTATAATTTATGAGGAGCCGACAGATATAAAATAAGTGTCTTAGATGTTATTATTGTTTGTCGGCCGCAAAAGAGGCAGAATTAGAATGAGTTAGACGGTTATTTAAAAAAAAATTCAAAGGACCGCTCTTAATAGCGGGTTGAATGTAATTATCCTGAAAGAAGGAGAAGATGCGAGGGTAATAAATCACTTGACTTTATTTGAATTTGGTATAAATTCTTTTAATTTTATCGGGATAAATAATGAGGTAATCTATTTTGAGAAAACAGGTTTTGAAAATTTACGCGGCGTTACTCATAGCTTTTATTTTTGCTGTTCCGGCCTTGGGTGAAGATGTAAAATCGCATATTCGGGAAGTGCTTGATGCTGGTGATACCACCCGGGCAATTCAACTGATCAAGGAAGATATTGAGATAGACAAGGGCTATCACTATAACTACTATACACTTGGACGTATTTACTATACCCGCGAACAATATGATAAAGCTCTCGAACAGTTTCAAATTGCCAAGGAAAAAAAGAGCAAACATTATGAGTCTCTTTATTATCTGGGATTGACTTATCTTGCTCTCGGCAATACCGAAGCCGCTTTAGAGACCATGAAGAATGGTCAGAAAAAAGCCAGGGATATCAAGGACTTATTCGATAACGGCTATGGTCTGGTTTTAATGAAACAGGAGAAATACGACGATGCGGTCGCTGCTTTCATGAAAGCCCAGGTTGGTCACGAGGATAATCCGGAATACCATATTAATCTGGGTGACGCCTATTTCTATCAGGGAGTGCCGTCGTTGGCCATTCTGGAATACGAAAAGGCTCTGGAGATCGATACCGGTTCGACTGAGGTCTATTTCCACTGGGCCGAAGCCTGTTTCCAGATGAAGGATTACGCCTGTACCATCAACAAGTTGCGAACCGTATTGTCCAAAGACAGTACTCACGCTCCGGCCTGGAAACGAGCTGGTGCCATTTACTTTAAGGCCGCCATGTCCTCGCGGAGCCGTGAGGAGCGCACCGAGCGTTTCCGTGACGCCATCGGCTCTTACCGCAAATATATCGAATTGTCCGGCGTCAAGCCTGATTCTTCAACCGTCCGGGTCTATTTTGAGCTGGGTCTGGCATTCGTCAATTTGTATGGTTTCGACGATGCCGTGATGCAGTTCGAGAACGTCCTGAATATTCCCATGATCCCCAAGGATATTTATTTTTATTACGGGAAATCGCTCTGGGGTATCAAGGAATACGAAAAGGCTGTGGAGATGCTGAAGAAACACCTTGACTGGGCGACTCAGCAGGAAGATTACACGACCAACATCGATGAGTCCGAAATTTATCAGCTTCTGGGCGACTGCTATTATTATCGCAAGCCCAACGATTTCTATTCGGCGGTGACCTATTACAAAAAATCTCTGGTTTTGAATCCCGATCAGAAGCGAGTTACCCAGAATACGGCGGTAGCTCTGCATAGTCTGAAAAATTATGCCGAAGCCCTGTTCTATTACGACAAACGTATCGAGCTGGGCATTGACACCACCAGCTTCAATATATATAAAAATGCGGGCTACTGTGCTTTGAACATCGCCAACCGTGAAAGCGGTGAAACCGAAACCGACGAGGATATCCTGGAGAGTGACGAGGAGGCCGTTGAGGTTTCCGAAGATTTGATCGACTCCACCAAGAACTATTATGAGGTTGCGGTTGATTATATGATGAAATACCTTGAATACAGTCCTCAGGACGACAAGGTTCTGCTGTTGGCGGCCAACACTTATTTGTTCAACCTGAGCGACTGTGAGAACGGGGTAAAGTACTACGAGCAGCTTTTAACGGTTGACCCCAACAATTGTGTGGCCAAGCGGTCTCTGGGATACGCTTATTTCGGCGGTATCTGCACCAAGAATTACACCAAGGCGCTGCGTTATCTGCTCGAGGCCGAGCAGTGTCTTGCCGGGGGTGAAGGCGAATGCAGCGATGTTAACCTGCTCTTATGGGTCGGGCAGTGTTACCATTTGCGGGCGGTTGACACCAAGAGTGACGCCGCCGCCGCCAAGTCCGATTTCAAAAACGCTTTTGACTGGTACAGCAAATGCTTGAAATGCGATCCCGGACAGTTGGATTGTAAGGACGGGCAGGATAAAGTACGTTTCGAGTTTTAACATAAATATCATGTGAATATATTTTGGTTTAATTGTTTGCAGGAGTCTTGATGGCTGATAAAGATAAACAAAATAAATCGGAAAGTCGCATTACTGACAAAGAAAGGTTTCGATATATCGGGTTTGAAGTGTTTCCCGGAACTCCGAAAGACCTCTTCAAGTCAGCTTCGGAAAAGGAGCAACTCGTTGCCTCGATTGTGAAGAGACGCTCCGAAGGCGATTTGCTGCGCCATGAATGCACCCTGACCGAGTCGAGGGTGTCCAAGAAGGAGAAGCTGATTCTGGCGGTAGCCTGTGCGGTGATTCTCTTATCGCTTTTCATCCCCTGGTATTCAGTCTATACGGAGGTTGTTGAAGAGAGTTCCCTGACTCAATCGGCCATGACGGACGACAGTCTGGCAGCGGTCGATTCGCTTGCGGTCGATTCACTCGGCCAGCCTCTGGCGGCGGTAACGGAGAACGCTTTGACCGGCGGAACCGAGCCCGCTCCGGTTGCCGCTGAAATGCCGGCCCCGGCCGCGACCGAGCAGGAAGGCACGAAAATCGTTCAGCAGCAGAGCGCAACCGAGGAAATCATCAGCGGAATGCAGTCCCGTAAGCGGGTTCACAAAGAATACGAACGCCTCACCGGTATCGGGGCCATTCTGGCTCTCGGTTCGGTTGGGGAACACGTTTTCTCGTCCGGTTTTATCCTGATTCTGACGGCGATCATCTTCATCGTCTATACGCTGCTTTGTATCGGCCTGCCGGTGTTCACGCTCTATAATATCTTCGGGCAGAAAGGCCATGAGGATGATATGGCGCTCAAACTGAAGAAATATTTGAAATGGAACTGGATTCCGGTTCTGCTGTTTATCGCGGCGTTGATTCTTTCGTTCGTTGGATCTGACTACGGTGCGGATACAGTCGGGACCTTTACCAGTCTTGGAGATAGTTACGGGCCGGGGGTATTTCTCGATTCTCTGTCGTTCGGTATTTTTACCACGATCAGCGGATTCGTGATGCTGGCCGTAAAAGGTGTGGAAATTTAATTACATTATTTTAATTTGGAGGATATGTTTAAGTGGTTAAGCAAACTCTATTTGTGACCATCAACGCCCTGGTTGCCTTTGGTATCGGATTCGGTCTCTGGTACGGTGTCTTCAGAACCTCGGAGAATCCGATTGTGCATTCGGTTTACAAAGGCGGCCCGCTGGTCGTACTGTTGATTATGATTTTAATCATGTTGTTGGTTTTCGTGATTGAACGTTATATCTCCCTGTATGGTAACGCCAAGGGTAAAAGCTCGGTGCAGGTCTTCTTCAAGAAGCTAATCACCCTGCTTCAGAACGACGACTATGACGGCGCTCTGGCTGCCTGTGACAAGCAGCGCGGAACCACGGCTAACGTGCTCCGGGCCGGTATTGAGAAGTATCGCGAAATCAAAGACGATGCCTCGATTGACAGGGAAAAGAAAATCCAGCTCACTCAGACCGCGATTGAAGAAGCCAACGCTCTCGAGGGTCCGCTTCTGGAAAGAAACCTGATCGCTCTGTCAACGATCGCCTCGATCGCCACCATGGTCGGTTTGCTCGGCACCACAATCGGGATGATTCGTGCGTTCGCCGCAACCGGTAACGTCGAGGGCGGCGTGATTGACGCTACCCAGCTGGCGACCGGTATTTCCGAGGCGCTCGTGAATACCGCGGGCGGTTTGCTCTCCGGTATTCTCGGTATCTTTTTCTATAACTTTTTCGTGAACAAGGTGGACGCCTTTAACTACACCACCGATGAAGCTACTTTTGAAGTTTTGCAGTTGATGAAAGCTAAAGAAGGTAAGTAACCGATGGCGATTAAGAAAAAACGTCGGGTCGCGATTCGTATCGATATGACGCCGATGGTGGACATTGCGTTCCTTCTGTTGATTTTCTATATGGCGACGACGCAGTTTAAACCACCGGAAGCCCGGGCAGTCGAGTTGCCCTCGTCACATTCGATGATTGAGCTGCCGGACAAGGACATTATCAATATTACCCTTACCCAGTTTGACTCCCTTTACGTGGATTATATTCAAAGGGTAACGATTAATATTGACGGGAAGGATGTCATTACCAACGGCCGTGTGGTTCGAACCTGTGATATCTACTCCGTGTCCGGTGAAATTAATAAGGCCCGTGCGAAAAACCTGAAGGCGCTGATTGTGATTAAAGCCGACCGGCGAGCAAGTTTTGGCGTTATGCAGGATGTTATGAAATCGATGCAGGAAAACCACCTCGAACGCTTCCTGATTATTACCGACCACGAGGTCGATCGGGCAAGTCCGGGGGATGAAAAAGAGGCCGCCTCTTGATCCCCGACAAGGTGCCATACCTGCGAAAGGAGTGATTATAATAAATGGCTGGTGATGTTGTAGAACGCGCTGCAAAGACCGGTAAAAAAGGTGTCAGGCGCAAGAAACGACGCTTAGCAATTCGAATCGATATGACCCCTATGGTCGATATCGCTTTTCTCCTGCTAATTTTCTATATGGTCTCGACGGTTTTCGCGATGCCTCAGGCGATGGAGATCAACCTGCCCCCGATGGAGGATACCGACGAAGTCGAGGTCAAGGAATCCAACCTGCTCACGATTCGCGTCGATGCCGAAAGTCGTTACTGGTGGAATCTGAAATCGCCGACTCCGGAAAATCTGCCGAAATTGCTGCCCAGCGCTATCGATAAGCCGGATACGGTTCTCTATAAGCTGAATCCCGATACTCTGCGCAATATGCTTCTGGAACAGAACCGGGAGAACAGTAAGCTGAACACGCTGATTTTGATAAATCGTGATGCTGAGTATTCGGATATGGTCAATATCCTCGATGAAATCGACGTCATCGAACGGTCCTGGAACGATTATACCGCCCGCCAGAAAGGCGTTAAAGTCGAGGACCTGGATCCGCAAGACAAGTTCTCTTACCGTTACGCTATCGGCGACTGGGAAGAGCGCGATGACAAAATTATAAGTTCAGCGATTGAACAAGCCAAGGCGGAAGGGAAATTATAATGTCTGATCCCATGATGAATTCTCTCTACTCGCCCTACGGCGCCTATGAAATGAAGTCGAAGTACCAGCGAAACTTCTTCTTCGGTACTCTGGCCACGTTGTCTTTCGTGGTTCTCATCCTGGTCGTTGCCTGGGTGGTTGCCAACCTCGGCAAAGAAGAAGTTGTCGATGCCCCGATGGTGGTTATCAAGACGATTGCCGAGCTGGGTCCGCCTCCGACTATCGCCAAGAAACCGCCCCAGGTTCAGGTCAACCAACCCAACGTGGTAGCCCCCAAAGTGGGTATCCCGAAACCGGTGGCTGACGACGAAGTCCTTGACGACGATGTCCAACTGGCGACCAGAGACGAACTGGCGCAAATTGTCGCTCCCGATATCTCGGATATTTCCAATATGGAAGGCGACAACATCAGTATCGAAATCGAAGAAGATGATTATCTGCCCTCGGCGACCGAGTTCGTTCCGGTTGAAATCTACCCGGAAATGATTTATGAGCAGAAACCCGAGTATCCGCGTCTGGCCGAACAGGCCGGTATCGAGGGGCTCGTCTGGGTCAGAGCTCTGGTCAGTAAGGAAGGCAAGGTGCTTGACGCCGTAGTCGGTAAAACCTCCGGGACGGAATCGCTCGACCAGGCGGCATTGGACGCCGCTAAGAAAAACCGGTTCAAACCGGGGATTCAGAACGGCCGCCCCATTGCCTGCTGGGTGACTTACAAAGTAGAATTTACGCTCGGCAATTAGTTTACCGCCGAGCGTAAATCCCTCATTTACTCCGCGGAGAAAGAAACGAGTGCGCCGCCACGGGCGTTTACCGTTTTTTACCGTATTATAACAACTTCGTGACGGGAGTTTAAATCTTAAACTCTTAGATGAAGGGAGGAGTTGTTATGACGGATGTTATTTATAATTCTCCGCAATTCTCACCTTACGGAGCCTATGAGCTAAAAGCCCGCTATCAGCGTAATATGCTGATGGCTTTGTTGGCTGTGATAATTCTGGTCACGCTGACAGTGGGTGTTTTCATGATTTTATTCGGCTCGTACGAAGCTGGGGTCGAGCGAGTTGTCCGGCGTTTCTCGCCCACCCCACTGCCGCCCCCGCGGCATATCGACCGGGAAAAGGTTGAGATTAATGTCGGCGGCTCGGGTCGTACCGCCGCCCCCGATATCGCCGGGCTGATTCCCGTCCCCAAACCCGACAGCGAAATAATCGACATCAACGCCGTGATCCCCACCCGGGGGGAGCTGTCCGATTTTCTAGATAACTGGAATCCCGGGGAAAGCCCCGGTATCGGCGGTGAAGAAGGCAATGGCGGCGGTGCGGGTCTTTATATCGCGGACACGACCGATTATCTTCCGGGAATCATGGAGTTCGTGCCGGTCGAGACGTTACCGGAGATGGTGTACGAGGTCAAACCGGAATACCCGCGGCTGGCGAAACAGGCCGGCCTCGAGGCTGAACTGTGGATGCGGGTGCTGGTCGGCAAGCAGGGCAAGGTGCTCGACGCCGTGGTGCACAAGTCCTCGGGAATGACTGCGTTCGACGAGGCCGCACTGCAGGCGGCTTACAAAAACAAATTCAAACCGGCAATCCAGAACCATGTCCCGTTCCTTTGCTGGGTCAGCTACAAGGTTGAGTTCACCCTCGAACGGTGAGGATGGAGTAAAAAATACTACATAGTTATCGGTCGTCGTCGGAGGTAATATTCACTCGCATACGCTGAGTATGTCGAGTGTTAAATACCCGTTAACGAAAGTTATTGCATACACTCATGTCAAAAAAAATAATATTACCATATAGTGGTACATATAATCCTTGACTGGATTGCGCCAATCCTTTATATTTATTTTCAATGGTTGCATGGGTATTACAAAAAGGACGATATTCTATTACCATAAAATAATTCATACTAAAGCTAGAATCACGTTCGTTCCTGAGGGAAGAGAACGCTGTGTGATTCTAAACTAAATGGGCGGGAGGTCTTATGCTCAAATGGTCAAGGGTGAGATTACTGTCATTGTTGACAGTAATAATCTTTCTACTAATCTCACAAACATCGCTACATGCGCAAGATTGCGGCGATATCAACTGCAGCGGGGGAGAGCCGGATATTTCCGACATTACTCGCTTAATAGACTATCTTTATTTGTCACATAATCCTTTATGCGATCCGATGATTGCTGACGTTAACAGTTCAGGAGGGGAACCGGATATATCCGATATAACGCGTTTGATCGATTTTCTGTATCTATCACAGGCGCCACTTAATTGCCCGGTATATACCGTTCCCACGACGACGACGATTATTCCCGAGGCGGACACGACCGTAATTAAGGGCTACGAAACGGATGGCACCGTTACTTTGGCTGAAACTTCGGAATATGCCCAGAATATCTCGGTGGGCGACGTGATAATCGGGCAGGATGACATCGACGCTCCCAACGGTTTTCTTAGAAAGGTAATTTCGAAAACATCCGCAAGCGGCACAGTTGTGCTGGAGACGGAACCGGCCATAATGGCGGAAGCTTTCGAGATGATGTCCATCAATGAAACCAACGTTCTCCGGCCGTCGGATGTCGTCTCTTTCAACCTTGATGAAGGAGTGAGGTTCTTACCTAACAAGGACGACGAAACATTTGTAGTCGAAATTCATAAGCCTTTATACGATCAGGATGGTAATCTTGAGACGACTGATGACCAGATCAGGTTGGACGGTCAGTATGATTTCACCGCGGCCCTGTTCGCAGAAATTAAAATATCCTGGTTTTCTCTCAAAAAATTCGAGGCCGGGATAGAAACCGAGGATAATACCAATTTGACCCTGACCGCTAATTTACAATGGTCTTTCGATGAAGCGGTAGAGTTTGATCTGGCCGAGTTCCATCTCGGGGCAATTCCGGTCGGCGGCGTGGTCTGGCTGGTGCCCACCTTAACAGTCGAGGCTCACATCCACGGCGATTTGACCGTAACTTTTGTAACCGGCATAAGTTATACTCAGCAGTTGCGTTACGGTTTTGGCTGGGAAAATGATGAATATTACACCATCAGTGAAAGTTCAAAAGAGTTTACCTATACCGAGCCGCAACTGACGGTTGAATTCAATTTTGAGCCAGGGGTATCGTTGAACGCTTCCTGTCTTTTATACGGAGTAGCCGGGCCGTATCTGGCCGCTAAAGCCGGTTTCCATTTCCAAGCGGCGCTCAACGCCGACCCCTGCGATGTCAATTTGACTTTCGACTTGGAAGCTATTTTATATGCTGTGGTCGGAATAGAGTGTGACATTCTGGGACTTGATTATAATTGGGAATATCAGCTTTATACGCATTTGATAGGGGAGTGGATATATCCTCTTGGTGGGTCCGGGACAATAATTATAAACCCCGAACCAAACAGCCTTTCCGCGCCATGGTCGTTAACGGGGCCGTGCAGTTACAGCTCGAGCGGCTCCGGCGATGATACACTGAGTAGTTTAAATCCGGGCGATTACACGATTACCTGGGACGCCGTCACCGGCTATATCGCGCCTTCTGGTGAATCACTGACTCTGGTTGCAGAGGATACATTAACCTTTACTGGGACCTATGTCGAAGAGCAGGGACCTGATTCCACCGGTACGGTTACGGATATCGACGGTAATATCTATCAAACAGTAAAAATCGGTGACCAGTGGTGGATGATGGAGAATCTGAAGGTTACCCACTATCGCAACGGCGACCCGATACCGAATGTGACCGACATCGCTACCTGGGCAGGTCTGACTTCCGGAGCTTATTGTAACTACAATAATGATTCAGGCTTTGTTGGTATCTATGGCAGGTTATACAACTGGCATGCTGTAGATGACAGCCGTAATATAGCACCGGAAGGGTGGCACGTCCCTACCGATGATGAATGGAAACAATTAGAAGTGTATCTTGGCATGAGTCAAGCTGATGCTGATAGTTATAAATGGGTGGGAACTGATGAAGGGGGTAAACTGAAAGATACTACTCTTTGGGAGAATCCAAATACCGGGGCTAATAATGAAAGTAGCTTTACTGCGTTACCAGGTGGGAACCGAAGTGATAACGGATCTTTTGAAAATAATGGATACTATGCAAGTTTTTGGTCAACAACTGAATTGGGTTCGGTAGATTGTTGGGATCTGGAACTTGGGTATAATCGATCACAAATATATAACGATAGTCGCGATAGAAATCGCGGTAATTCCATCCGTTGTATCCGTGATGCTGTCTCTGTTCCCGAAGTGACCACCGCCGCAGTCAGTGATATAACCGAAACCTCAGCACAATGCGGAGGTGATATCTTGTCGGACGGTGGCTCGGCTGTCACCGCCCGCGGCGTTTGTTGGAGCATCGACCCGATTCCCACCATTGCTGACAACACAACAAACGACGGTACCGGTATCGGTAGCTATATCAGTTCCATAGCCGGTTTATCTTCCGGGACGACTTATTATGTCCGGGCTTATGCTTCTAACAGTGTCGGTACCGGTTATGGCGCGATATTGACCTTCACGACCGAAGGTTTCGAGACCGGAACGGTCACCGATATCGATGGCAATGTCTATCAAACGGTCAAAATCGGCGACCAGTGGTGGATGGCGGAGAACCTGAAGGTCACTCGCTATCGCAATGAAGACTCAATTTCACATGGGGGAAGTTGGGGGAGCTATACCGAAGGTGCATATTGTGCTTATAATAATGATGAAAACAATGCAGATATATACGGTTATTTATATAACTTTTATGCTATCGAAGACAGCCGACTTATTGCACCCTCAGGCTGGCATGTACCGACTGATGAAGAATGGAAACAACTGGAAATGTATCTCGGTATGAGTCAAGCCCAGGCGGATTCTACCGGTTGGCGGGGAACCGATGAAGGCGGTAAACTAAAAGCCACTACCTTATGGACATCGCCGAATACCGGAGCGAATAACGAAACCGGTTTTACCGGGCTACCCGGAGGATCAAGGGATAGAAATGGTAACTTTGCAGGATTGGGATTGTGGGCTGTTTTTTATACTTCCTCGACTTTAGGAGGAACTAATTCAATATTCAGAGATCTATTTTGGACTGTGTCCACAGTCTGCAGAAATCATGACGAGGAAAAAAAACCCGGCTTCTCCATCCGCTGTGTTAAGAATTCAGAATAGCCTTTTCAAACCGGGCGCATCCATTAACGGTTGCGCCCTTGTTTTTAGACCCTCTGTAAACACCCGAAGACCACTAAACCAGTGATTGACAGAATGAACTCAAGAACTTATATTTTAAGTAAGATATTACAAATCCATATAATATTTTGTTCTTATTCGTTGATTAAAAACATAATATATTCATATTGGTGGGAGGTGTTATGTTCAATAAATCAAGATTTTGTTCTTTCTCGGTTCTGGCATTAATAACCTGTTTTATAATCTCAGCAGCATCAGTATCTGCCTACGAATGTGGCGATATCAATTGCAGCGGGGGAGAGCCGGATATCTCCGATATTACCCGTTTAATTGATTATCTTTATATATCGCATGACCCATTGTGCGACACTCTGATTGCTGATGTCAATAATTCCGGAGGTGAGCCGGATATATCCGATATCACCCGCCTGATAGATTTTCTTTATATTTCTCATAATCAGCTGACTTGTCCGACAGCCACAT
>JBMOKZ010000223.1:3233-12082 GCA_049324195.1 Candidatus Zixiibacteriota bacterium | reverse complement strand
GTTTTCCGACGGCGAGTAGCTGTAATATTTATCATCGAAGCGGTCCCAGCACCATTCATAGACATTGCCGCTCATGCCGTAAATCCCCAGTTCGTTGGCTGCGAACGCCGTCACGGGAGCCGTGAACAGGTAACCGTCGTCATACCCCTGCCAGTAAGTCCGGACCGCCTCACCCCAGCCCCTTTTGGCGGCTTCATCGCGTATATTAGCGGCTTTTTCGTCGTTGATGTAGGGTTCGCCGTTGCCCCAGGCATACCGGTATTCCTGCCCCCGGCATCGCGCGGCAAATTCCCATTCCGCCTCGGTTGGCAAACGGTATCCGTCAGCGGCAAAATCGCAGACGATGGCGTCGCCTTCACCCCGGTAACAGGGAGTCAAACCGTCGTGCTTACTCAGCCAGTTGCAGAATTCGACCGCGTCGAACCAACTGACGCACACCACCGGATAATCATCTTCCTGTTTGAAATTGACCCGGTTCCAGCAGGCGTTCGAATCCGGCACCATTTTCGTACCGTCGAATATTTCCGCCCCGCCTTCTTGTTCCGCCGTAGTGACATAACTGGCAGCCTCGACGAATTCGGCGAATTCCCCAACCGTAACCTCGTACCGCCCGATATAATAAGAATCCAGCTTGACCTCGTGCACGGGCAATTCATCCTCGCTACCGCCGGTGAAAAGGTTGCCCATCGCGAAAGTCCCGCCTTCGACAAAGACCATATCGGGATTTTTGGCCGACCGGGAGGCGCAGCCAAACACGAAAAAAACGATAACTAGCGTTACTACAACAAAATTAACGACATATTTCATATTACCCTCGAGACCTTAACCCAGTACATAACTCAAGAAATGCCTGGGGCATAAGTTAGTTGCTTTTCCCCGTCATTTCTTACAAGGCTATTTTCTTTTTTAAAAAAATTAATCAATCCGCAGCGACAATTCTGTCCGGACGTTTACGAAACATGACGGGAATATTTCCCCTGGTCGGAGCGCCGATTTGAATCAATTCCCAGTCTTTGTCATGCTCACTGATTATTTCCTGTAAGATGCCGATTTTAGCCTCAGTGGGCTTGTCGTCATCCTTCCAATCAATTATTTCGACCCGGTATTTCATCGTCCGTTTCTTGCCGTTTATCTTGACATCGATTTCGATATTCTGCTCGGATTCGAAGGTCGGTATTTGAATCACTACTTCTCTCATAATAATACCCTTCCTTAGAATATGGTTACTTCATTCGTTTCTGAGTGCCTTCACCGGGTTGGCCAGGGCGGCCTTGAGCGCCTGCAAACAGACCGTTAAAAGAGCCACGACCAGAGCCAGCGCCCCGGCCAGGACAAAAACCCCGACTGTTAACTCGGTACGATAGGCAAAGTGCTCGAGTAATCTCCGAGCGGCGAACAATGCCAGCGGGAGCGCGATGACGTTCGCAACCAGTACCAAAAGGACGAATTCACCCGAAATCAACCGCACGATTTGCGGTACCGATGCCCCCAGAACTTTGCGGATGCCGATTTCTTTGGTGCGCTGACAGGCGATAAAAGAGATCAACCCGAACAAACCCATCATCGCGAGAAATATACCCAGGAAGGCAAACACTCCGAAAAGCCGGCTTATTCGTTCCTCGGTCCGATACTGGCGGTCAAAATCGGCGTCCAGGAAAAAGAACTCACTCGGTTTCCGGGGAAATAAACGCCGCGAGGTTTCGGTGACGAAAGCCAGGGTACCCTCGAGCCGTTCGGTATTGACCGTCAGAGTAAGATACTTGAAATCATCCTGGATGGGATACATTATCAACGGGGCGACTTCTTCCTGCAGCCCCCGGAAATGAAAATCTTTCACGACCCCGGTAATCGGCCTCCCCTCGTCCCACAGGTTTTTCTCCAGTGCTTTCTCGGGCGAGCTCCACCCGAATTTCTTGACCGCAGCCTCGTTGAGTATATAACCGTGTGGTTCCTCCTCGTTGGCCGCACCGTAGGCTCTTCCCGCCGCCATCTGCAAACCGTAACTGTCGAGATAATCCATGTCGATCTGGACGAAATTCATTAACTGGTTGTTGGTGACTTCTTCACCCGTCGGCCAGACCCGCCAGTTGTAGTTCCAGCGGCCGGGAATACTCGAAGACATTGAAGCCGCGGATATATCCGGGCTACCCAGGTACTCGTTTTTTATCCGTCTGAAATTGTCCGCATTGACGGAATTAACGTCCAGACTGACCACCAGCTTCTGTTCCGTGTCGAAACCGAGAGGGAAGTCCTTCATGAAATTCAGTTGTTTGTAAATGACGAAGGTGCTGATAATCAAAATTATCGAAATCGTGAACTGACTGATAACAAGCAGCTTGCGGAGGACCGCCCCCCGTGCACCCCTGCTGAGCGCACCCTTCATTACCGACACGGGCTTGAACGACGAGAGAACGATCGCCGGGTAAATTCCGGCCAGAAACCCGGTCGCTAACACCAGACCCGCAATCAGGAAACCGATATCCGCTTTAAGCAAATCAGCCGTCACGAAGCGGGTTCCGGCGGTAAAGTTAAAAAACGGCAGGGCGATATCCACCAGAAACAGCGCCGCGACCAGGGCGAACAGGGTAATTATCAACGACTCCCCGATAAACTGCCAGATGAGATGGTGTCGCTGGGCGCCGACCACTTTCCGCACCCCCACCTCGCTGGCGCGGTTGGCCGAGCGGGCGGTGGTCAGATTCATGAAATTGATGCAGGCGATAAGGAGAATCAAAATCCCAGTTATCGAGAAAATATACAGATAAGCCGGATTACCCGGTGCTTCCAGTTCCCATTGAAGATTAGAATAGAGATGAATCGAACTGACCGGCTGGATAAACAGGGTCAGGGTGATATTTTTCCGGTCCAGTTCGTCGCCGATATAAGCATGCGGCAGGCGGCTGATTTTCCGTTCAAACTCCTGCGGATCCACACCCGGCCTCAGCTTGATATAAGTACAGGCAAACGCCCCGTCCCAGATGTTGTTTAACTCGTGATAATCCTCGACGCTTTTCCAGGACATGAGAATACCGTATTTCCAATGGGTGTTGGGCGGGGGATTTTCGATTATGCCCGTAATTTCATAATCGCGGTTATCGACATTGATGATTTTACCGATGGGCTTTTCCCGGCCGAAATATTTCTCGACCATGTCGGTCGTCAACACTGCGGTATAAGGTCGTTCGAGCGCTGTTCGGGGGTCGCCCTCGACGAACGGCATCAGGAAAATATCAAATATCTCGCCATCGGCCGAGTTCAACAGTTCCTCGAAATAAACCTTGTCCTTATAAACGACTGTGTACGGACGGGAACGGCTCAGGCGCGCGACATTTTCCAGCTCGGAGAAATTTTCCCTGAGCACCCCGGCCGTTATATCTCCACAGCCGGCAAAACGGGTATCGCGCGACTCGGTCTGCTTGTGCAAATTGACCCGGAAAATCCGTTCGGCATCCTCATGGTAGTTGTCATAGCTGGTTTCGAAACGGACATAAAGTAAAATGAAAATACAACAGGCCAGCCCGACTGCCAGACCTAAAATATTGACCGCCGCATAACCTTTGTAGAGCCGAAGGTTTCTCAAGGCGATTTTTATGTAATTACCTAACATGATAATTGTGATTCCTATTCATACTTAAGAGTATCTACGGGGTTGGCCAGCGCGGCCTTGACCGCCTGGTAACCCACCGTCGTCAGAGCGATGACCAGCGCCATCAATCCGGACAGCACGAAAATATACCAGCTGACTTCGGTGCGGTATGCGAACGCTTCCAGCCAGCGGTTAATAACTTCCCAGGCCAGTGGCCAGGCGATAACATTAGCAACCATCACCAGCACGAAAAATTCTTTCGACAGCAGCCGAATCAGGCTGGTCAGTGAAGCCCCCAGTACTTTCCGGATGCCGATTTCCTTCGTCCGCTGCTCCGCCATATACGCCGAGAGACCGAACACTCCCAAGCAGGCGATCAGCACCGCCAGAAGCGAGAAGGTCGTAAACAGATAAGCCGTTTTCTGTTCGTCACGATAATATTCCATCAGCAAATCGTCAATAAATCTCGGTTCGAAAGCCCGGTCCGGGATAACTCGGTCCCAGACCTCTTTGACTGCGGCCAGCGCGGCGGGATGCCCCTGTTCCGGAAGTCTCAGAGCCATGATACGGTTTTCGTCGGGATTGGTCAGAAACATCACCGGCATTATTTCGTTTTTCAACGAATGGGTGTGAAAATCTTTAACCACTCCCACGACCGTAAATTCACCCGTTTTTCTCAGGAATTTGAAACCGACCGGCTGTTCAAGACCGTAATATTTGACAGCCGCCTCGTTAATCAACACGTTGCTTATGACATCGGCCGGGTTGTCGGTCAGGTTCCGACCCTCGAGTAGCCGCAACTGAAGGGTGTTGCAGAATTCGGGGTCGATGCAAACGCCGTGTATAAGAGTCGGGTCCTCATCCGGTTTGTTTTCCGGCCGGACCGAATAAAGGGCGTGGCGTTCCTCGCCGGGGAAAGTGCTCGCGATGGACGCCGCCTCCACCGCGCCACTTTTGATAATCTCATCCGCAATCAAACGTCTTTTTTCCGGGGTCAGCCCCTCCTCGATATCAACCAGGACGACATTGTCCTTATCGTAACCGAGATCCGTACTTAAGGAAAAGTCAATCTGCTTGTAAATGGCGAACGTGAAGCACAACAGACCGATGGTAAGGGTGAATTGGAAAGCCACCAGCACCCGCCGGGTGAAAGATTTCATACTCTGCCGGGCGGAGCCGCCGCGAAGGATCAGCGAGGGCCGGTGCCGTGACAGGACAAAGGCCGGATAGCTGCCGGATACCACACCTACAATAATAACCATCGCCACCAAAGACGAAATCAAAACCGGGTCCCTTAGATAATCAATCGCCAGGGGACGCTCGATAAACGTTTCCAAAAGCGGTCGGGTTAACTCGAAAAATACCAGTCCCAATAACATCGAAACGAGCGTCATCAAAAACGATTCGCTCAAAAACTGTTTGACCAACTGCATTCGAGACGCCCCTACTGTTTTGCGTACCCCGACTTCTTTGAGACGGTGCGTGGTCCGGGCAGTGGTCAGGTTAACGAAATTGATGGTGGCGATAATCAGGATAAGCGCCGCGATACAGGAAAAGATGTAAGTCAACTGAATATTGCCGCTTGGCTGCAGTTCATAACTAAGTTGGGAGTGCATGTAAATATCGTTGAGCGACTGTAACTGGAGAACGTACATCTTCGCCGTTTCCGGCTCCATATATCGTTCGAGAAATGCTGGAATCTTGACCTCGACCGCCGCCGGATCGGCCCCGGGATTCAGCAACAGGTAGGTGTAATCCAGAAATAGCTCGTTCCAGGTGGTGACGTTCATACCCAGCTTTTCAAGAGTGGCGTAGGACACGATAAAATTACTGAATATCTGTGTGTTGACGGGTATCTCGTCGAGTACGCCGGTTATCTGACAGTCGAATTTATCATTCAACCTGACAGCCTGTCCGATCGGGTTCAAATCCGGGAAATACATCTCGGCCATTTCGCTCGAGATAATGACCGAATATGGCGCTTCGAGGGCGCCTTTGGGATTGCCGTATTTCAAGGGCAGCGTGAAAATATCCAGAAGGGCGGGTTCCGCCGCGAACACTTTGCGTTCGACCAATGACAGGTCCTGCTCGAACGCGACCGTAACGTTATCGAGAACCCGCAGCCGAACCGCCCGTTCGACCTCGGGAAAATCAGCCGCCATCGCCGGTCCCAACGCCGGCATGATATTGGCCATGGAAACGCTGGCCTCGCGGAACTGATAGATGCCGTCCACCCGGTAGATGCGGTCGCGTTTGAGATGGCAGTGTTCGAACGTCAGTTCGTTTTTGAGAAAACCGATTATCAAAAGACAAACGGTCAGGCCAATAGCCAGCCCCGCAACGTTCACCGCAACATACAATTTCTGCCGAATCAGGTTGCGGACAGCCACTTTCAGATAATTTCTAAGCATTTTTTCTCCGTACCTCCCAGGTCAAAATCGGGATGTTCATTCATGTTTCAGGGCATCCACCGGGTTGGCCAGCGCGGCCTTGACAGCCTGGTAACTGACGGTCAGAATAGCGACCAACAGGGCCATGGCCGCCGCCAGGGTAAAGACCGTCCAATCCATCGAAATTCGATAGGCGAAATCCTGCAGCCAGCGATGCATGCCGTACCAGGCAATCGGCCAGGCGATAAGGTTCGCAACTACGATCAAAATTATGAAATCTTTAAGCATCAAACCTATAATACCGGGCAGTGATGCTCCCAGCACCTTGCGAATGCCGATTTCCTTGGTGCGCTGCTCGGCCGTAAACGAGGCCATCCCCAAAAGACCCAGACAGCCGATAAATACGGCCAGCAGGCTGAAATACAGCGAAATCTTCCCGAACTTCTCCTCGGCCCGGTAAGAGCTGTCAAAAGCGTCGTTCAAAAAATAAAAATCCAGCGGGAGCTGGGGATAGAATTCCAGCCATTTATCTTTAATCACGTTCATAATATCTTCGGCGTTGCCGGGCGCCAGCCGGACCGACACCGCCCGTTTGACGTTATTGAAATTACCTATTGCGACAGGCGTAATTTCTTCGCGCAACGACAGCTGATGGAAATTCTTTACCACGCCGATAACGGTGCGGTAAATGCGGATTACCGAATCACGCGTATGACTGGCCTGCGATATCGTCTTGCCGATAGGTTCAGTCCACCCGAAGGCTTTTACGGCGGCTTCATTGATAATGATGGAATTGTTCTGGTCCGAGGGGAAATCTTTTGAGAAATTCCGCCCCGCTGTCAGCTCTATGCCCACGGCCGGAATAAAATGATCGTCCGCATCGAACAGGCTCACCAACTGCGACTCCTGGTCACCGAAACCCTCGGGCTGCATGTTGATCATGGAGAAACTGCGTCCCAGCGGATCTGACGAGGCTCCGACCTCAACTACACCGTCAAGATTTCTCAACTCCCCCATGAAAGCCTGAAGCGATGATTGCGCCTCGTCGGCGCTCGTGTTGAGCACCACAACGTGCTCCTTGTCGAAACCGAGATTTTTATGTTTGATGTAATCAAGTTGCCGGTAAACCGTCACGGTCCCGATTATCAAAGCGATGGAAATCACGAACTGGCTGACAACCAGGATACCGCGCAGACGGTAATTCGAGGCTCCGGCTTTCAAATGACCTTTCAGAACCTTGACCGGCTGGAACGAGGAGAGGAAAAAAGCTGGATAAACGCCCGCTGCGAAACCGACCAGAATCGCCATGACCGCAAGGAAAGGAAGCACCCAGATGGAATGAATATAACTCAGCGACAGGTGGCGCTCCGTCAGACCGTTGAACAGCGGCAACGCCAGTTCCAAAAGCATAACCGCCACCGCCGTCGAAATTACACAGTACAAAATCGATTCGCTTAAAAACTGGCCGACCAGCCGTGAACGAGCCGCGCCGAGGGTTTTCCTGAGGCCGACCTCCCCCGCCCGCAGCGAGGAGCGCGCCGTGGCCAGGTTGACGAAATTGATGCAGGCAATCAGCAGGATAAAAAGCGCTATAATCGAGAACAGGTAAACCTGGTTGATATCGCCCGTCTGATGAATATCACCGAAAAATTCAGAGTGCAGGTGAATATCGACAAATTTTTGCAGGCGCAAGGTCACCGTAGCGCCGGCTTTCTCCAGCATCGGTCCCATGTGCTCGTTTATAAACCAGGCCAGCTTTTCCTCCGCCAGAGCGGTCGTTACATTGTCGCCCAGCAGAAGATAAGTGTAATAACCGAAGCTCCCCCATATCTCAAGATCCGGGAAATACTCCGCATATAACGTTTCAAACGAACAGAGCATATCAAACCGGAAAGATGAGTTGTGAGGCAGGTCGGCCATTACGCCGGTCACGGTGTAATCCGCGGTGCCGTCAAATTTAATTACCTTTCCCAGGGGGGCATCGCCCGGGAAATACTTCCGGGCGAGACTTTCGGTAATCACGATAGTATGAGGTGAAACCAAAGCCGTTTCGGGGTCGCCCGCAATCAAGGGAAAACCGAAAACGTTAAAAACCGAATTGTCGGCGTAAAAGACGTTTTCTTCAAAAAACTCTTTGTCCTTATATTGACAATGAACCCTTGAGGCGTTCGAAAGCCGCACGGCATCGGACACTTCGGGCAGTTCCTCGACCATGGCCGGTCCCATGGGGGCGCTGATGGTTGCCCCCCGGCGGGTGCTCCCGCCTATCGACAAGTCATGGTAAATACGAACAATCCGGTCGGCTTTCTCGTGAAACCGGTCGAAACTCAACTCATCGATCACCCAGAGCATAATCAAAATGCAGCAGGCCATGCCGATCGCCAGGCCGGTAATATTGATAAAAGTATATATTTTATGCCGGCAAATACTGCGCCAGGCCACTTTAACGTAATTTCTCAACATCGTCATGATTCCTGTGTTATGGATGTTTCACCAGCCAGCCGTCCTTGAGATTGATAATCCGGTCGCTGTAGGCGGCATTGCTCTCCGAATGGGTCGCCTGGATGATAGTTACCCCCTCCTCGTTCAACTTTTTGAATAGCTCCATGATTTCCTTCCCCTGAGCGGAATGAAGATTTCCGGTCGGTTCGTCGGCCAGAAGCAGTTTCGGCTGGGCGATAATCGCCCGGGCTACGCCCACCAGCTGCTGTTGGCCCCCGGAAAGCTGGTTCGGAAACAGGTCCTTCTTCCCGACCATCTGGAAGCGGTCGAGCGTGTCGCAGACGATACTCTTGCGCTCTTTGCTCTTCACCTTTTTATAGAGCAGCGGTGTTTCCAGATTCTCGTAAACCGTCAATTCGTCGATCAAATGA
>JBMOKZ010000223.1:0-3223 GCA_049324195.1 Candidatus Zixiibacteriota bacterium | reverse complement strand
TAGCTCTGGAATACGAACCCGATATATTCCTTATATAAGGAAGCCCGTTGCTTTTCTTTGAGGTTGTGAACGTCACTGTCGAAAAAGCGGTATTCACCCTCTGAAGCCTCGTCCAGCATTCCGATAATGTTTAACAGGGTGGATTTGCCGGCGCCCGAGGGACCCATCAGACAGACGAACTCGCCTTCACGAATCTCCAGATTGACGTTGCGCAGAACATAGGTATTGGTAAAACCCGAAGTATAATACTTGGTGATGTTTTTGAGCTGAATCACGACAAGCCTCCCATAGCCGGTTGAATGGTTGTGATCCCGAGTGATCTATATTTAATTTCATTATTCATAATGCAACGCCTTCACGGAGTTTATGCGGGCCGCCATGAACGCCCGGTAAAGGGAAATAGGCGGATTTTCCAAGAGCAATTCTCATACAGCTCTTAAACATGGAATTTATCCTTGATATTTTCCGTCACCACGTGACCGTCGAAAAGATGAACGATGCGCTGGCCGCGCTCGGCGTACGACGGCGAGTGGGTCACCATCACGATGGTCGTCCCGGCTTCGTTAAGGCTGTTGAGCAGGTCCATGACCTCGTCGCCGTGCTTCGAATCCAGGTTACCGGTCGGTTCGTCGGCGAGAATCATTTTCGGACGGGCGACCACCGCCCGGGCAACCGCCACGCGCTGCTGCTGCCCGCCCGATAGCTGCTGCGGGAAGTGATTTTTACGAGCCATGATCTGCATCTGCTCCAGAACCTCATCGACCCGCTTTTTGCGGTCAGCCCCGCTCACGTTGAGATACAGCAGCGGCAGCTCCACATTTTCGTACACCGTCAGCTCATCGATCAGATTGAAACTCTGGAACACGAAACCGATACTGCCCTTGCGAACGGACGCCCGTTGCCGCTCGGAATAGCGGGAGACCTGGTCGCCCATGAAAAAGTACTCCCCGGCGGTGGGATTGTCCAGAAGTCCCAGCAGGTTCAGAAGGGTCGATTTGCCGCATCCCGACGGTCCCATGATGGACACGAACTCGCCGTCTTTGATTTCCAGATTGATATGGTTCAAGGCGGTCGTCTCCACCTCATCGGTGGTGTACACCTTCATCAAGTCCTTGGTACGAATCATTAAAATTTCTCCGTTATATCTTTATTTGTTTTTTTATCCAGCGCTCAGGCGCGAATCTCTACCGGTCGCTGAAGACGATCCGGTCGAAGTCCTCGAAATTTTCATACGACGAAATAATGCAACGCTCGCCCGGCTGCAAACCGTCGAGTACTTCGTAAACTTTGGGATTGTAACGACCGATCGAAATCTCCCGCTTGACGGCGAACTTGTTGGACTCGTCAAGCACGTAAATCCAGTTGCCGCCGGTTTTCTGGTAGAACCCGCCCCGCGGCAAAAGCACCGCATCCTCGAGGTCGCCCAGCATCAGCCGCACCTGGACCGACTGTCCCCGCCGAATGTCGTCGGGTGCCTGACCGTCGAATTCCATGTCAATCTGGAAACGCCCGTCGCGCACCTCCGTATAGACCTTCTTGACGCTCAGGTTATAGGTAACGTCGTTGATTTCGGTGGTGGCCGTCTGTCCCTCGTTGACCCGGGCGATATAATACTCATCCACGGGCGCGCGTATTTTGAAACTTTCGAGCACGTCAATTTGCCCCAGCCTCGTGCCACGGGATTTCAGCTCCCCGACCTCGGCGTCGAGCGAGGTTAACTGGCCCGAAATCGGCGCCCGCACAACCAGGTTTTCGAGTTTCTGTTTGACGACCCCGAGATTCACCTGCATGCGCTCCACCGAGGCTTCGAGCTGCTCGATTTGGATTGTCCGCAAAAGGGAATCCTGCCGCTGAGTTTCCAGCGTCAACTCCCGCCGTTTCATCCAGTAATCGTAATTCTCCTTTGCCCGGTCAAATTCGTTCTGGGAAACGAGATTCTTTTCCAGAAGCTTGACGCTCTGTTCATAATCACGCCGGGCGTCATCGATCTGGTGGTCGATTTCCAGCATGTCGCCGCGCAACGACAGGCTGTTCTGCTCCATCGCCAGACGGGTGTTGCGCAGATTGTTAATCTGCTCGAACAACTGCGCCTCGCGGTACATGATATCCAGATGCAAATCGGTGTTGTCAAGCTGCAGAATCCGGTCGCCGACATTGACGAATGTCCCGTTTTCCACGAATACCTCGGTAACACTGCCACCCTCCGTGGCGTCGAGAAAGACCGACCGAATCGGCATGGCCGCGCCCGTAAATGTGATAAACTCCTGAAACTCGCCCTGCGTGACTTCGGCCACCGTCAGCCGGGTTGAATCGACCCGGTAGGTGGAACCGGCCGTGGTCGAAATCAGGGTATAGATGATGAGGAGCACTAAAACCGCACCGGATGCCAGCCAGGCGATTTTTTTGGGGGGCCACTTCTTCTTTTCTATTATTCTATCCATCTTTTTATCTCTCTTTTCTCATATATGGCCTAATGTCGTTCCATGTTGCGTTTTTTATTCTTCTTTTTTGCGAATCAGCAAGACCGGTGCCGTAACCAGCATGTAATTGTTATACAATAACTTGGCTAATACTCGACAAATAAAAAGTGTCCGATAATGCAACAAATACTGTTCGTATCCGTACATTAAAACAAACCGTTTTAAAGTTTTCTTGAAATAAAAAAAACTTATAATAAATATTTGACACCTCATGGAAAGGCTGACTGTGAATTATAATCTAAAATCCGGAAGATACCTGTATGAGTGAAAAGAACGGTAAAATCCTGGTGGTGGACGATGACGAGGATGTGCTGCAGGCCGCCCGTCTGCTTTTAAAACAGCATATCATTCAGGTTGACACCGAAAGCAACCCGGAAAGGATACCGACCCTGATGACCAGGGAAAATTACGACGTTATCCTTCTGGACATGAATTTTACGCTCGACGTATCCAGCGGACAGGAAGGCTTTCATTGGCTGAAACGGATTCTGGATATTGACCCTGCGGCGGTGGTAATTATGATAACCGCTTATGGCGATGTCGAGATGGCGGTCACGGCCATTAAAAGAGGCGCGGCGGATTTCGTTCTCAAACCCTGGCAGAACGAGAAATTCCTGGCGACGATTTCCGCCGGACTCAAACTGCGGAAATCGCAAACTGAGGTGTCCACCCTCAAGACCCGCGAAAAACAACTGGCCGCCGATATCGACCAGAAATTCCGCAACATCATCGGCAACTCCGAG
>JBMOKZ010000222.1:0-1554 GCA_049324195.1 Candidatus Zixiibacteriota bacterium | reverse complement strand
CGCTGCTCGACAAGTTGCCCTGCGGGTCGAAGTCGATGAGAAGAACCTTCTTTCCTCCCTCGGCGATATAGGAACCAAGGTTCGCCGCGGTGGTCGTTTTTCCGACTCCGCCGTTTTGATTGGCAAATACGATCGTCTTTCCCATTGCGGAGGAGTATACAAAATGGGGAAAAAAAATACCAGCTATTTCAAGCGACATTGACGAAATCATATCTCGTAAGTATTATTTTCCCCAGGAGAAACTATGTTGAAAGAAAAGGTACTCGCCGCTATTCAGGATGTTCGCCCCTCGCTTCAGGCGGACGGAGGAGATATCGAGCTTGTCAGCGTGGACGAAACGGGAATCGTAAAAGTTCGGCTGAAGGGAGCCTGCCACGGCTGTCCCATGTCTCAGATGACTTTAAAACAGGGTGTGGAACGGTACCTGAAAAAAACGGTACCCGAAGTTCAATCCGTCGAGTCGATTTAGTCCCGATACAGCGGGAAGGCTCCCGCCGGAGCCTTCCGTTTTTCGCTCCTTTAAACAAATTCTTTCCGGGGTTGAAAATTCTCTAAAATATATTAGATTTATAGTACGTGGAGCAGGAGAAACCCTCGTACACGAGAAACCGAGTAACCGGAAGGATCAGAGCAATGCAAGACTCCGAAAACAAAAACGTGTGGAACCATTTTCCAAAAATCGAATTGCATCGGCATTTGGAAGGAACCTTCGAACTTAAAACCCTCTTTCACATAGCGACAAAGAACAACCTCGATGTCCCCGGCGACCTCGATACGTTCAAAAATTTCTTCCAATTTCCCAAGGATTCGAAACCCGATTTTCAGCTGTTCCTTTCGAAATTCAAAAACGATTGGTACCGCTCTTTGGACGACGTCTACTCCATCACCTACGAGTCGGTGAAAACCTTCAAAGACGACGGGCTCTTCTACATCGAACTCCGCTTCAATCCGGAACACTTCGCGGCGTACAATAATTTCGATCGCCGGGAAATCATAAAACTCATTATAGAGGCGAGTAATAAAGCCTCCCGGGAAACCGGAGTGCTGGTGAAATACCTGATAACCTTCAACCGGGGCAAACAGGAACAGAAGGATATGATAGCCCTGTATCGAACGATCAGGGATTTGGACATCGGCGATATCGTCGGTATAGACCTTGCCGGGGACGAGCAGAACTTCAGGGTGGATCTTTTCGCCGATCTTTTCGAAATCATCAAGAACGACGGCAGATACAAAACCACCATTCACGCCGGAGAAGTAACCCCCTCTTCCGAGATCTGGTCAGCCGTAAAGCTGCACGCCTCCCGGATCGGACACGGCACCGCGACGATCCACGACCCGAAACTCCAGGACTTCCTCAAAGAGCATCGAATTCCTCTGGAGCAGTGCATTACCTCGAACTATCAAACCGGTTCATGGAGCGACGAAAAGAATCACCCCCTGGGCAGACTGTACCGGCTGGGGGTTCCCGTGACCATCAATTCCGACGATCCCACCATCCAGGATACGGACCTGTCCGACGATTACGTGAAGGCGGCGGGATACTTCAATCTT
>JBMOKZ010000221.1:0-12191 GCA_049324195.1 Candidatus Zixiibacteriota bacterium | reverse complement strand
TGAATTTGACAGCGTAATAAAGCAGCACCAGCCAGACTGCCAGAACCAGACCGTTAGGCCCGATTACCGTTTCCTCGAGTATAAACCTGAATTCCAAAAGAGCCGCGACCAGGTGACCGTAGGTGAAAAACAACAGCAGAAGAACGGTCGTCATTAGGGCGCTTTTATCCGAACTTCTAAGAACCAATTTGAGAACAACCAGCAGAACCATAGTCGCCGCCAGGGTCATACCGAGCGGCAAAAAAATATCTTTCAGCACCATTTCGCGGGCGTTCTGGGCATAGAGAAAGAGAATGGGAAACACCCCGAACAAAAAAGGGTGCCAGGCGAAAGTTTTTTTTCGGCGTGTATTCATTTCAAACTTTCGAGAATTTTTTCTTTGCCGATGACGGCGTCCCGGCGGACATAATCGCCGGACATCATGTCTTTCGAGGCCACTTCTTTGATCCATTTATCCGGATATTCCCTGACGGGAACATAATCACGGCGAAATCTCGGGTCGCCCGCAAACCCGGCGAGCAGCGTCCAGTTGCCGTGGGTATGGATGAACGTCGGTTTGGTATCCTCGAAAACATAATCATAAAATCTTTTTTTATCCTTCCGAACGGTCCGGGCTATCGTCGAATCACACAGACCAACCAGGTCATAAACACGAAGTTTCGAATAATAGAGCGTAGCCCCGACATCGGGCAGCAGCACCGACCCTTCCTTAATCCCCAGTTTTTCGGCATACTCGTTGAACTTGAACGGATAGAGATGGGCGATCCTCTCGAACGCGACCAGTTTACCGCGGTAGAAAGTTTCCAGGCGCGGATAATGCACTTTGACCGCGACAATGGCTAACACGACCACCAGGGCGATGCCGACAATGGTTCGATAACGCGAATTTCTTAAATACCTGGTCAGTACGAACGAAAACAGCACCCCGGTAAGCATCAGATAAAATACGAAAAACGGGGTGGCGAAACGGTACTCCCCCATCCAATCGTTGGGCATAATCATGAAAACAAAATAGCCCCAGAACGTCATCAGGAGCAAGACGAAATTTCGTCGGCGATTTTCGTCGTAAGCCAGCCAGAGGGTCACCATCACCAGTAATACCGCGGGCAACACCAGCCAGAGCTTGAAACCCCAGACCGATTGCGACAGTTTCTGGAATTTGTCAAGGTAATCGTTTTGGAGAAAGAGAGCGGAAACAACCTGACTTATTTTCGGACCGCCTTTGGCATAAGCCGTATTCGGCAGCAATTGACCGAAATATAACACCCGGAAAAGAATATACCCGCCGTACGAGACCACCCAGACCGCACCGTAGGAAGCCAGCTGGCCGAGAGTTACCCGGTCGATATTTTTGTCAACCCGTCCCAGACGGTCAACAATTATTATCAGAGGAAACATCGCCGAATAGACCAGCCCGTCGGGACGTGTCAGAGCGATACCGGTTGCGATTAGACCCGCCAGAGACGCCAGTCGCCCCGGTGAATTTTCCCGGTCGAGAAATTTTACCGATATAGTGAATAGAATTACTATCAAAAAAACATACAGAGCATTTTCCAGTCCGGAGCAGGTCCAGGCGACAAACGACGTGTTCAACGAAAGAACGACCAGAACGGCAAACGAGGCCAGCTCCCGTCCGCCGGTAAATTTCATCAGCAAGCGATGAATATAGCCATAAGAAAAAAGCACCAACAGGGCGCTGATTATCTTGGGAACGAGATAGGGATGAAACAGCTTGAACCAGAAAAACGGCACCATCAGAAAAAGCCAGAGGGGATTGGAAAAACCCTCGACCGGCGGCGCCCCCGGCTGCGACACCAGGCCATGACCTTGTGCAAGATTACGAGCATAGGCGAAGGTTACCCCGGCGTCATCGACCAGCCAGTCCCGCAAGGGCCAGGTCATCAACAAGTAGAGCGCAAACGGCACCAGCACGATAAAAACATCCAGCATCCTGAATTCAAAAATTCGGGGCAATTTCCCGGGCATAGGTAGCGAGTCCTTTTTATTTCAAGATTGACCAGTCCGGCATCACACCAGGTTGGATATTAAATATGGCGGTTCCCACCAGGTAAATATAAATAGTAATTACGATGGCGCCAGCAAGGTTTAAGATAAACCCGCTTTTAATCATGTCCGGCATGTTTATCTCCCCTGAGCCGAACACAATGGCGTTGGGCGGCGTCGCCACCGGCAGCATGAAAGCGCACGAGGCCGAGAGGGTGGCGGGAATCATCAGCAGCAGCGGATGCACCTTTACCGCCACCGCCAGCGATGCGAGAATGGGCAATATCATCTGGGTGGTGGCGGTATTGGAAGTCAGCTCGGTCAAAAACGTCAACAAAAGACATACTGTCAGAATCAAAAGCAGCGGAGGAAAACCGCTCAACCCAGTCATTTTCCCGCCCAACCAGACCGACAGGCCGGAGGCTTCGAATCCCCCCGCCAGAGCGAAACCGCCCCCGAAAAGAATGACGATGCCCCAGTGAAGTTTCTGGGCGGTTTCCCAGTTCATCAGACGCTCATGTTTATCACTTCGTGAAGGGACGATAAACAGCAGCACGGCGATCAGTATTGCCACCGTACCGTCATCGATAAATTTCGCCTGCGGCATCAGGCCGGACCAACCGGGAATGACCGCTCCCCCCAGATTGATATCGTTACGAAACAGCCACAGAATCGCCATCAGACAGAACAGCATCAGCACCACCGCTTCTTCGTACCTCATTTTCCCCAGTTCCCGGTATTCCTGTTTGAAAATCTCGATATCGGCTTTCAGGTTTTTTCTTTTCGGGACAAACAGCAGCATCAAAAGTCCCCAGGCAATCGCGAGAAAAACCATCGCAAACGGCACTCCGAATATGAACCATTCGGCAAAAGTAATCTCCGGAGCCTCGGGGAAATACATCTGGAAAATGCGCATGAACACCAGATTGGGGGGCGTACCGATTAACGTGGCCATGCCGCCGATCGATGATGCGTAGGCGATCCCGATTAAAAGGCCTACGGAGAAACGACGAACCAGGGTTGAATCGAAATTTTCTTTGAGCTTGGTTATGATCGCCATGGCAATTGGCACCATCATCATCGCGGCCGCCGTATTGGAAATCCACATCGACAGAAAACCGGTCGCCATCATAAAACCCAGAAGCAGTCGTCCGGGACTGATGCCGATCAGCAAGATAATTTTAAGGGCAATACGTTTGTGAAGTCGCCAGCGCTGCATGGCCAGCGCCATGATAAACCCGCCGATAAACAGAAAAATAACGTTGTTGAAATACATCGCGGCGACTTCTTTACCGTCCATGATACCCATCAGCGGAAACAGAGCCACCGGAAGCAGGGCTGTCGCCGGAATCGGAATCGCCTCGGTGACCCACCAAACCGCCATCAGCACCGCCGCCGCGGCGGTTCTGGTAACGGCGGGATTATCAGCATTAAGATTCGTTCCGAAAAGGATTACTACAGCTAAGACCGGCCCCAGAAAAAGACCGATGGTTTGTCGGCGGGACAGATATTTCAAATAAGAAACTTTTGACATTATTCCAAATGAGTTTATAAGCTATTATCAGTATATGGCTTATCTGACCCGGCTAACAAGATTAAACTGAGATAATAGTACGATTATATTTTATAAATTATTGTAACACCCATCACCCGGTCAAATCATACATTATTCTTGACATGACGCCTTTTTTTGACTATACTTAAGTTGCCGAGAGGCATGTAGTTACAAAATTATACCCCGAACAGGGGTTAAACATTAAGGCCGGTGCATATCTGCTGTTTTTAATTTATCGGGGCGGTATTTTTTGCTATATCCGGGGTTTCACCGGGTTTTATTTTTTTTGGTACTTATCAGGTTCATATTGTCGATAAGACAGATATGATTTAATCCTTTATTAAAGGTATCGTATGAACACCAGGCTTCTATATGGATATATCATTCTTGTAATATTGATTTTGGCGGCGGCCATTCCGGCCCAGGTCAGTAAAGGCGGCCGTCCCGTCAGTTTCAGCCGCATAACCCAGACTTCAATCCAGTCATTGACCATGCCCTCAATCGACCGCCAGGCGTTACTCGATGAAGACGCCCGCGACGCCGGCAAAGATATTCCCTTCCGGTTCGGGTATGGTTTCGAGGTCAATTACAATCTTGACAATTCCGGTACCTGGGAAGACCTCAGTGACGGCAGCCGGCTGTGGCGGCTTAAGATAAACTGTCCCGACGCTTATTCCATCAACCTGGTGTACAGCCGGTTTATTTTACCTGAGGGCGCCCGGTTTTACCTGTACAACGAGGATAAGTCGCAGGTACTGGGAGCTTTTACTTCGGATAACAATAAGGAATATGAAAAATTCGCAACCGCCCCGGTCAAGGGCAACACTTGCTATCTGGAATATTACGAACCGGCCCAAATAACTTTTCCGGGCGAAATCGCCGTCGAGCGCGTGGTTCATGCCTACCGCAACCTGTTCAATTACGATGTGGTCAAGGATTTTGTCGATTTCGGCGAATCAGGCGCCTGTAACAACAATATCAACTGTCCCGAAGGCGCGCCCTGGCAGAACGAAAAACGCTCGGTAGCCATGATTCTCACTGGCAGCGGCCAGCGCATCTGCACCGGCACCCTGGTCAACAATGCCCGTCAGGACCTGACGCCTTATTTTTTGACAGCCAACCATTGTCTGGGCACCCCGGAAACCTGGGTGTTCATGTTCAATTACGAAAGTCCCTCGTGCACCAATATCGATGGTCCGACTTATATGACCGTCTCCGGCTCCACCCTGCGCGCCACCAATCCTTATTCCGATTTCGCCCTGGTGGAACTGAGCGAAACCCCGCCGGACTCCTTCAACGTCTATTACGCCGGCTGGTCGGTCGAGAACAACGCCACCGACAGTTCGGTCACCATCCATCATCCCTCCGGGGATATCAAGAAAATATCGTTCGATTTTAACGCCCTGACCACCTCCGCCTATGCCGACGATCCCGGCAGTGGCGACACCCACTGGCGGATCGGCAACTGGGAAGACGGCACCACCGAGGGCGGATCGTCGGGCGGCCCCCTGTTCGACAAGAACCATCGGGTTATCGGTCAGCTCCATGGCGGTTATGCCTCCTGCGATAATATCCTGCCCGACTGGTACGGCAAACTGTCCATCTCCTGGAACTACGGAAGCACAGCCGAAACCCGGTTGCGCGACTGGCTCGACCCGGACAGCCTCGGCGTGCTTACTCTCAATGGCCGCTATCCTTCGGGTCTGCTCATTCTGGCCGATATCCTGCCGGACACCAAAGACAGCGTCAACGACTACGAAGTCACCTGCCAGATTCTCTCCCAGTCGGATCTGGTCGAGGATTCGCTTTTATTGTACTTTGAAATAAACAGCATCCGATCGTTGGACACGCTCGAACAGTACAGCGGCGACACCACCGAATACCACGCTTATATCCCGGCTCAGGCTCCCGGCACGAAAATATATTATTATGTTTATGCACGGAATGTCGACGATGAAATCGATTCCAGCAGCGTGTACTCGTTCCGGGTTATCGATTACGACCTGGAGCTGAATCCGGCCTATAGCAGTCGGTCGACCTACCGTTCCGATACGCTCTGGTACGATATGCAACTGGTCAATACCGGCGTTTATACCGACAGTTACAGTCTAAATCTGACCGGTAACGACTGGGCGTCCGCCATCTGGGACGAAACCGGAAACACAGTCATTTCCGCCACCGGTTCGGTACCGCACGACGACACTTTTTCTTTCAAGGTCAGCGTGGAAATCCCCGGCGATGCCGAAATGAACATGACCGACTCGGTCCGGCTCGAAGCCGTCTCCGCGGGCAATAACGATATCACGGCGGTTTCGTACCTGTTCTCTTTTTCCTCCGGGACGCCGGAACGGTTCCCCTGGTTCGAGCCGTTTTTAACCGACACTCTCAATTCCGAAAGCTGGTCATACAACAACGGTGCCGTACCGTCGGTAATGGGGCTGAACACGCCTTCTCTGCCTTATTCCCTGCGACTTGATGGCGGCAACGATACGGTCATCACCGGACCTCTAAACCTGGCTTCGCAGAACGAAGTCATGCTGTCGTACTATTACCAGCGTACGGGCGGCGGCGAACCGCCCGACGCCGACGATGATTTGGTGGTGCAATACCTCAACAGCTCGCTCGAATGGATTACCATCAACACCCATCTCGGCAGCGGTTACAATATGAACTTTTTCGAACAGGTAAATTATGGTCTGCCCTCCGACGCTTTCCACGACAATTTCCGGCTGCGGCTTTACTCGATCGGGACCTACTCGGGTTACGACGACTGGTTCGCGGATGATATCCGGGTCGACTATCCGCCCGCTATCAACGTCCTGCCCACCCTGCTGAGCGCATCTATCAATCAGAACGACTCGACCACGGAAAATTTAATTATCGAAAACGACGGTCAGGGAGGCCTGAGCTACAGCATCCAGATTGTTCCGGCCGAAACATATAAATCGAACATTTACGCCTCACTGTCCGATGCCTCGCTCCGGGAGCCGTCGCGCAGGAAATATCCCGACAACTTCAACGAGTATGTCGATATCAAGGGCGCCGACGACCCTCGGACCGGGTTCCCGGTCGAGAAGGACGCCGGCGGACCGGACGCCTACGGTTATACCTGGATTGACTCGGACGACCCGACCGGACCGGATTATGCCTGGGTCGATGTCTCCTCGACCGGAATCGACATCGGCAACGATTTGAGTGATGACAACTACGGCGGGCCGTATCCGCTCGGATTCGCTTTCGACTATTACGGCGGCACCTACAACGAGATTTATGTCGGCTCCAACGGCATTATCGGCTTCTCCCCGGAAAGCATGGCCTCCCGCTATAAAACCTCGATTCCCGACACCAGCCTGCCCAACAACATTCTCGCCTGGCTTTGGGACGACCTCGATGCCGACGATGATTTCAATACCAGCGACCATGTCTATCTGGATACGTCGTCCAACCGCTGTGTCGTACAGTTCGTCAATTATCCGGAATTCGGCGCCGACGTCGGCGACGTCGTCACCGCCGAGGTTATCATCTACGCCGACGGCTCTATCAGATTCCAGTATCAGTCGATCGCACCGGGATTCGACGTCAACAACTGCACGGTGGGAATCGAAAACCAGGATGGCACCGACGGGCTGGAAGTCGCTTTCCTGACCCCGTACTTGCACGACGAGCTGGCGATAGTCTTTTACCGCCCTTATCAATGGCTGAACATGGCAAAACAGGCGGGTTCGCTCGACCCCGGCACGGCCGATACCATCGCCTGTTGTTTTACCAGTGAATCCCTTGACTCCGGCAGTTATTTTCTCAACCTGGAAATTTACAGCAACGACCCCTATACTTCGAACAATCCCTGGATTATCCCAGTCGAACTGAACGTGTCGGGACACGAGGCCTTTATCTGTGGCGACATCAACAATTCCGGTGGCGAACCGGATATTTCAGATATTACATATTTGATTTCATATTTATATCTCAACGGCCCGCCCCCGGTACATATGGAGGCCGCCGACACCAACAACTCCGGGGGCGAACCCGATATCGCCGATATCACCCGGATAATATCGTTCCTCTATCTCGACGGTCCGGACCTGGTTTGTCCTTAGACCCGGCGATAACTGATAATGACAACTTTGCTTTATAGGAAGAGCTGATGTCGAAGAAAATAATTATTTTTCTCATTTTGGTTTTCGGGATTAATTTATCCGCGCTCGGCGGAGAACTGTATTTCAAATTTCAAATCGAATCCCATCGGGAACTGGAACAAATCACCCGTCTTGTCTCGATTGACGATGTCAACGGTTTGACGGTATACGCCTATGCCACCGATGACGCGCTGACCGCGTTCGCAGCCCTGGGCTACGACTGTGAAATCCTGCCCCATCCCGGCACCCTCCTCAAACCCCGCGTCGCCGCCAGTACCGCCGATATGGCCGAGTGGGATGCTTATCCTTCGTATGATACGTATGTGGACATGATGTATCAGTTCATGTCCGAATATCCTTCCCTCTGCCAGGTTGTCAATGTCGGATATTCGGTAGAGGGCCGGGAAATCCTGTTCGCCAAAATTTCCGACAACGTAACGGTCGAAGAGGACGAACCCGAGGTGTTATATACCAGTTCGATGCACGGCGATGAACTGGTAGGTTATATCCTGACGCTCCGACTTATCGATTCCCTCCTGACCTCTTACGGTTCCGACCCGAGAATGACCAATTTGGCAGATAACATGGAAATCTGGATAAACCCGCTGGCCAATCCCGATGGAACTTACAACGGGGGCGATATGACCGTTTATGCGGCCACTCGTTACAACGCTTATGGGGTTGACCTGAACCGCAATTTCCCCGACCCGGACGATGGCGACCATCCCGACAATAATACCTGGCAACCCGAAACAATTGCCATGATGAATCTGGCCGAAAGCCATCATTTTATCATCTCGGCCAATTTTCATGGGGGCGCTGAGGTGGTCAACTACCCCTGGGATACCTGGTCCCGGCGCCATCCCGATGACACCTGGATGCAGTACGTGGCCCACGAATACGCCGACACCGCCCAGGCCAACAGTTACGTCGGCTATATGGATTATCTCGACGATGGCACGACCAACGGTTATAACTGGTACCCGGTAGCCGGCGGACGTCAGGATTTCATGACCTACTGGCACGGCTGCCGCGAAATGACAATCGAGCTTTCGGATATCAAACTGGTCTCGGAATCACAGCTGCCCAATTACTGGCTGTACAACCGGGCTTCGTTCTTGAACTATATCGAACACGCCTTAGACGGTATCCGTGGCGTTGTAACCGATTACACCACCGGCCTGCCGGTAGCCGCCACGATTAAAGTTTTGGACCATGATGCCGACAGTTCCGAAGTTTACACCGACCCCGACGTGGGCGACTACCACCGCATGCTGCTGGCCGGCGTCTATGACCTGCAGTTTATCGCCGACGGTTATATCCCGCAAACCGTGACCGATATCACCCTCACGGACGACACCTCGTCGGTCAGACTCGATATCCAGTTGATTCCCGAGAATGCCGATGCCGACAGTGACGGTGTGGTCGACAGTCTTGACAACTGCCCCGGGGTTTACAATCCCGACCAGACCGATAGCGACGGCGATGATGAAGGCGACGCCTGTGAGTGCTGTAAGGGGACGGTGGGCAACGTCAACTGCGACGCTTTCGATGATGTCGATATCGCCGATATCACCCGCCTGATTGACAATCTGTACCTGACTCATCAGGAGCTGTGTTGTCTCGAGGAGGCGAATGCCAGCGGCGATACCGCGAAAGTCATCGATATCAGCGACATCACCGCTTTGATTGACTTTTTATACCTCAGTCACAGTCCGCTTCCTGACTGCTTTTAAAGTAAAAATCCCGTTATTTCATGGCTTAAGAAGCGGGGCGGGCGGTCATTTTCGGATATCACGGCAACAATCCCCAGATAAATTGAACTAAATCGGTTGTTGTCTGTTTAAAAATATATATAATGAAAGGGAGTCGTCTTGACCCGGCCCTTATTTTCGTCCCGAGCCGCCACAAATACGGACAGGATTCTAAAGAAAATGAAAATTACATCCGAGAAATATAATATGCCTTTTAATATCAAAGATTGCACCCTGATTACGCGCGTGGCCGGTCTCAGCACCGCCATGAATCTCAGAGAGTTGCGAGAGCGTATCAAAATCTGTCCGGTGGATAGCTTGTTTCACCATTTTTGTGAGACCGTCATTCGGCCGACTTTCGATGACCCGGAATTCCGCAACGATCTGGCTGTCTGGGCGGTTCGCAATATCCGCGACCGGATTCTGGCCGAGCGGCTGGGTATCATCAATCCCTACACGCTCGACGATTTCGAGCAATTACGCCTTTATGTCCTGGACATTCTCGATGAACGTCTGAGCGAACTGACTTATTTCCCCTGGGCGCCACGCGGCGAAGAATTCCGGTTTATGCAGGCCGTCACGGTGGTTTTCGACACCGGGATAGAGCTTAAAACGCCTGAGGATATCGTTCGCCTGCTGCCCCAGATGAGTCTCAGCTCGATTTACTATCATTTTGTCGAGGCTCGCCGTCGTACCGAAAACCGCACCGACGACTTCTCTGCCTGGCTGAGCGGTTTCGGCGACAGTGTCAAGCCATTTTTGGACGCTTTGCACGGGATTGATTTCTATTTTCTAGCTCTGCCCGAACTGAAACAAAAACTCATGACCGCCCTGCAACAGGCAGCCCCGGTGAGAAACCCATGAAACACACCTTGAAAGATTATGAAGCCGTAGTCGGCAGTAACGCGATTTCCCAGTTAAAACAGGTCAGCCGGGAACTGGCCGGTTCCAAAGTGGTACATGTCAACTCCACCAAAGTGGGCGGCGGCGTGGCTGAGATTCTGTCCTGGCTGGTGCCCCTGATGAACGAACTGGGTCTGGAAACCTCATGGGAAGTCGTCACCGGCTCCCCGGAATACTACAATACCACCAAGACTTTTCACAACGGTTTGCAGGGGAACGAGGTTGTTCTGTCAAAATATATGCTCGATATTTATGAGAGCACGGTCGCCGAAAACGCCGAAAAACTTCGCGCCAGACTCGAGGAAGCCGACTTCGTCTTCATTCACGACCCTCAGCCGGCCACCCTGCTGGAATTCTGCCCCAACCGTCGGGGTAAATGGATCTGGCGCTGTCATATCGATGTCAGTCATCCCAACCGAAAAGTATGGAACTATCTGCGCTCGAAAGTCACCGGTTACGACGCCTCAATTTTCTCCATGCCGCAATTTGCCCAGAAACTGGAACATCCGCAATTCATTATCGCACCCAGTATCGACCCCCTGAGCGAAAAAAACCGCGAGATGACCCAAAGCGAAATCGATGCCACGCTGGAATCATTGAATATACCCCGCAAAGGCACTATTATCACCCAGGTGTCCCGGTTCGACCGGTTCAAGGACCCGATCGGTGTAATCCACGCCTTCAACCTGCTCGACGGTTCGGTCGACGCTCACCTGATTCTGGCTGGCGGCGGAGCCACCGATGATCCCGAGGGCACCGCGGTGCTCGAGGAGGTAAAGGACGCCGCCCGGGGCAATGAGCGGATCCATGTCCTGATGCTTCCCGGCGACGCCCATTTGACCATCAACGCCATCCAGCGCCTCTCGACCATTATCATGCAGAAATCGCTTCAGGAGGGTTTCGGGTTGACCGTCACCGAGGCGATGTGGAAAGGCAAACCGGTTATCGGCGGCAATGTCGGCGGCATCAAACTGCAGGTGCACAACCACCATACCGGATATCTTGTAGATACACCCGAGGGCGCGGCTCTGCGCATCCGGGAACTGCTGCGCCATCCGGAAAAAATAAAAGTCCAGGGCATGACCGCCCGCAGATTCGTATTCGAAAACTTTTTGCTTAATCGCCATCTGCGCGAATATCTGACCCTGATGCTGGGCTTGCGGCGCGGGCTGTCTAATCATCTGATCACGAATTGATGCTATGAAAACATTCAAAACTTTAACCAACGCCGAAACCTTTTTCAAGGAACTGGCGAATGCCCCGCACCGGGTGCTTATGCTCGATTACGACGGCACCCTGGCGCCATACGTCACCGAGCGTGGCCGGGCAATACCCTATCCCGGCGTACGGAAACGTCTCAACACCCTCATGGCATCAGACCAAACCCGTCTGATTATTGTCTCCGGCCGGACGATTGAGGACTTGAAACCCCTGCTGGAAACCAAACGTCTTCCCGAAATATGGGGTAGTCACGGCGCCGAACATTTGAAGGAAAACGGCGAATATGAACTGGTGCCGGTCAATGAAATAGCCGTGCGGGGGCTGGTTGCAGCCGACGAATGGTCAGTAAAAGAAGGTCTGGAAAGCTGTCACGAAAAGAAACCGACCAGCCTGGCCTTTCACTGGCGCGGTCTCGACCGTGACCGGGCCGATTCAATCCGAAACAAAGTTTTAAACCGGTGGGCCGAAGCCGTGCGACAGTACGGATTGTTCGTACATGAATTCGACGGCGGTTTGGAAATTCGCGTCCAGGGTGTCGACAAAGGCGCCGCGGTTAAAAAAGTTCTCGAGCAGCTCGAACCGCATACAGCCGTTGCCTACCTTGGCGATGACGCCACC
>JBMOKZ010000220.1:0-12193 GCA_049324195.1 Candidatus Zixiibacteriota bacterium | reverse complement strand
AGCGGGTGCTCTTCGATTCCGAGGCGGTGGAATAAAGATAACCCGTCTCGCGGGTATAGTTTCCGGAAATATAGCCTTCGTAAACATAGCGTTTTTTGTATCGCACCTTATTGTAAAAATTAATCGTGCGTTCACGCTCGTAATAGTCCACTGCCGACTGGATATCCCAGTAATCCGAAGCCGCCCAGTAATACCCGACATTCCTGATATACCGGTCGCCCCGCTCGATATTACCCAACGTGAACGGCAGGAATCCGGAATGGCGTCCTTTCTTTAAGGGAAACACGTAATACGGCAAAGCCAGGACCGGCATGCGGCCGACATACATGACCACCGGTTTGGCAATCAGCTTGTTTTTTTCCAGGAGCTTCATATTGCACGAAAAGAAGTGCAGGAAATTGATATCGCAGGGCGTATAGCGGCCGTTGCGGACGTAGAAAATATCTTTTCGGGATCGATAGGCGTTTTCTCCGTAATAGGTTCCCTGCTCATAATTCGACCGGGACTGGATGATACGTCCCTTGTAGGTATCGATGGAATATTCGAGATAATCGCCGTAAAGCTCATCGGTCCCGTCCTTTAATATGACGGGGATATCATTGGGACCGTATTTCTTCTCGAGCGTCTCGAATTCTTCTTTGGTCAGGGTATCACGCGCTACCGTCTCGGCCGAAAACGCCTCGATAATTCTCCTTTTGGTATCGAACGCTATTTTATAGGCGTCGAGTTCAACCTGGCCCGAATTCACATGACCCTGGCACTGAAGAGTGATAACGGAATCCTTAAGGCTGTAATTGATGTAACAGGCTTGATAATCGACGGTGTCAATCCTGGGCGACTTGGAGACGGAATCGGCTTCGTTCGGCCGTTCCCCGCTTACATAGGTGCCGATCGAGCCGCCAATAACCTCGACATCGTGCAATTTCTCGTTTTTCACATGAAATTTGATGGTGTCGCCGGAAACGGTGTTTTCATCGAATTTATCTTTTCCCTCGGCAGCCGGGTAATACCAGGAATAAGCCTGCCCGAAACAGGTCACCTCGTTCAGTTCGCCGTCAACAAAATCGAAAATAATCCGGTGCCCGGCAAGTAGCGACTTGTCGAAATCGCTTTCAAGCGAATCAACCGGTTCGTTGAATTCGCCGTTGGCGGAATCGATCACGTCAATCCGGCTGATGATGTCGTTAATCGTGGTGATGGTCATGTATTCGCCAGTGATGACAGAATGACCTCTTTTGGCGCGGGGCTTTTCCGACAGGTCAAGGACACTCAACTTCGGATACATGACCGCACAGCCGGAAAGAGTGGAAAGATCCTTGGTGGTGATAATTACCCTCCCCGACGCCTCAGCCCGCTCGGTCTCCGAATCGTATTCGAGGAAGTCTCCTCTGACCTCGACCATATTGGTCGTATCGGGATATTTAAGAAACATGGTCGGACGCTGTTCCATGAAAAAATATCCGGTATTGCGGTTATAATGGGCATAACGGCCGACCAGAAAGAGGGAATCTTCTTTCGACCAGAGTTCGACGTGGTCCCCGCGAGCGATGAATTCATTTTTGAGAATATCGTAGAAAACGGAATCGGCGACGATTTTATAGGTTTTTTCCTCGATGATTACGTTCCCCTTCATGTTGATGCTCTCTCCCCTTTTCCAGACAGCCGAATCGCAATAATAAATACCATCTGCGGTGCGGAATATGACGTTACCCCAGGCGATATCCTGACGGGGATTGAGCAGAACTTCGAGATGTTCCGAATCGAGAAACATCTTCTGTTTTTCCTGGGCGATAATCCGGCCCGAAAAAACAAAAAAAACCGTCACCGCCAAAACCGCGATATATATCGGAAAGCGTTTAAACATCGGCGATCTTCAAAATAACATCTCGATACTTTTCAAAATGTTCGGCTTTGACGCCCCCAACCTGAGCCAGTTTTAGACCCCCGCCGCCCCGAAGGCCCGTATGTGCGGCGAATTCTTTGATAAGGTCACCGGCCTTGAGGCCGGTGTTATCGGCTACCGCCAAAAACAGACGGTCACCCGCCAGTAAAATCGCCGCTCCCCCGATTTTATCCGCCGTCACGGTCGCCAGTTGGCCGACCAGACTGCTGTCGAGGTCATCTATTATACGGTCACACAGCTTTAACTTTCCCATTGTTTTTGCCAGAGCGGCGAGTTTTTCGGCCCGGATCGGCAGCAGCTCCTTTTGGAGCCGGGCAATTTCTCGACCGGCGTTTTTATTCTCGAGCGTCAACTTGTTGATTTTATCGGGCAAATCAGAGACATGGCAGGTCAACTCACGAGACAGCTTATCGCTGACCTCGAACCTTCGGCGATAATCCTCAAAAGCCAGATTGCCCGACAAGAATTTCACCGACGCCCGCCCGCGTACTTTTTCATAACCGATTATTTTGATACAGCCCACCTCGGCGGTGAAATTACAATGGGTTCCCCCACAGGCGGAGCAATCGAAATCCGCTATTTTAATCACTCTGAGCGTTCCCATACGTTCCGGAATTTTGCGTAGCGGCAGATATTTGAGCAAATCCTCGTCAGCGAAGACAATATCGACCGGCAGATTATCCCGGATAATTTCGTTGGCGAGATTCTCGGCCTCGAGAAGTTGCTCCGGGCGGAGATTTTCGGCGTTAAGCTCGATATTGGCATATTCCTCCCCCAGATGCACCGACACGGACTCACAGCCGTAAAGCCGAATAAAAGCCTGACTGAGAATATGCTGGGCGGTGTGAATCTGACGATTAAGCTGCCGGCGTACTTTGTCGATGCGACCAGTTACTTTAGCGCCGATTTCCCCAACTGGTTCAGTAGTGATGTGGCGGACATCACCATTCTCGGATTCGATAACCTCGATTACCGCGATATCGTTAATGAAGCCGGTATCGAAAAGCTGTCCGCCTGAGGTAGGATAAAAAGCCGAGCGGTTCAGAACCGTAAAGTATTTTTCTCCGTACGGTCCCCGGTCGACAATCTCAGCCTCGAATTCCAGCAGGGCGGCGTTACGATAATAAAGTCTTTCCGTCAAACAGGCATCCTTTTATCAGGTCATCCGGTTAATCAGGCTCCCGATACCCTCGACCTTTACCTCGATAACGTCACCAGGCTTCATCGGGGCGATCCCGGACGGAGTACCGGTGGAAATCAAATCTCCCGGGTTGAGGGTCATTACCGAAGAAATATAGCTGATTAAAAACGGGATATTAAATATCATCTGTGCGGTCCGGCCGGACTGCATGACCGTACCGTTTAAAATCCCCTCGACCAGAACATCGCGATAATTGAGCTCGGTGACAATCCACGGGCCGACCGGGCAAAATGTATCAAATCCCTTGGCGCGCGACCATTGCCCGTCTTTCTTCTGCAAATCCCGCGCCGTGACATCGTTCACGCAGGTAAAACCGAAAATGTAATCTTCAGCTTTTTCTTCTGTGACGTGGCGGGCGGTTTTTCCAATAACCACACCCAGCTCGGCTTCGTAGTCGACCCGTTCGGATTGTTCGGGGTGGATGATTTTTTCCTCGGGACCGATTATCGATGACGGCGGTTTGAGAAAAATCAACGGGTTTTCCGGGGCTTCATCCGCAGAATATGAGGCTTTCACATGGGCATAGTAATTGAGACCGATACAAACGATTTTCGATGGCTCGACAGGAGCTTTCAACGTAACTTCGGTTAGCGGCAGGGGTGTCCCCGTTTTCACGGGCCGGCTCCATGGCGGGCCTGAAAGCGCTCTTACAAATTCGCCGGTCAGTACCCCATAGACCGGGGAACTGCCTGCTGACGTCGTGAAGCGGATATATTTGTCGCTCATTTTTTCCTCTTTAGATTTAATTCCACAACTTATGACAATAACTTATATTAACAATACCGACCATTGAGCGTCAAGAAAATATCATACTTCCTTTGATTTCCACCGACCCAGCTTGAACCATGAGGCCAGAATCAAAGATTTGACTGTGGTGGTGATAGTCAGCGTCCACCAGACGCCGTTTATTCCCCAGCCCAGGTCAAAACAGAGGAAATAGGCCAGGGGGATGCGGGACAGAGCCCCGGGTATCGAAACCACCATGGGCGGCACGGTATTGCCCGCGCCGGAGAAAGCGCCTTCGAGCACGATTTCAAGCGCCATGGTGAACTGTGACAGACCCAGAATAAAGAGATAATCGGCGGCGATTTTTGTTACCTCGGCATTGTCCGTGAAGATCGAGGCGATGAGGTTCGGGATGGAGACAAAAAAGACGGCAATAACGGCGGTGAGCGAGATTGCCAGACCAGCCGCAATCCAGGCGCCTTTCGCGGCCCGGTCGGGATTTTTGGCGCCCAGATTCTGACCAACCATGGTCGAAGCCGCCAGAGCGAAACCATGACAGGTCAGATAGGACAATGATTCCATACGGTTTCCAATCCCCATCGCCGCCCCGGCAGTATCGCCGAATTGATGGACAATTCTAATCAGAAACCAGTAGACAACCAAAAAAACGAACTGTTGCGAGGATACGGGCAGGCCAATTTTCGTAATCTTCAGCATCCCCTGAACGTTCGGGCGGTGTTTAAAAATCGAGGTCACTTCGTAACCCAGCCGCCCGGTATAAATTTTAAACAGAATGATAGCTACGGCAACGAAGATGGCTATAGATGAGGCAATCGAGGCACCCTTCACACCCATCGCCGGTATGGGTCCCAGACCGAAGATTAAAACAGGGTCCAAAACCAGATTGATAACTATCGCCAGGACGCCGACATAGGTCGGCGTGCGGGTATCGCCCGAAGCCCGGAAAACGGCGTAGGCGGTTTCGACCAAAGTGTAAAAAATCGCGGAAAGGAGGAAGATGCGAAGGTACGGAATAGCCTGAACCAGCGTCTTCTCCCCCGGTCCCATAAACTTGAGGATATAGGGCGCGACCAGATATCCAATTATGGAAAATAACAGGCCGAGAAAGACCGCCAGCATCATCCCCTGGTTGATATAAAAACGGGTTTTGTCCAGATCCCGGGCGCCGATATATCTCGAAACAAGAGCGGTGATACCGACACTGATAAGCGCGATAAACGCGAATACCGTCCAGATAACAACCATTGAGGTTGTGATGGCGTCCTGTGCGGCCGGTCCCAGCATGCCTACCCAGAACAAATCGGTGATGTGCAGGGCAAATTCCATCAGCATTCCCAGTACTACCGGAATCGCCAGGGAGAAAACAGTCCGGACAATGGGACCGGAAATAATCCGGTCGCTTTGTTTCAAATCAGCCGCCATATCCCGTTGACTTTCAAAAGTTCTTATTTTATTGCCCTGCAAGGTACAAAGACGGCGACAGCGATACAAGTAAAATAGCTAAAGTGAAGATACTAAGATAAAAAAACCGGCGGGTCAAACCGCCGGTTTTAAATTCGGTCAGATATCCAGCCAGTCCAGATAATAGCTGATATTGAGGTCCTCACCGGTTCCCCGCTGTAACAAATCCTGCCAGCCGTAGCGGCTCCCGAACCGGAAATAGTTCTGGACAAGGAAAGCGCGCGTCTCGGGGTTTCCCACGATACTGTCGTTGTTTTTTTCGAGGTAGGTTAAAGTCTGGGCGGCAATCAATACCGCCAGTAAATCGTTTTTATAGGTCAACGGCCGGTTGATATAACATCTGTCAAGCGCCCAGATTTTGATATCGTCATGCCGCGGCAAGGACATATATCGCTCGAAAATATCCCAATACAGCTTATTTAAATCGCGAGTGGGGTTGGTGTAAGCTTCGAATTCGAATTCCATGCGAACCAGCAAAAGGCGCAGGTCAATCAAATGTTTTTCACGGCTGGCCGTGACAAAACGGTCAATCAAGCTTTGCGGCGCGTCAGTATATTGCCCCAGCCATTCTTTCGATTCCGTTATGCTGCCGAATACGTTCAACATCCCGTCGGCGAACGGTCCGTACAGAGGTTGATTATAAAGGTGTTTATCCTGAGCGATAAATGAAGAATACAGCAGGTAACCGAACTGCTCATGCAGTCGCCGGATTTCGGCGAAGCCGCTGCCGATGTTACCTTGCAGTCGCTGATCATAAGGCGTTTTAATAATGAAAGTTTTCGTATCCCCGGGGCGTTCCGGTGATTCTTCGAGCGTCAAGTAAATCGGGAGCTTATCGAGCTGAAAACCCAGGCCGCTCAGACTGGCGCGGGTATCGTCAAGCTGTGAATCAATCGGGAAAAAGGCGTTGATTTCGTTGTTGACTCCAGAGAAATAATAAGGGATATCCCATAGCTCGACCTCGCTGAAAGAAAGCGTCCCGCGTATTTTTTCAATCAGACCCATGTACGCCCCGGTTGTCAGGGAATCGATTTGTTTTATGAGCTTTTCGCATTGGTCCGGTTTGATTTCGTCCCGATTGGCCAGCAACGCCATGTAATTGTTATAGCCGGTTTTGCGCGCCTGCTGGTTTCGTATCCGGAAAAGACGCTCCATCCCGGATTCCATATTCTGACCGAGCTGATAGTAAGTCCGAAAGGCCATTTCCCGCTGCGTGCGGTTTTTGTCGTTGGCTATGACATCAGATATTTCCGGAAGCGTTTTAAACTCCGACATATACTCCGGTTGGTAATTCTGGTGCAGACCCATAAGGGTGTCACCGAGACTCTTCACCGGATTCTTCGCCTCGATAATGCTGGAAAGAAAACGGGCATTAAGCAGTTCAAACCGCTTGATATCCTCTTCTTCTTTCACCAGATTTTTGTGTCGATTGAGCAGGTTATAGGTTTCCAGGTCAGCGAAAACATAGTTATAAAGGTTTTCGTAAAACTCAAGGGAATCCGCTTTACCGGTAGTGTTAAAAGCCCACCGTTCACCAGCCAGCCGGTAATCGAGCCAGTCCAGTTTTAACTCGAGGGAATCGAGAACGGATTGCAGGCGTTCTACCGGCATACTTTCTTCCCGACAGGAAAGAGTAAAACCAACCAGCATCAGCAACGACAGAACTATCGCCAGTTTAAAAAACATCTTATTTATTTCCTCCGGTATCGGCAAAGTATGATAAAGCCATCGCATACCCGTAGAACCCGCATCCGGAGAGCTGCCCCCGGCACACCGGAGCAATAACCGACTTGTGGCGGAATTCCTCGCGGGCGTAAATGTTCGACAGGTGCACCTCGATCGTCTCGATTTTAAGCGAGGCAATGGCGTCGCGGATGGCGTAACTGTAATGAGTAAAAGCGCCGGGGTTGATAATGAGTCCCCGGGCGCCGGTTCCTTCCTTCTGGATAAAATCTATGATGGCGCCCTCACTGTTGGATTGGAAGAACATTATTTCGTATCCCAGGTCCTTCCCAAGTTGGGCGAGCGATTCGTTCAAGGTGTCGAGCGTCTGCTTACCGTAAATTTCGGGTTCCCTCATCCCGAGCAGATTGAGGTTGGGTCCGTTAACCACCAAAAGTTTCGGCATCTTGACCTCCGCATTGTTTATGTTCCATTAAAACATTCTTAAGGGCTTTTTTGATTATCGAGGTCTCTATGTTATCCATTATATATGGTTTTCCGGGTTTCGCAAGCAAAACGAAACGGGATTTTAAACCTCGTCTTTTCTTGTCAACCTTCATGGAGTTGAGAATCTTATTTATATCAAGTTTACGATAAGGAACGAGTTCCAAAAAATTATTGACGAGCGTTCGATATTCATCACAGGCTTTTACTGTTTCCGGTTTGAGCAGTTTGCCGATTTCGAGCGCCCCGACCAGACCGAGAATCACAGCCTCGCCATGTGTAATTTTTCCGAAATCCGCGGCTTTTTCAATCGCATGCGCGAAAGTATGACCGAAATTAAGATACATCCTCTGTCCTTTATCTCTCACATCCTGTGTTACCAGCTCGATTTTTAGCGCGGCTGATTGAGCAACCAGCCGGGTCAGCGCCGGTATATTATAAAAATCGCCCTTTTTCAGATATTCTTTAAGGTTATCTATCATTTTTTCACCGGTCAACCCCCCGCATTTGAGTACTTCCCCCAGCCCGGACAGCAGGTCGCGGGGTGGCAGAGTGGCCAGATACGAGGTGTCGCACAGAACAAAATCCGGCTGCCAGAAAGCCCCAATCAGATTTTTTCCCTGAGGGTGATTTACTCCGGTTTTACCGCCAATCGAGGCATCGGCCATGCTCAACAGAGTGGTTGATAAAACACCCCAGGAGACTCCCCGAAGGATCGTGGCGGCGGTAAATCCGACCAAATCTCCGGTCACACCGCCTCCGCACGCCAGCAGGAAATCATCCCGGGCAATTTGCCGGTTTATCAGTACGTCATAGAGTTTTGTGACAGTCTCAACTTTTTTGACTTTTTCACCACGAGGCAGAACCATTTCGAAGGCATCTTTTTGAACAGTTTTAATAATACGACGGAGTCTTTTTCCATGGAGAGCATAAAATTGGGCGTCATAAAAAACAATCAAGCGGCCGGCGCATTTACGCTTTTTAATAAGTTCTGCAAGGCGTTCCGAGTTATCGGTACCGATAATAACCGGATATGATTGTTCTTTCAAATTAACTTTTAATACGGGCATTTTTTATTTTTTTGATTATCTGATTTACACTTAAAGTAATACTTTTATTGGTTGTCGAAATTCGATAATCCGCCTTGTTATAATTTGATTGCCTTGTTGCCAGTAATTGTTTTACGGACTCGATTCGGGTTGCACGGTCAGGATATTTTTTGGTGTCGAAAACGAGCAGGGGGCGACCTTTCAGAACTTTTAACCGTCTATATAATTCCCTGACAGAACAACTCAGGTAGACAACAATGCCGTAAGCTTGGACCAGCTCACGGTTCGCTTTATTTAGAAAAGCCCCGCCGCCAAGAGCGACTACCTTCTGCCCGGGGCGGTCAACAACCTGCCTGATAATTTTGTTTTCCTGCGTCCTGAAGTATTTCTCGCCCTTTTCCTTAAATATCAGGGTAATCGGCTGTTTTTCTTTTTTTTCTATCAACCGGTCGGTATCGTAAAAACGCATTTTCAGTTTTCGGGCCAGTTTCCGACCAAGGGTGGTCTTTCCCGAAGTCGAAAAACCGGTCAGGAAAATATTATCAGGCCTGGCAGTCATAAATATTTACGATTTGAGAAAGCGCCCAATCAGTTTTTAAAAACTTTTTCATAGACCGGTTCGAAAGGAATGATTTTCCCGGTCCAGATATCAAAAGCCCTGATAGCCTGGCCGACCAGCATCGAGGAACCGTTGATGGTGATAATCCCAGCCTCGGCGGCGCTTTTAATTATTTTATTGTCATCGTTATAGTTCAAATCATAATAGATCTTGGTCATTCGCCAGTTGATATTTTCCCTGATCGGTGATTGCTCGCTGTGATTCCAGCCTCCCAGGGGAGTGCAATTGACCATAATATCGTATTTCTTGTCGGTTTGCTCGGGTATAAGGGATGATTCCGTAACGATGTTTATTTTTCGGAATCGATTTTCCATGAGCTGCTGGAAATTATTCAGATTTTTATCGGTTCTCCCCAGCACCGTGAAATTCTTAATTTCAAAATCGAGATAAAGGCTGTAAACGACCGCCGCGGCCGCTCCCCCGCATCCGATAATAATCGCCCGACCGTGCTTGAGCATCGAAGCATGTGGCCGGAGAGGAATGGGAAAGCCGTAACAATCGGTATTGAATCCCAGAAGCCTGCCCTCGTCGACGACGACGCAATTGACCGCTTTCAGGGCATTGGCGATGGGGTCGATATCATCGAGATGGTCGATTATTTCGTTCTTGTAGGGGATGGTTACGGAGAAACCGCGGGTGCCGTTGCTTCGGAAATTTATCAACTGGTTCTTGAACAAACCGGGGTCGGTTGAATAAACGATAAATTCGCCCTTGAGATTGAGCTGCTTGAAGATGGTTTCGAAAACCTCGCCCGACTTGGAATACGATATATTGTGTCCGATGAGACCGAATTTATAGGGTTTTTTCATATTATAATCTGATCCAAAAGCTTGAAAAACTCCGGACAGGAAATCTCCACTACCGATGCCTCGTCGATAGTTGAAGGAGTTTCCGCGAAAAGCGCAGCGATGGAAAAGGCCATGGCGATACGATGGTCACCGTGGCTGTCGAAATCCGCCCCGTTGTATTCTTTGCCACCCTCGATTATCAAACCATCACCGAACACACCACATTTGACGCCCATTTTCTGGAGGTTTTCCGCTATGGCCTGCAGGCGGTCGGTTTCCTTGATTTTAAGTTCGCCGGCATCGCGTACAATCGTCGTCCCCTGGCTGAAAGCGGCTATAACCGCCAGAATCGGGATTTCATCAATCATCCGCGCCGTACTCTCGCCGGAGATTTTACGAGCTTTAAGCGGTCCTCCAGTAACGGTCACAGTGCCGCGCAGTTCCCCGGAGATTTTCTCACGGTCGGTAATTTCCACCCGGCAGCCGATGGCTTTCAGATGTTCCAGAAAACCCGTACGGGTCGGATTCAGCCCGAGATTGGTGATGGTTACGGTTCCCCTCGAGATGGCTGCGGCCGCCATAAAAAACGCCGCCGTGGAAATATCGCCCGGAATATCAACCGTGCCTCCCTCGACCGCCGCGTTGGAGGAAAGGGATATTTCTTTTTTAAAATCCTCAGGCATCGATATTTTCCGTTTGCGGGGGTCGTCGGGGTCAGCCTGAATGACCGGTTTAATTTCTTTAACCGTCAATCCCTGTCCCAGTTCGGTCAGCATCAGTTCGGTGTGGTCGCGGGTGATGATGTCCTCGCGCAGAACCAGCGAACATTTCGAGGCCAGGGCGGCCATCAGCAGCGAGGATTTCACCTGAGCCGAAGGCACCGGCAAACGATATTCAAACGGCAGGAGTTTAGCGCCGCGAATTTTAAGAGGCAAATGCCCCTCGTCGTCGAACAATTCCGCGCCCATCTTGCTCAGCGGCGCGATAATTCTTTTCATCGGGCGTTTCGAGAGTGATTCGTCCCCGGTAATTATCACACTCATGTTCGAACCAGCGACCAGACCAGCCAGGATGCGGGCGGTAGTGGCTGAATTTCCACAATCTATAATGGTCTCAGGCTCGATAAACAATTTCTCCGGCGGTGTAAGCACCAGCCGATTGTTCGAAATTTCCACGCCCACGCCGAATTTTCGAGCCACCTCGAGCGAAGTCCGGCAATCGGCCGAGTCGGGATAATTTATGACCGTCAGGGGATGGCGGGCAAGAACCGACAGCAGGGCGGCACGATGGGCGATTGATTTATCGCCGGGGACCCGGAGCGTACCGCCGATATTCTTAATGGGCGTGAGTTCTTTTTTCATGAGCAGGTCCTGTCCAGGGCAGCCGCAATTTTGCGTAAATCTTTCATCAGGACTTCGAAGTCGTCGAGCGTGATAGCCTGGGGACCGTCAGACAACGCCTTATCGGGCTGGTGATGAACCTCGACCAGCAAACCGTCGGCGCCGACCGCGAGCGAAGCCCGCGAAAGCGGCAGGACTTTGTATTTCTGACCCGTACCATGACTGGGGTCGGCGATAATCGGCAAGTGACTGTGTTTCTTGATATAAGTGACCGCCGCGAGGTCAAGGACATTACGGTTGTGGTTGGAGAAAGTACGCACACCGCGTTCACAGAGAATGACCCGTGAGTTGCCCTCGACCATGACATATTCCGCGGCCATCAGAAACTCATCGAGACTGGCCGACATACCGCGTTTTATCAAAACCGCCCTGTTGGTGCGGCCGGCTTTTCGCAAAAGCGAATAATTCTGCATATTGCGGGCGCCGATCTGAATGATGTCGGCGTAATCAGCGACCATCGCCAGCGTTTCGGTATCAACCGCCTCGGTCACGATTAAGAGGTTGAATTTATCTCTGACCTCGGCAAGAATTTTCAAACCCTCCTCCCCCAGCCCCTGAAAGCTGTAAGGCGAGGTGCGGGGTTTGAAAGCGCCGCCTCGGAAAATACGGGCGCCGTGCGCGGCTACATGTTCGGCGATTCGGAAACACTGGTCCCGGTTTTCCACCGAGCACGGTCCGGCCATGACAACGAATTCCGGGCCGCCGATTTTGACGCCGTTGACATCGACGACGCTGTTCCCGGGATGCGACTCGCGGCTGACCAGCTTGTAGGGCTGGGTGATATTGAGAATATCATGGACGCCCTCGAGCGTCAGAATCCGGTCGGCGTTGACCTGATACTTGTTGCCGGTAACGTTGA
>JBMOKZ010000219.1:0-12326 GCA_049324195.1 Candidatus Zixiibacteriota bacterium | reverse complement strand
ACAGCCACATAATTTTGACCCCTTCGTCTAGTGGCCTAGGACACTGCCCTTTCACGGCGGCAACACGGGTTCGACTCCCGTAGGGGTCATTTTTTTATGTCCTGATTTCAAAAACCACGCCGCTGTCAAACATTTTGGAGAATCAAGCCTGCTAAAGAGTCATAGTTGCCCTTAAATTTCAAATCCGCTTGCCCCCCTGTGAATTTCTGCTTATTTTACATAACTTTTCAATAATTAACGGGCTAAAAACACCCGCTGTCGGATAACGAATGAAATAAATATAAAGAATTCGGAGGTAACTAATGGGTATTTATCATGTCCCACTCCCAAAAAACGAACCGGTATTGAACTATGGTCCCGGCTCGCCCGAACGGGCCGGCATAGTAAAAGCTCTGGCCGAGCTGAAGAGCCAGAAGGTCGAGATACCGATGATTATCGACGGTCAGGAAGTCAAAACCGACACCAAAATCGAAATCCGCGCCCCCCACAACCATAACCTGGTGCTGGGTTATTATTACCAGGGCGGGGAGAAGGAAGTCAGGATGGCGGTGGAATCGGCCATCGAGGCCCAGAAAACCTGGGCGCACTTCCCCTGGGAACATCGCGCGGCCATCTTCCTCAAAGCGGCCGATTTGCTCACCACCCGTTATCGTTATCTGGTCAACGCCGCGACCATGCTGGCGCATTCGAAGAACATATTCCAGGCTGAAATCGACGCCGTCTGCGAGCTGGCCGATTTCTTCCGATTCAACGCTTTCTACATGCAGCAGATATATCAGATTCAACCCGACAGCGCCCCGCTTATCTGGGACCGGCTGGACCACCGCCCGCTCGAGGGTTTCGTGTTCGCGGTGACGCCGTTTAATTTCGTCTCCATCAACGGCAACCTGCCCTCGGCTCCGGCTATGCTGGGTAACGTTTCCGTCTGGAAACCGGCCTCGACCGCGGCTTATACCTCGCATTTCCTTATGAAAATATTCCGCGAAGCCGGGCTTCCGGGCGGAGTTATCAATCTCGTTTTCGCCCGCGGGGCGGCCATTGGCGAAACTGTTCTGAAAAACAAACATCTCGCCGGGATTCATTTCACCGGCTCAACCGGCGTGTTCCAGATGATGTGGAAAACGGTCGGCGAGAATATCGCCAAATATAACTGTTATCCGCGAATTGTCGGCGAGACCGGCGGGAAGGATTTCATTTTCGCGCACAACTCCGCCGATTCGGCCGAGGTCGCGACTGCCATTACGCGCGGCGCGTTCGAGTTCCAGGGCCAGAAATGCTCGGCGGCTTCGCGCGGCTACCTGCCCAAATCCAGGTGGCCGGAAATCAAGAAGATTCTCGTCCAGCAGGTAGGCGAGCTGAAAATGGGCGACCCCGAGGACTTCACCAATTTCATTAACGCCGTTATCGACGAGTCGGCCTATCGCACGATTACCTCGTATATCGACTACGCCAGAGACTCGAAAGACGCTGAGATTATTTGCGGCGGCAAATACGACGAATCCAAAGGCTGGTTTATCGAGCCGACGGTTGTCGTAACGACCGACCCGCATTTCAAGCTGATGGAAGAAGAGATTTTCGGTCCGGTGATGACGCTATACGTTTACGACGACGACAAATTCGCCGAGACGCTGCACCTGTGCGACCAGACCTCGCCGTACGCCCTGACCGGGGCGGTCTTCGCCAACGACCGCAAGGCGGTGACGCTGGCCGAGCGGACCCTGCGCAACGCGGCTGGTAATTTCTACATCAACGACAAACCGACCGGGGCGGTGGTCGGCCAGCAGCCGTTCGGCGGCGGCCGCGCCTCGGGCACCAACGACAAGGCGGGCGGCATCCAGAACATGTTGCGCTGGGCCTCGCCGCGCTCGATCAAGGAGAACTTCGTCCCCCCGACCGACTACAAGTACCCGTTCCTGGCGAAGTGACGGAGTTGATTTTATAGATTTGTTGAATTAAACGTAGGTCGAAATCCTTGCGTTTTCGACATGGAATAGAAAAAGGCAGAGCCGGTGGTTCTGTCTTTTTTAATCTATAATCTTGACTATGTTAAGGATATGTAGTATTCTAAGTACAGGATTATTTATACCAATTATTTAACCAAAGAAACGAACATGTCATCATTTTCAGAAAGACACGGTTTTGAACCAGAAAAAAGTATACAAATAGAATCCATGGATGACAACCTACGAAATGGGTTATGGAATGCTCTAGACGATTACTTTTGGATAAAGAAAATACTTAGTCAAGATGGTATTTACAATAGATATCGTTTGGAAGGTCCTTTATATGATGTATTACTTTTAGTATGGGTATATCATTTTAAGAAAACAAGAGACAGCTTCCCATTGTGCTGGCATGAAATTATCGGCGAAATTAAATCATATTTCTTTAATGCAAGTTGGAATAAAGTATACGATTTTATTGAATTTATTGCTCCTTATGGTGATACTCTAGAAAGGACCACAACAAATAAATTTATAAATTACTGTAATAAGATATTAGAAGCTGAACGCTCTGCTTATAAATTTGTTTCAGGTAAAATCACACAAATTACAAATGATTACGAAATCAAAGAGATTGAAAAGGCAATACAAAGTCCACTTGATAGTATAAATATCCAACTGAAGAGTGCACTTGATAAAATCTCTGATAGAGAAAATCCAGATTATTGAAATTCGATAAAGGATTCTATTAGTGCCGTAGAAACCATAGTAAAAATAATTGATAAAAATAAGAAAGCAACACTTTCAAAAGCATTATCACGAATAAAATCAAAAATAAAGTTGCATGATAATCTGGAAAAAGCATTTATAAAACTATATGGATATACTAGTGATGCAGATGGCATAAGACACGCTTTAATGGATCAACCTCAACTTACGCTTGCAGATGCAAGATACATGCTTGTTAGTTGCTGTGCTTTTTGTAACTATTTAATCGAAAAAGCAAATCAGGCTAAGCTGCTTTAACTTGTGAGCAGCACATGTCCATATGTACAGCCAAAGAATCTGATCTTCAGATGTAAACAGTCTTGCTTATTTTGTTTACATGATAGTAGTGTCAGTTCCTTTCCGCCGCAGGCGGATGAGAACTGACACTTTTTTTAGTTCAAGTAGGTCAAGCCAACTTGGGGCTTGACCATTCTCTTGGTTTAGGCGGATGGGCTTGACCTTTTTCTTGACCAATTCTCAGATTATCAATATCATTTGATTATGAGCAATTTGCAGCCTCGTAGGTCGGGTTCAGAATCCGCGAAAGGCAGATGAAAAACCCGACATCTTCATCCTTTGATTTATTTCTCTTAACATATAACTTTCGTCGGGTTTCTCATTCCGCTTCGCTTCATTCGGAACCCGACCTACTGTTACTAAAACCGTATAAGAAAACTCTATCCCTACAGCCCCTCCCCGAAGAGGTAGCTTAAGTTGATCGTGAACTCGGGGCCGCTGTAGTTGGCGCTGCCGCCGATCGGCTGTGCGAAATCGGCCTGGAGATTATAAGCGCCGGAAATCCCGGTCATGAAATGCCGGCCCAAAATAAAATCAACCCCCGCGCCGAGCTGGCCGCCGAACGCCGTCTCGGAACGCGATTCGGAGATGACCACCAGGCTCACGCTCGTCTCGGACTGGTTGCCGAAATACGGCCCGACCGCCGCCTTGACATAGGGCTTGATCGAGGACGGGTACGACGACGGCAGAAAATAATATTTCAACCCGAATAAAACCGGAATCACGTAATCGGTTTCGCTGGAGACCTGCAGGACGCTGACGGTTTGCCGGACATCGGCCGATAAAAACGAGACACCGATATAAAGCCCCAGGTATTCCTTCAGCCAGTGCCCGTAGGCGATGCCGCCGGTGAGACCGTTGTTCTCGGCCGTGACCGTCACGGAACCGTCGACTTCGCTCCTCGCGTCGGTGGTCTGGTTCCACATCCCGAACCTTATTTCCAGCTGGTGCCGTTTTTCCAGAGACTGCGCGCCGGCGGCGGCAGCCAGGACGAACAGCAGGATCATCGCTATCTTTATCGAACCGGTAATTTTCATATCACTCTCCTCGCTTATCGGCAATTCTCCTTTGTTATGACTCAAGATATGTAATTTAAAAGGAAAAATGAAAGAAAGTTTTTTGTGCTGCCATCAGGGACGGAGCCCTGACAGCGCGTAATAAATTGTCGGTTCTCATCCGCCTGCGGCGGAAAGGAACCGACACTACATATATGTTTTCTGACGGTATTACAATTAAGTCACTCTGAGCGGAGTCAAAGAGTGACTTTTATGTGGGTCATCCCTCGTTTTCGCTCGGGATGACGGGTAAGCCCGGGATGACGAACCTCCAGGCAGGGATGGCAGGGTAGCTTATTTGCTGGAATGCATACGGCTGGCTTTCATATTGCTGGCGCGTTTGGCTATTTCCGTCATCGCCTCGATCGCCCGATCGATATGCTTCTCGGTGTTGAACGGCCCTATCGCGAAGCGCACCCCGCCGTGAATCTTGTCGATACCGAGCTGCTTGTGCACCAGCGGTGCGCAGTGCAGCCCGGTGCGGGTGGCGATATTGAAATCGACATCGAGCATAATCCCGACATCGCCCGCCTCCAGACCCTCGACATTGACCGTAACCGTCGAGAGATGATTTTCCAGGCTGTCGCAACAATAGACAATCACGCCGTCGATGTTATGGAAGCCCTCAACCATCCGTTTCGCCAGAGTCATTTCGTGTTCATAGATGCGGGAGATGCCACCCTGTTTCCTGAACCATTCCTGGGCCGCCCAGAGCGAGGCGATCCCGACCATGTTGGGCGTGCCGAATTCCATGCGGAAGGGGTAATCCTCGAGATGGTACGGGTAGGCCGAGCGCACGCCGGTGCCGCCGCTTCGGGTCTGCGCGAGTTCTACATGTTTGCGGACACACAGTCCGCCGATACCGGTGGAGCCCATGAGCGATTTGTGGCCGGTGAACGCGAGGACATCGATATTCATCTTTTTCATGTCGATTTCGACCGCACCGGCGGTTTGCGAACAGTCGGCGGCAAACGTAACGCCGCGCTCGCGGCAAATCCTTCCGATTTCGGCCATCGGCTGTATCGTCCCCAGCACGTTGGAGCCGTGGTTGACAATAACCAGTTTGGTGTTCGGCCTGATAGCGTTCTTGATATCGTCGGGGTCCACAAAACCGTTGGAATCGAACGGCACGAAAGTGGCGTCGACCCCCCGGTCGCGCACCAGATGGTTGATGGGGCGAATCACCGAATTATGCTCGACATTGGTCGAGACGACATGGTCGCCCGTCGTCAGGCTGCCCTGGATAATCAGGTTGAGGGCGTCGGTGGCATTATAACCGTAGCACAGCCGTTCCGGGTTGGTTTCGTCGCCGCCGAAAAACCGGGTCAGGCGGGCGCGCAGGTCCTCGACGATATTGCCGGCCTCGATAGCCTTGTCAAAACCGCTCCGGCCCGGGTTAACCCCGCAGTCCCGGTAGAATTTAATCATATAGTCGTAAACCTCATCCGGCTTGGGCCAGGAGGTTGCCGCGTTATCAAGATATATCAATTCTTCCACAGATGACTCCATATTGACATGAAATTTATACCTGTTTTATCAGACCAAACCATATTATTCCATATTTTACAGTACCAAAGGTGATTCGGCTTGTGGGTAATATTCCGGGAAACCCCCCTTAGATCACGCGTGAGATATTACACTGTTTTTTTTACCCCGACACTCAGCAGCCTGATTTACGCACCTCTTCCATAATCAAATCAGTAAATATTTGAACCAAATATAAATAAAAACCATGAAAAGGAAAGCGATAAGATAGCGAAAGAGGGCTAAATTTCTTCGATAAAGTCGAGGTATTTTCGCGCCCATTTTTCGCGGGTGTGGTGTTCCGCGACATGGCGGTTGTATTTGCGGCCGAGCGAGTCGCCGTCGATTTGCCTGGAGCGGAGCTTCAGGATCAAATCGGCCAGTTTCTCGGGGGAATCCGAGGGATAACTGAGGGCTCCTCCGGCCAGTTCCAGTTCCTTGAGGGCTTCGCCCTGGCGTGCGCCGAATACAATCGGGCGGCCGGAAGCCATATATTCGTACATTTTAGAGGGGAAGGCCATTTTGGCCACCGGTACTTCCTTTAGGCTCTCCAGCAGAACATCGCCAGCCTTAAGAAAATAGGGAATCACCTCGAGCGGTTGCAGGCCGGTAAAGGTAACATTTTTCAGACCGTAATCCTTGACCATGTTCTGTAGGGCGACCTTCTTCTGGCCATCGCCCACAAAGACAAAATGGATATCCGGTTTGTCTGCCAGCTGACGGGCAGCCTCGACCACTGTTTCCAGCGGCCGCACCCAGCCCAGGGTCCCGGAATAAAGAACCAGAAATTTATCTTCCCAGCCGAATTTCTTGCGGATACCGTTGGAAGTCGAGCTGATAAACTCATTGCTCACCCCCGATTTGACGGTGGCGATATTGGCCGGGGACACGCCGATTGTCGTCAGATACTGCGAGATACCGTCGGTCACCGAAACAATCTTGTCGGCCCGGCGATAAAGGCCGTGAATAACTTTTCGAATCGTGCGGGTAAAAAGCGACTGTTTCAGGTTCCCGAAATCCTCACTTGATTCCGGCTGCAGGTCGCGTACCTCGATAACGAACCGGCACCGTCTGATTTTGCTTAAAAGCCAGCCGATTACCGGCGAGGTTACCGGCGGGGTAGAGGCCAGGACCAGGTCGTATTTGCCCTTCAGGCGGAAAGAATTAATCAGGGAGGTGACCAGAAACGTGATGAAACCGATCATCCGGCGTCCGGGGTTGTTGTTGGAAGCTGGCAGAACCCAGCTGCGGTACACTTTGACACCCTCGAGTTCTTCCATGAAGAAAAACTTACCCTTGTATCCCTCGGGCACGACGCCATCAGGATAGTTGGGGATAGCCGTCAACACCGAGACAGAATGGCCCTGGGTTACAAAATACCGGGCAAACTCGTAAAGCCGCCTGACCGCACCTCTTTCAGGCGGAAAATATTGAGTAACTATCAGAATATTCATAATTTCGTAAGAATTGTACTTCTTTTCAAATCAACAAGCAAGTTATTTATTAAAAAATGTACCTGATTTCTTTTCAAAAAGGCTCAAAAATCCGCGTCTTTTGCTCTTTAAATAAAGTTAAAATTATTGTTTTTTTACTTTATCAGGGGGAAAGTCCTTACGGAGACCCAGTTCTCGTCGGCGACCGGCGAAATCAGGTCAAGCGCCTCAGCCTCGAATATTTCGTCAGACAAATAATTAACGATGCGTTCCTTAACCAGCATGACCCGATGGAACGAAATTTCTTTAGCTATCGTCACGTGAGGAATTATGTCCTTGAAAGGTAAGGCTAAATCCAGAGCGGTATACAAATTTTTATATAATTCATTGATAACGGGATTCTGTTTCACCCGCCAGTAAATAATCGGATTCTCGGGATAAAAGTCGTCAATCGAACTCAATTCGATTTGAAACGGCACGATTCCCGCCACTTCCCGCTGGATTATCGTGGTAATTTCTTTCAGTGGACGTTCATCCTCGAACGGGAAAACCAACGTGACATGCGAAGCGACCAAATTATAATCAGGGTCGAATTTTTCTCTTAAATACCTGATCACTTCATCGAGAGCGCGAGGCAGAAAAATCACTACCGCATAACGGCGACGGCGACGGTCCTTTTCAAAATCTCCTTTGCGATAGCCCACGTTCATGGAAACAAATCCTATTTGTAAAATACAATTTCAATCCGACGGTTTTTCGCGCGGCCCTCGGCGGTATCGTTCGTGGCCACGAAATTGACCTCGCCCCGCCCGAAAGTCTTCATCCGTTCCCGTTCCACCCCCTGGATCGCCAGGTAATCGCGTACCCGGTTGGCGCGCTTTTCCGACAGATTTTTGTTGGCCGCGGCCGTACCGATATCGTCGGTATAACCGTTTATTTCCAGCCTGATATGCGGTACGAACTTCAACACTCCGGCCAGCTTGTCGAGCCTGGTTTTGCTGTTGGGGTCTATTTCGAACGACCCGGAGGGATAGTTGATATTCAGCACCATCGGTTTGTCGAAAATCGAAAGGTCGATACAGCCGTTCCGGTCGACATCGACGCCATACATCGTCTCGGGACAGTCATCCACGCCGTCCGGCACTCCGTCGGCGTCGCTGTCCAGGGGACAACCGGAAGAATCCACCCAGGCGCCGATGCGGTTGTACGGGCATTTGTCCGCGAAATCCGCGAGACCGTCAAAATCCGAATCGACCGCACAGCCGTAAATGTCAACTTTGCCGACCGAGGCGGGACTGGTGTCGGGACAGTCGTCGAGCCCGTCCGGGATACCGTCGTTGTCGGTATCGAGAGGGCATCCGTTTTTATCCACAATCACGCCCCGGGGAGTGTTGAGGCAGTCGTCACCGTCATTGGCCACTCCGTCGCCGTCAGAATCAACTCCCAGCGGCGCCCGCCGAACAGGCCGCTCCGGTTCGGCTGCCCAGATGGTATCGGATTTCCAGACGGAACCGCCACCGGGGGAAGGCTCGCCGCTGAAATGAAAATTGAGCGTCACGCCGGCGCCCAGCAGCCATTTATCGAGCACGTCGTTGACCTCACCCGCAAATTCAGCTCCGGCCCCGGTCATATAATCGGCTCTGATATCCATAGTGAGCGACCATTTCGAAACCGGTTTGATGACGACCCCGGCGCGGGCCGTGAGAAACAATTCCGAGGTCGAGAAATCGGTGGTCTCGTCCTTGGAACCCGGAACCTTGAAGGTCGTGTTGGTATTTTTATCGACCATTTTCCAGAACATGGCGCCGCCGCCCAGCCCGGCTTTGATATTGAGACGGTTCTCCGGGGAAAACATCAGACGCTCGAGAAGTACGCCCAGGCGGGTGGCCTTGTAATCGATCGCGGCGCCGTTGGCGATATCGGCCACGCCGGCGGTCGAGTCGGTCAGTTCGTTTTCCAGTTTGTAATAGGAATAGTCGACATTGAAATACCAGCGCTCGCCCAGCCGATGGCTCAGGTTGAACCCGATACTGTAATTCGGTTCAAAACTGAAAAAATCACCGCCGGTCAGTTTGAGATAATAGCTGCCTGCGCCGAGCGAATATTTGTAATCCCCGGCCCGGGCGGCGCCTACCGCCCAAAGGATAATCATGGCCATGACCAGTTTCCGCATAGTTAAAGAAATTACCCGAATGAATTCTCAGAAATCAATAAAAACAATGAGGTTAGTACAATTTTTTTACTTCGGTGTCGGTGTAGTAATGTTTCAATATCATTTCGAACGTCCAGCCTTTACGGGCCAGGCCGATCGCGCCGCATTGACACATCCCTATGCCGTGGCCGTAGCCGCGACCATTAAAAACCACCTGGGTCACGACACTGTCGGCGTTGCGCCGGACCGCGACATCGAAATTACTCGAGGGTAAAATAAGTTCCGGATTGGAGGCTCGTTTCACCACCCAGCGGATGCGGTCGGTATAAAAACGGTAAACATCGTTAGCTGTCTGTACTGTCAGCTGCTGCACCCGCCCGCCGGCGGTCCGGCCGGTGGTGAAGACGTCGGTGATGCGGGCGATTTTAATTTCCCGGCCGCGTTCGCTGGAGAGATATTGTTCGATACGGGAGCGCAGCTGCTCCTCGTTAAAGACCTCGCGCCATTCGTAATATTTCGACCAGGCGCAGGCGCTGTCGTCGGTAACCGGTTTCAGATAAGGCAGTTGTTTCCGGTCCCAGACCTCGGCGATATCGTCGGTCATGCCGCCGCAAGTGCTGTGATAATAAGCCTCTATAAATTCATCGTGCCAGGTCACGACATAGCCCGAGGTAGCCTCGACCGCCTTGTTGACCAGTTTCCGTTCGACCACGATGCCGCCATAGACCTGGTCGACAATGCTGGATTTCATGTCGAACGGTTCCTCGCCGTACTGTTTCAAATGCGACATGGCATAGGTGCGGGCGGCGACCGCCTGAGCCTTGACCGCTTCGATTTCCTCAGCGCTCCGCTCGCCGATTTCCGGTGGCACCACCCCCTTTAGGTAGTCTTCCATATACACGATATTTATCAGCCGAACATTTCGGCCGTAAGGCAGGGCTTTAAGGATGCCCCGGTAGGTCTCGATGCCCATTTTCAGATGCTTGTTGTTGCCCCGGGGAATAATGTTAACCTCGTTGAGTCCGTCCTGAATAACGTCCCGGTTGGGGTTATAGACCGTCAGCAGGCCGTTTTGATTCTCGACCCGGACCGGACGGCTGGAATAAAAAACCGTCTGCTGTTTGTTTTTCAGGCACTCGATAGCGAACGATGATTCCGAGGACAGCAGGACGCCTTCCTGGCTCTCGTCGAGCAATACGCGCACGAACGGAACTCTGATAAAGGTAGTGACGGCTTCTTCCTGGAGGCCGGGCACGGTGGCGCAGCTCCAGGCGAGCACCAGCAGGGCCAGGCCGACGGCGATGCGTAAAGAGAGATTGAAGATTTTTTTAAGAATCAGCGAGCTGTTTTTCAATTCATCCATTTTTTATCATTCCCGGAGGTTGTACGATTTTTCCCAATACCGGCTGTATGCGCGAAGCCAGCCCACCCCGGTAATCCGTTCTCGAGGGTTCACCCCGGAGGCAGGCATGCCCCAGCACGGCATACGACGCCGCTTCCACAAAATCAGGGCTTACGCCCAACGCCTTAACCGATTCGATTGACATATCCGGCAAATATCGGCCAAGCCGCGATTTTATGAACATGTTCTTTTCTCCGCCTCCAGTCAAATATAATTTTGTCAGGTTTTGATCCTTTTGAACGAGCGGCCTGATTTTTTCGAGAATGCCCAGTACGGTCAGCTCCGCCGCTGTCGCCATCATATCTTCCCCGCGAAGTTTTATGCGGTTACCGAAATCGACGATTTTATCGACCAGCGCCGGCCCGAATTCCTCACGGCCGGTGGAGATACGGTCCTGCTTGAAAAAGGGCTGGGACAGAAGCAGCGACAACAGCCGGGCGGAAATATTGCCCTGCCGCGCGCGACGGCCGTTTTTATCGAATTTTTCCCGGAAGAGTTTTCCGGCCAGCAAATCAAGCAGGCTGTTACCGGGGCCGCAATCGGCGGCCTGTATCCTAAAGGATGAATTTTTTCGGGGCAGATAAAAGTAATTGGCGATACCGCCTATATTGACAAGCAGGCGGGACTCGTTCGGCCGGGCGAAAAGCCGCACGACGGCGGAAGTCGTTATCGGGGCACCCTCGCGACCGAGGGCAATATCAGCCTGCCGAAAATCACCGACCGTCACCAGACCGGTCGCCGCCGCGATTTGCTCGAGCGAACCCAGCTGGAGCGTGCCACTTCCATAACGGCGGCCATATGGGAGCTTTCGGGGGAGATGCCGAACTGTCTGGCCATGCGAAGCCACAACGTCGACACCGATACCGTCGCCTTTGAGACGGCTGATGAAGGAACGCGTCACCTGTCCGTAATAACGACCAAGCAAATTATCGAGATATATTAATCGGTAGGGAGATATTTTGTCCGCCAGAGAGGTTTCGATAATCAGTTTGGCGATATCGGGCGGGTAGGCTTTTTTCTTCGCGGCGAGTAACGACACTTTAAGGTCAACCCCGATACCGGTAAATTTAAGGGCGGCCAGGTCGACACCGTCGGCCGAGGTTCCGGAGTTGAGGCCGACGATTATCAGGGTCTTTTTTTTTAAAAGAGCGGTTATCAGCATCCTGCCAATTATGTCAGTGAATCACCGACGCTTTCAATTTAAATTTTATGCCCGTTACCCGGTCCAGGGCGGCATCAATTCGTTCCTTCGAAATCTCACCCCGCTCACAGGCGTTGGTGAAATAATCGTAAGCCTTGAAGGCTTCTTCGTAATCCCGGCCAAACAACAACAGGTCGTGACCGGCATTAAAAGCCGCGACCGTGCGTTCCCCGATATCGCCCAGCATCGACGCACCGGCCATGGTCAAATCATCGGTGATAATCGGACCGTCGAAAGCCAGATTTTTCCGGAGCAGGTTTGAAATAATTGTCTCCGAGCCGGTTACAATTTTGTTATCCAGTTTGGGAATATGCATATGGGTCGTCATTATGATATCGACTCCGTTCTCGACCGCCGTCCGGAAAGGTATCATTTCTCGCTGCCGCCAGACAATTTCGTCATAACTGGCCAGGGCGATTTTCTTGTGCGGATCGCGTATCGCCGCACCCAGGCCGGGGAAATGCTTCGCGCAGGAAAGCAAGCCGTTTCTTTTCGAAACCTTGATCGAGGCCTCGACAAACATCGATACCGTCATGGGATCCCCCCCGAAA
>JBMOKZ010000218.1:0-12402 GCA_049324195.1 Candidatus Zixiibacteriota bacterium | reverse complement strand
ACGATGACGACGGCATACCTGATATCTCCGATAACTGCCCGCTCGACGAGAATCATGACCAGACAAATTTCGACGGCGATGAACCGGGCGATATCTGCGACCCCGACGACGACAACGACGGGATTGACGACGATGGCGACAGCAGCGGTGAAATCGGCGATAACTACTGTACTGGCGGCGCGTCCTCGAACTGTGACGACAACTGCCCCTTTACCTCGAACTTTGACCAGGCCGACAGCGACAACGACGGTGTGGGGAATCTCTGCGACAACTGTATAGACCAGCCTAATCCCGACCAGGCCGATAGCGACCATGACGGCGCCGGTGACGCCTGCGAAGACGATGACGACAGTGACGGAGTGCTCGATGTCAACGACAACTGCCGTACGGTCCCCAATTCCAATCAGAATGACGAAGACGATGATAATTTCGGCGACGCCTGCGACAACTGCGTCAGCAAATACAACCCCGACCAGTCCGATATCGATGTTGATTTCGCCGGCGATTCCTGCGACAACTGCCCCTACGACACCAACCTCGACCAGGCCGACAGCGATAATGACGGCATTGGCGACGCCTGCTGCTGTATCGACTACACCGGCAATGCTAACTGCTCGGAGTTGGAAGAACCGGATATCTCCGATATCACGCGCCTGATAGATTACCTCTATATCAGCCACGCCATACTCTGCTGTCCGGCCGAAGCCGACGCAAACGGGTCAGGCGGGGAGCCGGATATTTCCGACATCACCCGCCTCATCGACTACCTGTATCTGTCCCATGCGCCGCTTATACTTTGCCCGTGAGACAAATAACAAACCGAAAAGGCCGTCCATTAAACAAGACGGCTTTTTTATGCTCTATGGACGCCGCTAAACCAGTATATGCTATTAATTGGATATGACAATAGAGTCGGCAGGTCGAAAAAAGGCATGAAAAAGCTGGGCGACAGGGATTCGAACCCCGATTCTACGGTCCAGAGCCGTATGTCTTACCATTGGACGATCGCCCAGTATCCTAATAATTTATCGGTTCGAGAACCGATAAATTGAATGTTCAATTTTTCGCGGGTTATTATAAACCAGCTTCCGTGCTTTGTCAAGTTTCTTTCTATTTAATACGAGGAGTTTTGTAGCTCCGGATAAAAAAAGCTTGCCCGGTAAGGTTAAAAACGGCGACCGGTCTGACAATTTTATTCCGTAAACCCCGGCTCTGCCCCGGTTTTAAAACGATATCGGTCACGTCATATTCGGTCCCCTGACAAGAATAGCGAAGGCATTCTGACAGGGCAATGACTGAAATCTTGTCTCCCCGGGCTTTATTTATCGTAAGTCGTTCATCCTCAACAAATAACAGTTCGTATCTCACGTTCAAAATCCTGATTTTCGGAAGTCTGCCGTCATTGCGATACCCGTTTAAAAGCGGCAGCATGACATTTCCAAGAAACTGGTCGATTTCTCCCACCGAGGGCTGGACTATATCTATCCGTCCGGCTTTTTTCTCTATACAATAATCCAGAGCCAGTTCCGAATCGGTTTTATCCTTGTGTTCGGGGAATCTGAAAATCACGGTGCGGGGAGAAATATTTTTTGGTGTTTTTTTCAGGGAATCGAAATCGCCCATCAGTATATCCGGCGTCAGTCCGGATTTTGCGAAAAATGAATAACCGCCGTCGACGGCGATTTTAAATTTACCGCGGCACAGTTTTTTGTAATAATCCAGATGTCCGACAGGATATTTCCCGTGAAGAAATAAAAGACAGTCTTTCATAAATAATTACATTTCGGATGTGATACTGGCTGCGCCTAAAAGGGGTGTTTTTTCCTCGATAATAATCCCCACCGGCATCCGCGCCAGCAGCGTCTCCATCTTGCCTTTCTTGATGAACCGCTGCATGAACCGCCCCTCATCGAGCGCGGTGATAATCTGCGGAGCGATCAACCCCCCGATATAAATCCCGCCCAGCGTCATGCCTTTCAGCGCCAGGTTGGCGGCCTCGGATGCGTAACAGTCGATAAACATATCGAGCGTTTTCACCGCCCCCTCGTCTTTCCCCTGAAGGGCCATCTCGAGAATATCGGCCGGCCGATCCTTCGATTCCTCGAACCACCGCACTTTCCCCCAACCCTGGGTCTCGCACAGAAAATGAAAAATCCGTTCCAGTCCGGAAAGGCTCACGATATCCTCGACCTCGACATACCCCTGCTCGGCGTATATGTAAGCCCAGAGTTCGGCCTCGAGCTGATTGCCGGGCGAGAAATCGACATGGCCGCCCTCGGACGCGTACGGGTAATTTTTAGTGCCGTCGCTGTAGATAAGCGCCTCACCGAGACCGGTCCCGGCGGCAATCAATCCGACATTGCCGTTGTCCCCCTTCCGACCCTTGTTGATGGTAAAGAAATTCTCGGAACCGAGCTGTGACAGACCGTGCGCGGTGGCGACAATATCGTTCACCAGCTTGACCCGTTTAAGTGAAAAATCGCTCTCTATTTTTTCCCCGTAAAGATGCCAGGGAAGGTTGGTAGTATCGACCCGGTTTTTGATGACCGGCCCGGCCACTCCGAAACAGGCGCAGGAAAGCTTATCGGTATTGTTCTTTAAATAGCGGCTGAGAATCGACTTGAAATTGGAGAAGTGCCTGCTGGCATAACTCTCCTGTTCGTAGAGTTCGATGGCGCCCTTCTTCTCCCTCACCTTGGCCAACTCAACCGTGTTGCCGCTGATATATCCCGCTAGCCTGGCCGGCATGTTTCAGTTCCTTATCGTAGGGTTCAAATTAACAGCCAATTTTATGATGTTCCCCCAGCAGGGTTTTTATTTTCTCACTCACGGAACCGGCGTCGAGACCCAGCATTTTATACAAATCATCCGGTTTTCCGGACGGCGCGAATCGCGTGATGCCCAACCGGGTAAAACCGGTTTTTATGCCCAGCTCGTACAGGGCGGTCGCGACCGCGCTGCCGAGTCCGGTTTTGACATTGTGGTCTTCGAGCGTAACGATATGCTCGTATTCACCCAGCATCCGCAAATCATCGGGATGAAGATCCGACCAGTCCGAAACCGCAACAACCGAAATTGTAACATCCTGTACTTTCAGTTTGTTCCAGGCCTCGACCGCCACCGCCAGCATGTTACCGGCGGCGACCAGGACGATATTATCGCCGGTACGAATGATTTCCATCCGGCCGTAGCGGTATTTGTAATCACCGCCGAAAAACGGCTGGCCTTTTTCGTCGGTAACCGGCAGCATTTTCGAACGACCCATGATGACCGCGAAATTTCCCGGTGTCCCGAGCACGTAACGGGCAATACGGTCGGTCTGGTTGGGGTCGGCAGGCGTAATCACTTTCCAGCCGAACGTGGAATTTAACAAACCGAAATAATCGATACAGTGATGGGTCTTGCCATCCTCACCGACATTGACGCCGCTGTGGGTACAGAACAATTTCAAGTTGGTATGGTTAATATCGTTCAGGCGCGCCTGGTTGTAGGTTTCGTCCACGCCGAACACGCCGAACGCCGCCCAGATGGTCAGAATATTTTCCGTCGACAGCGCTCCGGCCATAACGGCCGTATTGTGTTCGGAAATACCGCATTGATAAAACCGGTCCGGGTATTTCTTACCGAACGCGGCCGTTTTAACCGATCCGGAGAGGTCGTTGTCGAACACCGCCATGTAAAATCCGGCACGATTCAGATTGGCTTCGGCCACAGACATCAGGGCTTTCCCCCACGCGCCGCGGTTGTCCATCTTTTCATCCACTCTATAGGTAATCGGCTCACCGGGAATGACCTCTATATCGGGATACCGCGGCCCGACGAACGGCGGCGGCGGTCCGGCTTTTCTTTTTTCGAGCAGCCGGTCGATATCGTTCTTTACGCCCAGTTCCTCGAGCGCCCGCGGCACCATGTCACTGTTGACGGACGCGCCGTGATAAGCCTCATCGTTCTCCATGAATGATACACCTTTCCCCATCACGGTATGGGCCAGAATCATGTACGGGGCGCTGCCGTCATGCGTGGCTTTGTAAAACGCCTCGTAAATCTGTCTGAAATCATGACCATCTATTTCCAGCACCTTCCACCCGTCGGCTTCCCACTCGGCTTTGATATTCTGCGGCATGACCTCTTTTATTTTTCCGGATATCTGCAGCCGGTTATAATCGACCGCGGCGGTCAGATCATAGAGTTTGTATTTGACGGCGATGCGGCGCGCTTCGCCGATCTGGCCCTTCTGCTGTTCGCCGTCGCCCATCAGAACATAACTGTGAAATTTAAGACCCGCTTGCCGGGCGTAGATAGCCTTACCGACGCCCACCGAAAGTCCCTGGCCGAGATTGCCCGTATCCCATTCCACGCCGGGGACGGATTTTTCGACATGGCCCTCGAACGGTGAACCAGCCTGGCGAAAGCCGTGTAAAACCGGCTCGATATCGAAAAAACCGGCGGCGGCCAGCGAGGCATAGACGCCCGGCGAGGTGTGCCCGTGGGAAACGATTATCCGGTCACGCTCGTCGCAGTCCGGATCTTGCGGATTGATTCGCGCCATGTGATACAGGGTCAGGTACAGATCCACCGAAGACATCGAGCCGCCCGGATGCCCCGAACCGGCGATCGATGTCATCTTCACGATATGCCCCCGCGCCACGCGCGCCATCTCCTTCAATTTGCTTTCCCATTCCGGGGAGAGTGAACTTGCCTTAAAACCGCGCCAGTCGTCAAACATGCCTGATCACCATCCTTCTCTCTATCGCAACGTAGCTTTTAATATCCTGTGAAATTTTTCCAGTCCCGCCGCCGGATCGCCCTCGAGCGTAAACACCAGCGCCGGTAGTTTTCTTTTTATCAGCGCCCTGACATCGCCTATAGCCTGAGCCGTGATCAGCTTGCCGAAATCGAACGGCCTGCCGGGAATATCAAGCTTATCATAATGCGCGCGGGTGAACACCACGAACAGACCTTCCTGCGGTCCGCCCTTGAACAGCTGTCCGATCGAATGCAAATACCGCGGCCCGTAACCGCGCAAAGTCACCTGTTTCGTTCTGTCCCGCACGGTCGTCCGGATTTTTTCCAGCGCCTGCTCCGTTTTCCGGTCAGCCCTGAAATAATTCAAGACCGTAAAATATTTCCCCGCTTTTAATCCCTTGAAATATTTCCTGAGCAGTTTTTTGACATCGGCGATCTCGTTCATCGTGAACCCGCGGGGATTCTCGACCGCTATCAGCGACATCCCGTTCCAGGCCGCCAGCGGCGCCTCGTACGGCAACTGTCCCATCCGCTGGTAAGCATCGAGAATACTGCTGGTGTTGTTTTTGCTCTCGGTGACATTGGGTTCGTCAAAGGGGTTGATATTAAGATGATACCCGGCCACGGCGGTGGCGGCTTCCCATAACAAAAACTGCCCGCCCAGCTCGGCTTTGGAGCCGAGCGCGATTTCCACTATTGGAAATTTTTGTTTTATCAGGGCGTTTATCAGCGAGGGCTCGATCGTGTCTTTTTCCCCGGCCATTTTGACCAGTACGAAAAAGCGGTCCTTGCCGTAGATGTCGATTTTCCCCGGCGGCTCGTTCTCGACCGGGATCACGCCTTTTTTCTGTTTACCGGTCGATTCGGCCACGAGCTGTTCGATCCAGGGCACAAGCGGCGCGGTCTTTTTCGACGCCACGAAGGTCATCTTATTGACGCCGCTTTTCGCGCCCGCGGCCATGAGCGAGCCCAGCACCAGCGCCGGGTTGGTCTCGCCGGTGCGCTCGCGGATAATTTTTTCCATCGCCGTCGCGCTCGTCAAAAGTTCGGTCAAATCCACCCCGGCGAAAAAGCCCGGCACCAGACCGAAATATGACAGCGCCGAATAACGGCCGCCGATATCCGACGGATTTAAGAATATTTTACGGTATTTGTTCTTACGGGCAAATTGTTCCAGCGAACTGCCTTTATCAGTAATAGCCACAAAATGCTTCCCGAAATTTTTCACTCCCGCCGCCCGCAACCGCTCGATAAAAAACGCTTCATGCGACCGGGTCTCGACTGTCCCGCCGGATTTCGAGGCTACCATAAATAACGTCTTCTTGATTTCTATCCGGCGCAACAGAGCCTTGATAGCGTTCGGGTCGGTGGAATCGATAACTTCGAATAATTTCAGTTTTTTGTGCCGACCATGCACCAGCTTGAAAAGTTCCGGGCAGAGAGATGACCCGCCCATACCCGCCAGCACGACATATTTGAACCCGGACTTGAACACGTTATCGCCGAATTTTTCTATCGCGCCGATCTGACGTTTCATTTTCGAGGCTATATCGACCCAGCCCAGCCGGTGGGCGATGAGCTTCCTGACCTTGACGTTCTCGGTGAACATGCCCGCCTTGCGTTTCATGATTCCGGCGGCGACCTCGGTGCGAGCGGCTTTCTTAAGCGCTCGCTCGTATTCGGCGCTTAACCTGCCGCTTCGAACTTGAAAATAACCTCGTTTCATCTACTATCCCTGTATTTATAAATTATAATTGCTCGACCAGTTTGACCAGCCCCGGCCGGTCGCTGCTCTTGAAAAAGGCCGTGCCCATCACCAGCCAGTGCGCCCCTGCCGTGACCACCTCCGCGGCGTTGTCGGCATCCACTCCTCCGTCGACCACCACCAATGTCTCGAGCTTCTGTTGGTCGATATGCTCGCGGGCGGTTGTGATTTTGGGCAGGACGTCGCGGATAAATTTCTGTCCGCCGAACCCCGGGTAAACCGACATCAGTAAAAGCAAATCGAAATGTTCCAACCACGGCAGTGCCTTCTCGATCGGCACGTCGGGGTTGAGCGACAGACCCGTTTTCACACCCAGTTTTCTCAACTGCTCGACATAGGGGAGCGGCTGCGGATGAACCTGGTAATGAAACGTGATACCGTCGGCGCCCGCCTTGACAAAAGCCTCGAAAAACTTTTCCGGTTCGGAAAGCATCAGGTGAACATCGAGAAAAGCGTCCGTAAGTTTATCGATAGTTCTAACTATACCCGGGCCGAAAGATATATTGGGGACAAAATGTCCGTCCATAATATCGAGGTGTAAAATTTCCACCCCGGCGTCGTTCGCGCTTTTTATTTCCTCGCCTAATCGAGAAAAATCGGCCCCCAAAACAGAGGGTGCAATTTTAGCCATGTGACAATTTGGCGGTTTTTTCATATATACGCAACCGAAAATTACACCATCCCGAATGGGAATATTTAGTTGTTGTGCGTCTTAAACTTAGATTGGTTTTTAAGGACGATTTCGGCGTTGATGCGAAAACCCTCAAGTTTGGGTCGTTTTAGCGAGGTTCCTTCGGTTAGTTTTTTAAATGCCGCCTCATCTCTCAGCGCTAACACCTTCTTAGCATCGAGAAATTCTCCTGTTCCCGCTTCGGACAGCAAATCAGGATGGGTCGTTGTTACTGCCTTTTTATTACGCGGGCACACCTCCTGGCAGATATCACAGCCAAATATCAGATCGCCCATCTTATCAGCGATTTCAGATGAAATCGCCGAGGGCTTCTCGATTGTCAGATACGACAGACACCGCCGGGCGTCGATAACGCCATCGGCGACAATCGCCCCGGTCGGACAGGCGTCGATACACCGCCGGCACGTACCACACTTGCCGTGCTCCCCCGACCAGACCTGATCCGGCTCCAGCTCCAGGCTAGTGATGATTTCCGCGAGAAAAAACCACGACCCGTATTTTTTGTTTATCAGCGAGCAGTTCTTCCCCAGATATCCCAGCCCGGCCTTGACAGCGTAAGAACGCTCGAGCAACGGGCCATAATCGACGAAGCACCTGAACGATGGTTCGCTGTTATTTGTGACCTCGACTTTTATTTTCTCGATAAGCGATTCTGTCATTTTTTCGATAACGTCGTGGTAGTCCTTCCCCCGCGCATACCGCGAGATGCGGCCATGGTTCTCCGGGACGGTTTCAGAGTTAGGCTGGTAATAGTTGAGACCTAACACAATCAACGATTTTGCTTCAGGTAATACCTGTTTAGGGTCAGTGCGGCGCTCGGTGTCGCGGGCGAGATAGACCATGTCGGCGTGATATTTTTTCTGGAGCCAGGCGACATAAGCTTCCTTTGCTTCGGGAATAACGTCAGGCTTCGTAATCCCGCACAGCTCAAACCCGGCGTCGTACGCGAGCTGTTTGACTCTCTCGGAGGTGATGATATCTGCCATACGAATACGAAGATAACCGAAAGATGAAATTATGCAACTTAGAATATCCACACTAAAAAAGGCGGGCCGTTGAAAGACCCGCCTCTGTCTATTCCAAAAAGTAACTTGGTTACTTTTTGACTTCTTCCATCAAATACTTGTGCATGGCCCGAGCGGCTTTTTTGCCGGCGCCCGCCGCCAGAATAACCGTCGCGCCGCCGGTCACGATATCGCCCCCGGCAAAAACTCCCTTGCGCGAGGTCTGCATCGTTTCCGGATCGGCCACGATATTCCCCCAGCGGTTGGTTTCCAGACCGGGCGTGGTCGCCTGCACCAGCGGGTTGGAGGAGTTGCCGATCGCCACCACCACCAGGTCGACTTCCATCGTGTAATTGGAACCCTCAATCGGCACCGGGCGGCGGCGGCCCGAGGCGTCGGGTTCGCCAAGTTCCATCTTGAGAAGTTCCATCGACACCACCCGCCCCTCGGCATCACCGTTGAACTTGATCGGGGCGGTCAGCATATGGAACTGCACGCCTTCCTGTTCGGCGTGATGGATTTCCTCGATACGGGCGGGCATTTCCTTCTCACTGCGGCGATAGACGATGTAGGCGTTCTCCGCGCCCAGCCGCAAAGCGGTGCGGACCGAGTCCATAGCCGTGTTGCCGCCACCAAGTACGGCTACATTTCTGCCGTGGATAATCGGCGTGTCGTAATCATCGGGGTCGAACGCCCGCATCAGATTGGAACGCGTCAGATATTCGTTGGCGGAATAGATACCAATCAGGTTCTCGCCGGGGATACCCATGAAATTGGGCAAACCCGCGCCAGTTCCGATAAAGACGGCGTCAAACCCCTGCTCAAACAGCTCGTCGATAGTATCTATCTTACCGATTACAGTCGAATTTTTGAACTTGACGCCCATTTCGGCCATGAAATCACATTCGGCCTGGACAATTTTTTTCGGCAGCCGGAACTCGGGAATACCGTACACCAACACGCCACCCGGCTTGTGCAGAGCCTCGAAGATGGTGACGTCGTGCCCGAGTTTCACCAGGTCGCCGGCAACTGTCAGCCCGGCCGGACCGGAGCCGACAATAGCCACTTTCCGGCCGGTTGGAGGGGCTATTTCCGGCAGCCGGGTCAGATTATTCTCACGTTCGTAATCGGCTACGAACCGTTCGAGATAACCGATCGCGACCGGCTTGTGTTTTTTGGCCAGCACACAGACAATTTCACACTGCTCTTCCTGCGGACAAACGCGGCCGCATACCGCCGGAAGGGAATTGGTCTGCTTAATCTTGCGAGCCGCCGCCGCGTAATCTTTCTGAAGAATCAAATCGATAAACCCGGGAATATCGACCTCGACCGGACAGCCGGCCACACACGGCTCGTTTTTGCATTCCAGGCAGCGGGAAGCTTCGATCAGCGCCTGCTCCTCAGTCAGACCGTAAGGCACTTCCTGAAAATTTCTCTTGCGGTCCTCGGGTTTCTGTTCCGGCATGACCTGCCGGGGAACGCTCATTCTATCCTTTTTGGAAATCTTTTCTACCACGATTTGCTCCAATTATATCAAAAGGAAAAAATGTCTCTCAGGTTATTTTTCATCGGGATATCTGAAATTCTGTACGGCGTCGGCCAGCTTGCATCCCGGCTCGGTCAGGAAATGCTTCATGGCTTTTCTTTCCTGGGATTTGTAAGCCCCGAGCCTTTTGCTGAGCAATTCAAAATCAACTTTGTGGCCGTCAAAATCAGGACCATCGACACAGGCAAATTTGGTCTCGCCGCCGATCGACACCCGGCAGCCGCCGCACATTCCGGTCCCGTCAATCATCAGCGGATTGAGCGAAACCCAGGTCGGAACCTCGTATTTTTTTGTCAGGTTGGCGACCACCTTCATCATGGGCACCGGTCCGATCGCCATGATCATTCCGATTTTCTCACCGTCATCCAGAAGTTTCTTCAGGACATCGGAAACGAAACCGTGATGACCATACGAACCGTCGTCGGTGCAGATATACATCTCATCAGCCACTTTTTTGTGTTCTTCTTCGTAAAACAAATATTCTCGGGATCTTGCCCCGATTATGGTAATAACCTTATTTCCGGCTGCTTTGTAAGCCTGGGCGATCGGGTAAACAGGCGCGATACCAATTCCGCCGCCCACGACACAGGCAGTACCCCATCTATCGGTATGTGACGGCACTCCGAGAGGTCCGACACAATCTGACAGTGAACCTCCGGCCGGAACCATAGTCATCAACGCCGAAGTCTTCCCAACAACTTGGTAGATAACGGTTAACAGGCCGTTTTCTTTATCCAGGCCGGCAATCGACATAGGCACTCTCTCCCCATGTTCGTTGACCCGAATAATAACAAACTGGCCGGCTTTGGCTTTTGCTACCAAGGCAGGTGTCTCGACTCTCATTTTCCAGACCAACGGTCCAATCTGGATATTATCCAATACCTTTGGCATTAAAACCTCCAATTCCAAAAAGATATGAAATTGAAAATAACCAACAGGAACTAAAAATCAAATCTTTTCTGAGCAATTTCGATGAGAAAGGCTAAATATTAACTAAAATCAGGGGTTTTGTGATGACAACTCAGAAATGTCAGGGGAAAAAACAGTTCAATAATTGACCTTGAAAAACATAAAAAAAGTACTGTTAAGCCAGAGGTTATTTTAACCAAATTTACGCCTTTTTTCTTTAAAGAAGGCCTTGAGTTTTAAATTTAAAATATTATCTTCCAAACCGGATAATACTATAGACTTTTTGGTGAAAGGAGCAGTCATGGCTGATGTAAAGACAACTGATAAAAGGGCTATTGGCTTCTCACAGATCCCTGACAATCAGATTTTCGATTTTGAACAGACTTACGGAGCCCATCATTATGGACGTCTGAATATGGTCGTACGGAAAACGGAAGGCTGCTGGCTGACCAGTATCGACGGCAAAAAATACCTGGACTGTCTGGCTGCTTATTCAGCCGCCAACCCCGGACACCATCACCCTAAAATCGTTCGAGCCCTCGTTGAAGCTCTCCAGGGCGGTTACGCCTCGGTGATTTCCAACGTGGTCTATACCGACCCCCTGGCGACCTTCCTTAAAAAAACCGCCACCGCCCTGCCGCAACTCGGCGTCCGGTTCGGTAACCACGGGAACAAGGTCCTGCCGAAAAACGGCGGCGTGGAATCGGTGGAAACCATTATCAAACTGGCCCGTTTTTACGGCTGGAAAGAAAAGGGCATCCCCGACGGCAAACAGGAAATTATCGTTTTCAACAACAATTTCCACGGCCGTATGATCACGATTGTATCGTTCTCAAGCACTCCGAAATATAAAGAAGGTTTCGGTCCCCTGACTCCCGGCTTTATCTCGGTCGATTTCGGCGATCTCGCCGCTGTCGAGAAAGCCATCAACAAGAATACCTGCGGAATTCTGGTCGAGCCGATGCAGGCCGAGGGCGGGATGTATCAACCGCCCGATGGTTTCCTCAAGGGTCTCCGCGATTTGTGCGACAAACACAACATGCTTCTGTTGTTTGACGAAATCCAGGTCGCGCTGGGACGAACCGGCAAGATGTTCTGTTTCGAACACGAAAACATCGTTCCCGACGCCATAACTCTCGGCAAGGCCATCTCCGGCGGGCTGGTTCCGGTTTCGGTAATGGTGACCAATTCGAAACTGATGGACATGACTTTCTCTCCCGGTTCCGATGGTTCCACCTACGGTGGTTACCCGTTGGCCTGCGTCGCCGGCAACGCCGCCCTGGACGTCATCCGCGATGAAAAACTGCCGGAACGCTCCGCGGCTATGGGTAAAATTCTCAAAACGAAAATTCTCGATATCGCCAAGCGTTCTTCCCATGTTAAAGAAGTGCGCGGCCGGGGTCTCTTTATAGGTATCGAGGTAAAGAACGGCAACGCCATGCAATATTGCCGCCAGCTTCTGGAGCTGGGCATGCTGGCTAACGACAGCCACGGCCACACGATTCGTATTTCTCCACCACTGATTATCAACGAAGAAGAAATCGATTATATGGTCGAACGACTTGAGAAAGTACTGATCGACTGATTGCCATAATCTGAAACGTTCCAACGGCTCCCTCGGGAGCCGTTTTTTATTGCCGATGAACGGAGCCGAAATAGATTGCGGTCAGGGTTATCGCGGCGCCGACCACCTGGGTGAGATCGAGTTGCTCGCGGAAAAAGAGAATCCCCCAGACCATCG
>JBMOKZ010000217.1:0-12402 GCA_049324195.1 Candidatus Zixiibacteriota bacterium | reverse complement strand
GGGTCATTCTGCCTGAGCATATCCATTTTATAATTGATCCTCTGAGTTTTGACGTTTCGAACATTATTCAAAGAATCAAGATGAGTTTTGCCGCTAATTACCGAAAAAGGAACGATTTAAAAGCGGGTCGTATATGGCAGAACCGCTTTTGGGATCATATAATCAGGAATCAACAGGACATGAATCGGCATATAGATTACATTCATTACAATCCGGTCAAACACGGTTTGGTAGAAAGTCCCTTTTCATGGAAGGAATCATCGATACACGAATATGGAATAAAAGGATATTATTCATCAGATTGGGGTCAAAGGGAGGATTTAGTAATTGAGGGTGATTTTGGAGAATAAGAATAATAGTCAGGAGCGCAGGGCTCCTGACCTACTTTGACTGTTATCTCGTTTTGTCTGCATGGATCTATTTAACCAACCACAACCCCCGGAAACAAGACCTTTTTCAACACGCCCTAAAGCCGTGGGGCACCCGTCGTCGCAGGCTACCCGTCGGCATAAAAAAAACCCGCCTCGGTAAAAGCGGGTTTCGTATTCAAAAAGATGTCAGGCGAATCGTCCGACACCCTGTATGGTTTTCAATACCATTTCGGCACGAACTTGTAGCCGTAGCTCAGCACCCCGTGGTGTCCCTCGGTCTGGATGCGGCGGAATTCTATGCGCACTTCCATCCCGATTTTCACTTTGTTGACATCGCAATCGGCTACCTGCGCCATCAGACGGGTACCGTCGGTCATTTCGGCAATCGCGAGAGCGTAGGGAGCAATATCGGTCCACATGCTCGGGGCAGTACGGATAACAGTGAACGTGACAATTTTACCGGTATCCGGCAGAACGACTGTTTCCTGCTCGGTATCGCCGGTTTCCGGGTCCACCGCGCGGGGCGGAAAATAGGTTTTGCCGCTCTTTTTGAATTTCGAGGCCTCCAGCCGATAACGCTGGGGATACTCGCGCCAGTTACGCGAACTAAACATCGTCATCACGCCACCTCCATGATATGTACCACCGAAGACGCGCCGGAACCGCCCATGTTCTGGGTCATCCCGATTTTAGGCGAGCCGGCAACCTGGCGGCCGTTTTCGGCCTGACCGGTCAGTTGTTTGTAAATTTCGACAATCTGCGCCACGCCGGTCGCCCCTACCGGATGGCCCTTGGATTTCAGGCCGCCGGAAGTGTTAACCGGGAACCTGCCGTCGAGCGCCGTCTCCCCGGCGAGAATCGCCGGACCGGCTTGACCGGGTTTATAGACGCCGATCGATTCGAGAATCACCAGTTCGGCGATCGTGAAGCAGTCATGGACCTCGGCAATCTGGATGTCCTTAATCGTCTTGCCGGCCATTTTAAAGGCTCTTTCCGCCGCGAGGGTTGCGGCTTTGATGGTCGTTATTTCAGCCCGCTGGGCGAGCTGGATGGTGTCGGTGGCAAGGCCGGAGCCGAGCACCTTGATATAGGGTTTGCCGAGTTTTTTGGCGATTTCCTCGGTTGTGACAATCACCGCCGCGGCGCCGTCGGTAATCGGCGAACAGTCGAGAATATGCAGCGGGTCGGCAATCATAACCGACTTTTCCACACCCTCGATAGTGATTTCAAAGGGATACTGCGCCACGGGATTTTTGGCGCCGTTTTTATGGTTCTTCACCGCGATCGTTGACAGCATTTCGCGGGTGGTCCCGTATTTAGCCATGTGCGCGGTCGCCATGAGCGCGTACAGGCCGGGGAAGGTCGCCCCGTTGAATACTTCGTATTCCTGGTCGGCCGCCATGGCGAGCGCCGCCGTGGCGTCGTCGCCGGAGCAGTCCGTCATTTTCTCCACGCCGGAGGCCATAACGATATCGGAAAGACCGCAGGCGACCTCGATGAAAGCCAGGCGAAACGCCATCCCGCCGGAGGCGCAGGCCGATTCCACGCGCATGGCAGGAAGACCCGGCATCCCGAGATAGTCAGCCATGAGCGCCCCGAGGTGTTCCTGGCTGACGAACGGCCCGCTGGCCATACAACCGACATATAACGAATCGAGGTGGTCAACACCTGAGCTTTTGATAGCTCCCATAGCGGCATCGACAAACAGGCCACGCAGTGACTTGCGCCAGACTTCGCCCCATTTGCTCATACCGACACCAACAACACAAACTTGTCTCATAGTTGCCTCACCTCCTAATCGTTCATTTTGATTTTATGGCGGAACTTGGCATAGGTGCCGTAATCGACATAAATCAAATTTTCGTCCAAAAGTTTGTGGGTTCTCACCGCCAGGTCACGGACCTCGTCGATGCGTTTGGTGACTTTCCATATAAAGCCATCGGAACCGGCTCCGGAACCGTAGGAGCACATGAAAATCAAATCGCCCGGCTTGGCAACATCGAGTGTAGCCGTCAACCCGATCGGCGACGCGCCGGAATAGGTGTTGCCCAGACGCGGCGAAAGCCAGCCGGGGTCAATCTGTTCCTGGGTGAACCCGAGCTCCTGAGACACCCGTTGCGGGAATTTGCCGTTCGGCTGATGGAACACGGCATAGGCAAAATCGGAGGGTTTCATGCCCGACTTCTTCAAGAGAGCCAACGACGCGCCCTTGGTAGTCGCGAAATAGGCTTCTTCGCCGGTGAAACGACCGCCGTGCTGAGGGTAGAACTGGTGTTCCCGCCGCCAGAAGTCCGGCATATCGGTCATGTACGAATGCGTATAGAGACATTCGGCAATCAAATTTTCCTTGCCCATGATGAAAGCCCCGGCTCCAGCCGCGGCTGAGAATTCGAGGGCGTCCGAGGGCGCACCCTGCGAGGTATCAGCGGCAATCGCCAGAGCGTACTTCATATTGCCCGAATCGACATGGCTGAGTGCCACGAACATGGCCTCTGAACCGGCCTTGCAGGCAAATTCGAAATCGGCGCAGTGAAGGTCAGGGGTAGCCCCGATAGCCTCGGCCACCGTTGTACCCGAAGGTTTCACGGCGTAAGGATGAGATTCGGATCCGATATATATCGCCCCTATATCCACCGGGTTGACGCCGCCCGAACGCTTAAGGGCGTTTTTGGTGGCTTCAACCGCCAAAGTAATGGTATCCATATCCGGCGGGGGAACCGATTTTTCTCGTAACATCAAGCCTTTCTTGTAACTGGGAGCGTCCGCACCCCATACCTTGGCAATCTCTTCGACTTTTATGCGATGCCGCGGAAGGTGGGCACCATAGCCAACAATTCCTGCCATAAATAGTACCTCGATGCTAAATTGTTTATACAGTAAAGTTTGTTATTTCCGGACTTATAATCTTACCTTAGCTAAAGTCCTTATTATAATTAGCCGGAAACAGAAAAACAAGTGATACGAGGAAAAAATTCTAATTTAAAGCCTTTTTAACCCACTCCCGGGTAAAAACAGGACTCTTCCCTGCCGATAATATAATATTATGAAAAAGACCGTTATTTTAATCATTTTAATTGCGGTGTTCCGGCTTTTTTCGCCGGCGGCCGCCTCAGAAATCGAGCTGGATTCCAATACCGCCTTTTTCGAGGGCGAGGTTTATAATTACATCATGCCGGCTCCCCAACATTTCGTCATGAATACCGACCAGGCCCGCCTTGACGGCTATTCTTTCGCTTTTATCCCCGAAAACGAGGATTATAACGATGCCGAGATTTTTATCGGAGTGAACATTTACCGTATTCGGGGGATGAAATTTCAGGACGCCCTAGCCAATGATACTACCAGTATCCGCGCTCATTTCGGCTCGGATTTGGAAATTTACCCAGTCGATTCCATCGCCAATGCCACCAACGACTGGATGACCAGTTTTTATTTGAACAATAAAAAAGAGTTTATCCCCAACGTCATGCTGTCGTACTATGACGGCGACTACGAAATAATAATTTTCGAGCTGGTAATCGCGGAAAATGTGGCGCGTTTCACCGCCGAGGAAATTTTCGTGGACTGTATCGGTCTGTTCAAGGCGATGGAGCGGCGGGAGCTGGGCCAGAGATAGCTCACAAACTTCATAATAAATAAATCGTCCGGTGTTGAGACGCTGGATGATTTTTTTATTTTCATTTTCACGGACAGGGGGCAACGGGAGCCCCGGACAGGTATAAATAATCAATGAGTTTGGTGACATCCGAAATATCGGGATCCCCGCCGCTGCCGTTTATATCGGCTTCCTCGGGACAACATAAGGGTAGATGTGAAAGATACAGGAAGTCAATAATCCTGGTGATATCGGAAATATCCGGGTTCTCGGAGGCGGAGCAATTGATATTGCCCGTAACACCGATACAGCAGGGAACCTGTGATTCCATGGCAGACCAAGTAAAACCGTCCCAAGCGCCGATGTAATCGATAGTGTCTCCGTTCTGATAAGTAAACTCTCCCCCGGCAATTAATTGATTATCAAAGACACAAAGAGAAAACACCCCGTCACTCAGGTCGTCATCCCCCAGCGCTGACCATGATTCCCCATCCCATACAGCAACGGAATGCGCCCATTCTCCTCCGGCCATAGTCATTAATCCGCCAGCGTATAATTTACCATTATATTCAGCCAGGGCATAAACAAAACCATTCATTCCCGTTCCAAGATTTGACCAGGAAATTCCGTCCCAGGCGGCGATATTGTTGGCTGTTATACTGCCGGCTTCGGAAAAATATCCGCCGGCTATCAGCCTGCCGTCGTAAACACACAAGGCTTTCACATAATATTCACCGACTCCGGTGCTCAGCAACGACCAGGAACTTCCGTTCCAGGCGGCGATATTACTGGCGGGAATTCCACCTGCTGAATCAAATTCCCCACCAACAATCAATTTATTATTAAAGACACAGAGGGCATTCACGTCACCCTCAATACTCGAGCCCAGCGAATCCCAGGCACTGCCGTTCCAGATCGCGATGTTATCGGTATTCGGGAAAAAGAATACACTACCTGCATAAAGCTGACCATCGAAAACACTGAGAGCTTCTACCGTAGAAACCGCTTCATCACCTACCGCTGACCAGGAACCTCCATCCCAGGCAGCAATATAAGCTGCCGATACACCGCCGGCACCGGTAAACCAACCCCCGGATATCAGTTTGTTGTCATAGACACAAAGGGCATTTACCCGATACCCATCAACGCCCGTTCCCAGAGGGTTCCAGCCATTACCATCCCAGGAGGCAATCATGTTTACCAGTTTTCCTCCAGCGGAATCGAATTCTCCGCCGACAATCAGCATCCCGTCATAGACAGTCAGAGCATAAACCTTATCATTCAGACTTTTAAATTCGATATCGTTATTCTTCTCATCGGCACCGTAACAGCAGAGAGCCGTATAGACAATCAACAACAAGGTCAAGTTGATAATTTTGAACATAAGACACCCCGAATTTTAAAATGATTTTTCAATTTTCTATTTTCTTAATTCCAGTTAAAAAAAGTTCTAACTGGACCAAGAATAAATAACTCTTATTTATTTCAGGAGTTTCAACAAAGATGAAGCAAAGATGTACAAAAGGTCGAAAGAACCGATGGTGGCCAATAACTTACTCTACCCGGATATGGTGGATGTAAATTATTGCACTCCTTTTACTAAGAAAACACGAATTGTTTTTTTGTCAAGAAAATATTAGTCCATCGAGCTTATTATCGGCCATAGTCTTTTTTTAATATCTCCCCGGAAAAAAAGCAGGCTTCAATTTCAAAATCTGCCGTTTAGAGAACAAAAGCAGTAATTTCGCGCTGACAGACAATACACTTGTAATCTCTGATAATAATTGCAATAATTGTCTCTCTTCATAAGTTACAACTGTCCTCCGGTCGTACTGTCCCCCGAAAATAAAACAGCCGGAAGCTATTAAAACCCGGCTGCACCAGAATTACAGGGAGGATTTATGTTTTTGTGGACGATTATACTGTCGGATCCTGCCCGCTGGAGGCGAGGGTGAACCGACAGATTGTCAACGTATTTAAAAGCTGTCGGTTCTCACGTCAGGCAAAGCCTGCCGAAGGAACCGACAGTAGGAAATTCGGGTTTAGTTATAACCTCACCCGCCATATCACTTCTCAGCTTAAACCTCGGAGGTTTCTTTTTTGGCCTCGGCATTAACCGTTTGCAGCTGTAGTTCGTTGTCGGCATATTCGACCTTCACTATCCCGCCTGGTTTCAATTCGCCGGCCAAAAATAGCCTGGCGATGCGCTGGGCCAGTTCCTTGTTGATAAACCGTTTCAGCGGTCGGGCGCCGAATGTCTGGTCATAGCCGCTTTCGGCGATATGGACAACGGCGCGTTCGGAAACTTCGATTTTGATTTCCTTCTCGTCCAGAATCTTCTGCAGGCTACCCAGCTGCAGCCTTACGATATCGTTGATTTCCTCGTTGGTCAGCGAGGCAAACACGATTGTCTCGTCGATCCGGTTGAGGAATTCCGGCCGGAGCGTTTGCCGCAGGGTCTGCAGGACGTTGCGTTTCATGTTTTCATAGACGATTTCCCGGTTGCCGTCGGTCAGACCCGAAGATTCCCGCTGGATGTATTCGGCGGCAATATTCGAGGTCATAATCAGAATCGTGTTCTTGAACGACACCGTCCGGCCCTGGTTGTCGGTGAGACGGCCGTCGTCAAGCACCTGCAGGAGGATATTGAACACCTCGGGGTGCGCCTTTTCGATTTCGTCGAGCAACACTACAGCGTACGGGCGGCGGCGGACGGCTTCGGTCAACTGCCCGCCCTCGTCATAACCGACATAACCTGGAGGCGCGCCGATCAGCCGCGAAACCGAAAATTTCTCCATGTATTCCGACATGTCCAGCCTGATGATGGCGTCCTCGGTGCCGTAGAGAAATTCCGCCAGTGCCCTGGCCAGCTCAGTTTTCCCCACCCCGGTCGGTCCGAGGAAAATAAACGAACCAATCGGTTTGTGGGGGTCGGACAGACCCGCCCGGGACTGCCGGACGGCGTCGGCGACCGCGGTTACGGCTTCGTCCTGTCCGATCACGCGCTTGTGCAGTTCTCCCTCGAGCCGCAGCAGTTTCTCCGATTCTGATTCCGATAGGCGCGTCACCGGAATTCCGGTCCATTTGGAGACGACCTGGGCGATTTCTTCCTCGTCCACCACCTCTTTCAAGAGCTGCCGTTTTTCCTGAATGACAGTCAGGGAATGCTGCAGCAGCTGCAGTTTTTTTTCGGCGTCGGCGATATCGCCGTATTTAATCCTGGCGGCCGTTTCGTAATCGGCGCTACGTTCAGCCTGCGCCGCTCGCTGTTTCAAATTTTCGATTTCCGACTTGATATTGCTTATCGCGGTCACCGTGTCCTTTTCTTTTTGCCATTGCGTTTTCAAATCGTCGCGCTGGGCGTAAAGTTCAGACAGTTCCTCTTCGATCGGTTTAAGCCGCTCGCGGGCGTCCTTCTCCCGCTTGACGCCTTCCTTTTCGATTTCGAGCTGGCGGATGCGTTTCTCGACCGCGTCCAGCTCGTCGGGCATGGAGTCGATGGAGATACGCAGTTCCGCGGCGGCCTCATCGATTAAATCGATGGCCTTGTCCGGCAGGAACCGGTCGGCGATATAGCGGTCGGACAATTTCGCCGCCGCCACGATAGCGCCGTCGGATATTTTAATCCCGTGGAAGACCTCGTAGCGTTCGCGCAGACCGCGCAGAATCGAAACCGTTTCCTCGACCGTCGGCGGCTCGATCAACACCGGAGCGAACCGCCGTTCCAGGGCGGCGTCTTTTTCGATATGCTTGCGGTATTCGTCGAGCGTGGTCGCGCCGATAAAGCGGATTTCGCCCCGCGCCAGGGCAGGCTTGAGCATGTTCGAGGCGTCCATAGCGCCCTCGGCGGCGCCGGCCCCGACCAGTGTGTGCATCTCGTCAATAAACAGAATCGTCCGTCCGGCGGAGCTTTCGACTTCCTTCAAAATCGCTTTCAGACGTTCCTCAAACTCGCCTCGGAATTTTGAACCCGCGATAAGCGAGCCCAGATCCAGCGCCACGAGCTGGCGGTCTTTAAGCGTCTCGGGTACTTCGCCGACGGCGATTTTCTGCGCCAGCCCCTCGACCACCGCCGTCTTGCCCGTGCCCGGCTCGCCGATAAGCACCGGGTTGTTCTTGGTACGGCGGGAAAGGATTTTGATTATCCGGCGAATTTCGTCATCGCGGCCGATAACCGGGTCAAGCTTGCCCTCGCGGGCCATAGCCGTCAAATCGCGCGAGTATTTTTCCAAAACGGCGTATTTGGATTCCGGATTGTCGTCGGTCACGCGCGTTTTTCCCCGGATGGTACCCAGAGCCTTGAGAATTTCGTCGCGCTTGATGCCTTTGGTTTTGAGAATTTCCTGCGCCTTGCTCTTGATTTCCAGCAGGGCCAAAAGCAGGTGTTCCACCGAGACGTATTCGTCCTTGAAATTCTTCAATTCGTTCTCGGCTTTGTAGAGTACCTGGGAAAACTCGTTCGAGGGATAAAGCTGGCCGCCGCTCTGGCGGGGAAGCATCCCGAGAGCGGTGTCAACCTCGGCGGTCAAATCTTCGAGGTCCACGCCCAGTTTTTTAACGATTTGCCCGACCAGCCCCTCGTCCTGTTTTAAAAGGGCGGCGAGAAGATGCTCGGACGTGATTTGCGGATGCGACTCGGCCTGCGCCATTTGCTGGGCGTAGGACACGGCGTCGATTGACCGCTGGGTAAATTTATTGAGATTCATCTGTCATCACCTGCCTTAATATTTTTATTTGTCATGCCGGGTTTCTCGCTCCGCTTCACTCAGAACCCGGCTTACTTAGCTTTTGACCAGTCATGCTTCGACTTCGCTCAGCATGACTTTACCTGATGTTTTACTTTTTGTCATCCTGAGCGTAGTCAAAGGATGATTCATCTCGTGGGCAACAGATGTTCACATCTGCCGCCTTTACCAATTCTATTCGCCCCATTCCTCGAGCAGTTTTTTCTGCTTCTCGGTCAGTTTTTCGGGGATACGGACTTTTATTTCCACATACTGGTCGCCCTGCGCGCCGCCGACCGCCAGCCCCTGCCCTTTCAGGCGCATGGTGGTACCCGGCTGGGTACCCGGGGGCACGGTCAGCATAATCATTTTCGACAGGGTCCGTACTTTGGTCTTGCAGCCCAGGATGGCATCCTTGAAAGAAATCTCCACCGAGCTGTAAATATCGTTGCCCTTGCGTTCAAAATTTTGATCCGGCATAACTCTCACCGTTATAATTAAATCGCCTTTTTGTCTGGTTAAGGGGTCGTTCTGGCCCTGGCCGCGCAGACGGATTTTGCCGCCGTCGGCGATTCCGGCCGGGATCTTCACGGCCAGTTTTCTGTCGCTGCCCTGAAGCTGAATCGTCCGCCGGCTGCCGTGCACTGATTCCATAAACGTAATCGAGAGGGTGGTAGTGATATCCGCGGCTTTGGGCCGCTGGCGGTGCGCTTTCCGTCCGGGGCCGAACGAGGTCGCCTCGCCAAACGGTAAGGCGCTGCCGAAGAGCGACGAAAACAAATCATCCAGACCGCCGATATCCTCGAAACCGCCGCCGCGTGTTCCGCCCCGCCGGCCGAAATTGGTAAAGAAACTGAATTCGCCGGGGCCGAATCCCCCCGCCCCGCCGAAACCGCCCGGTTGGGGACCGCCCGAACCGGCGAACGCGCCGTACTTGCGCATCATGTCGTATTCGTTTTTCTTCCTGGGGTCGGAGAGCGTCTCGTAGGCCTCGGAAATCTCCTTGAACCTGGCCTCGGCTGTTTTATCGCCCTTGTTGCGATCGGGGTGATACTGCTTGGCCAGTTTCCGGAAGCTTTTCTTGATATCCTCCGCCGAGGCGGTGTCGCTCACACCGAGCACCTCGTAAAAATCCTTGGCCATGCCTTATCACCTCCTTTCGCTGCGGCAGAAACCCGACCCGGTCCTGCGGCCGAAAGGTCGGGTTCTTCTTCTAATACTACGAATGTAAACCTCTTATAGAAAGAGTTTATTTCATCTCCTCGAACTCAGCGTCGATAGGTTCCTCGCCGCTTTTGGCGGTCCTGGAGCCGTTGTCGCCGGGATTCGCTCCGGAATGCATCCGGTCGCCGGCGTTGAATCCAGCGGCCCCGGCGTCCTGACGGTTGACATTCTTATACATCTCCGCCGATGCCGCCTGCCAAAGCTGGTTGAGCGCCTCGACCGACGCCTTCATTTCGTCGACATTCTCGGTCTTGAGAGCTTCCTTGACGCGGTTGATGCCGGCTTCGATTTTGGCTTTGGCATCACCGCTCAGTTTATCGCCCAGCTCCTTGAGCTGTTTCTCGGCCTGGAATACGGCCGAATCGGCCTGGTTGCGGGCCTCGACTTTGCGTTTCTTTTCCTTGTCCTCGGACTCATGTTTTTTCGCGTCCTGAACCATCCGGTCGATTTCCGCGTCGGACAGCCCTGACGAAGCCTCGATTCTGATATTCTGCGATTTGCCGGTAGCCATATCTTTGGCGCCGACGTTCAGAATCCCGTTGGCGTCGATATCGAACGTCACCTCGATTTGCGGCAGTCCCCGCGGTGCGGGCGGAATGCCGTCGAGAATGAAGCGGCCGATGGTTTTGTTGTCGACAGCCATCTCGCGCTCGCCCTGAAGGACATGGATATCCACCTGCGGCTGGTTGTCAGCCGCGGTCGAGAATATCTGCGATTTCTTCGTCGGAATGGTCGTGTTGCGCTCGATAAGACGCGTCATCACACCGCCGAGCGTTTCGATTCCGAGCGATAGCGGCGTAACGTCGAGCAACAGAACCTCGTTGACGTCGCCGGAGAGCACCCCGCCCTGGATAGCGGCGCCGAGCGCCACCACCTCGTCGGGGTTCACCGACCGGTTGGGCTCGCGGCCGAAGAAGTTACGCACCAGCTCCACGACTTTCGGCATCCGGGTCATCCCGCCGACCATGATGACATCGTCAATCTGGTTGATTTTCAATCCGGCGTCGTCGAGCGCCTGCTGCACCGGCCGCATCGTCCGTTGCAGGAGGTCATCAACCAACTGCTCGTAGCGGGCGCGGGTCAGATTCAGATTGAGATGTTTCGGGCCATTGGCGTCCGCCGTAATAAAGGGCAGATTGATATCGGTCTGCAAGGCCGTACTGAGCTCGATTTTGGCCTTCTCCGCGGCTTCCTTCAAACGCTGAAGCGCCATCGGGTCTTTCGATAGGTCGATGCCGTCGGATTTCTTGAACTCGTTTATCAGCCAGTCGATAATCCTTTTGTCGAAATCGTCACCGCCCAGATGGGTGTCGCCGTTGGTCGAAAGGACCTCGAATACCCCTTCGGACAATTCCAGCACGGAGATATCGAACGTCCCGCCGCCCAGGTCGTACACGGCGATCTTGCCGGTCTTTTTCTTGTCGAGACCATAAGCCAGTGAGGCCGCGGTCGGCTCGTTGATAATCCGTTTGACCTCGAGCCCGGCGATTTTACCGGCGTCCTTGGTCGCCTGTCGCTGCCGGTCGTTAAAATATGCCGGCACCGTGATGACGGCCTCGCGGACGGAATGGCCGAGATATTCCTCGGCGGTCTTTTTCATCTTCGCCAGAATCATCGCCGATATTTCCTGCGGCGTAAACTGCTTGCCGTTCATTTCCACCACCGGCTCGCCGTTGGCGTTGGCCGTGACTTTGTAGGGGAAATTCTTTATTTCCTCCTTCACTTCGTCGAATTTACGCCCCATCAGACGCTTGATGGAAAAAATCGTGTTCATGGGGTTGGTTACCGCCTGTCGTTTGGCCACGGTGCCGGCCAACCGCTCTCCGCTCTTGTCAGTCGCGATGACCGACGGTGTGGTGCGGGCACCTTCGGAATTAGTAATCACCACCGGCTCTTTGCCCTCGATAACCGCCACCACACTATTGGTAGTACCCAAATCTATGCCAATGATTTTGTTCATATTATCACCTTCTTTGTTTTCTTCTTGAAAAAAGGCCGGTTTTGTCCCACCGGCCTTCTTTCTGCCCTACCTAGTTAAGGTATTCTCTGATTACGAAATCTTTACGTCGATTTCCTTCGGTTTGACTTCCTCGAGCTTGGCCAGCTTGACGGTCAGCATGCCATCTTTGTAATCCGCCGAAATTTCCTCGGTGTTGACAGTGTCTGGAAGCGTGAACGAGCGGCAGAAACTTCCGGTGCGGATTTCCGAGCGGACAAAAGATTCATCCTTTTTCTCACTGGAGAACTCACGTTTACCGCAGACACTTAACACGTTGTCCTTAACGGTAACCTTGATGTCTTCCTTTTTCATGCCCGGCAGCTCAAAAACCAGCGATACATCATCCTTGTTTTCGGTAATGTTAACCCGAGGCGCATAGTCGCCGTCATTGCTGACAAAAAACGAACGGTCGGTAAAGAAATCGTTGAACATCCTGTTAATTTCATTAGACAGGCTGATACGGGTCGGTTTTACGGTTAAGTACGTCAT
>JBMOKZ010000216.1:0-1608 GCA_049324195.1 Candidatus Zixiibacteriota bacterium | reverse complement strand
AAACCGAAGGAAACGACCAGGTTCCCGAGCCGCAGGCTCCGAAGTCCATATCGAACGCGACGGCGGTTTCGTAATTCAATTCCGCCAGGGCATTGTTCTGGTCATCGGTACATCCGGCGTCGCAGTTGTCAGGGATGTTGGCCCAGTCGTAGGTGTCCCAGAAATCGGCGCTCATGGTTGCGCCGGCAGTACTGCCTTCGCAGGAATTATCACCATCCCAATAATAAGAATGACTTCCCTCGCCCTCTGGCGGCCACTGGTGGTATTTAAAAATCTGGGCTGCGGCCGTCGCCACGCAGCCGACCACGCATCGGTCGCCGTCGCCGTACGGGCAATAATTCCAATACGGCTCAAACTGGTGCCAGCGCGAAGTCAACAACGGTCCGACCTGGTCGAATTCGGTCAGACTGACGGAGAAATCGGCTTTCGCGACGGCGTAGCGGTCCCACTGTATGCGCTGGCTCCGGTCGAAGATAACCTCGCCGTTAGCCGGTTGCAAAGCTTCAAGCGAACCATAATTGTCGATATAAACCTGGGAGAGTTTGATTAGAATTTCCCTAATCATCTGGGGAAAACCGTAGCGCTGGTTGATATCGAACCGGCCCTCGTCAGAATAAACTTTAACCGGCGAAACTTCTTTCCAGGCCGGAACAATGATGAAACCCTCGGGAGCGATCTGATACACCCGGGCCAGAAGCAGGTCATTTTCGATAATTTCCTCAATTTGGTCGATCCGGGGATAAATATCACCGGCCCAGCTTCCGTTCTGTTTCACGACCGTGTTCAGCCAGTTCTGGCAGACAAGCTCCATCTCTTCAGGGGCCGCGGTTTCGGCGGCCAGCTGCCCGACGGAAAAAAGAGCCAGCAAGGCCAAAGTGAGGAAAATTATTGGCAGGGGTGAGCGTAATTTTAGTTTCATGGCTGCATTACTCCCAATTTAAGGTTAATTAAAAGGGTTCTGGGAAGTTAAGGAAAACATTAGTACTATAATCAATATACACAGAAGTCATTCCTTGTCAAGCATTTAACTTACCAGCCAATTTAAAACAGGCCGATATATAACATATTATCGGCCTGCAACTTCTGCGATTTAGGCGGTATCTTGTTTTATTTCATGGTCGGTGGCGTGCCGGTAATTTCATATACAAAACAGGGCTTTACCGGCGGCGGACCGTTTAGATACAAAAAGGCTACTAAATACGTTATATCGGAAATATCTATTTGACCATTGCAATTACAATCGGCTACTAAAATGCTCGGGAAAGGCTGGGTATGGGTAAGATACAGATAGTCAATCAGATAAGTAACATCTGCCATATCGATATCATTGTCGTTATTAACGTCTCCGTGAGCGAGAGACAATATTGCCCGAAAAGCATCCACTCGGCCGTAGCCATACTCGACATGGGGCGTGTCCGGCAACGTCCCCCAATCCAAATCCTTAACGGCGGAGTTCTTCAGGATGTCATACACGTCATCTGCAGTAAGGGTTGGGTCTTTTGACAAAATCAGCGACGCCGTCCCGGACACCACCGGACAAGCGGCAGAGGTACCGCCAAACTTGCAGTACATCCATTGATCGTTATCGTCCGAACTCGGGCAATCGCT
>JBMOKZ010000215.1:0-12558 GCA_049324195.1 Candidatus Zixiibacteriota bacterium | reverse complement strand
TTGGAATCATAAAGACAGGAAAGTTCCAGCCAGGCGCGGTATCCGGGAACACCGTGGACATAATTAGTAACATTATGTTTGTCGGCTTCCAGCCAGGTGGCGCCCATATCATGGGATTCCCAGTACCAGATATCGTTACTGCCATCGCCTTCGGTCGGGACCGATTGAGCCCAGCAGCAAGCCACGTCAGCGGAAACTCTCGATGCCGTAACATCCTGCATCATGAAGAAGACGTACGGGTCGATAACATGAGCTTCCCAGGTGCCGGTCGTACCCTTACCGACTTTGCGGAACAGGGTAATGGCGCCGCCCTCCCAGTACTCATAGGAGAAACAGTAGGTCACGGTGTCGTTTCCGTAAACATGGTATTCCAGTTTCGGGGCGCCGAATTCACCGTTGTGGTGCGAGCCGGGTTGGGAAACGGCATCGGGCACATAGTTGCCGACGCCAAAACCGCAATAAATAGCGGGGGCGGTTTCATCCCACCAGGCATGAGTGCGGTTCGGTTCACTGGCCGCAAACTGACCGTGAGCCGTAACAACAGCCCCGGCGCTGGGCATAACGTCCAGGTTTACGAAGCGGTACAAATTTTCACCCAGACCGGAAACCGGGCAGCCAACACCGGCCGTTTTCGGCCAGTTACCGGCAATCGGGTCATAAACGTTGTAAGCCGCGGCACGCGGTCCCACATCGTACTGTTCCGTCAGAAGGAATGTCCAGGCAAAGTGAACCTGGGGCTGCACCCGCCAGTCAACCAGACGACCCATGGTCGAGTTCTGCTGGTAGGCGCAGTACGTGTAACCGACATCCGCACCGGGTGAACTGGTGGCGTTAGTGCCCAGTGAGGTGGACGGGGTGGTCTCCTTACCGGTCTGGAGGTAACCCCTATCTTCAATACCGGCGTCAATCATTTTCGCTTTTTTATCGAACATAAAACCATAATGGGAAAGCTTTTCGGTTCGTTTGTCTTTAATGTGAGACTTGGCGACGGCGGTTACCACTAACACGGACATCAAAAAGACAGTGAGGATGAACAGAGAGATAAGTTTCTTTACCATTCTTTGCTCCTTTCGAGCAGATAATCTGCCCGCAAATTTCTTTACCCAACAACCCCTTTTTTAGGACAAAGGAGTCTCAATGAATTAACCTGAGGGGGGTTAATTACTTTTGTCATTGACGAAAAATGTTACAACTCTATTCTGAGAATCACCTCCCTTCATTTAGTTTAACGGTTATGTACATCAAATCGGTATTAAGTATCTGTCTATAAAGCATGTACTAAAATTCAGAATTACGGCACGGTATTAGAGGATATATACTTCACGTTAGCACGAGGTGTAAATAAATAACGGACTGACGGCAGTACCATATCAGCTAATATAATACAGATAAAAAATATCTACTATGCGTGTCCTACAATTTCCCACCTTAAAAAAATATAACAAAAAAATCTGGTTTTCAAAGGAAAAAAGAAAGAATTACAAAAATTTACTGAACCACGACTGAGAAAACCGGCTTTTAACGGCAGAACGGCAACGAAGTATGCGTAATATACAGATAATCAATCAATCTGGTAATATCGGAAATATCCGGTTCCCCGCCGCTGGCGTCGACATCCGCTTCTTCGACACAACATAAGCCCCGTTTTGACAAATATAAAAAGTCTATCAAACGGGTAATATCCGCGATATCGGGATCGCCGCCGGTACAGTTGACATCGCCGGTCTCCCCTTCGCAACAGCTGGAAAAATCCGTTTTTAAATTCATTATGTTGTTTGACAGCCATGAATTACCTTCGTTCAGAATGGTTTCAAGAGCGTCGGCCCCCATACCCCCGGCATTTTGGACCGCCCCGATAACGGACCAGATTATCAGGGTGTCATAAGCGTCGAGATAATAATTGACAAAATGTGTCAAAACAATATGCTGGTCCAGAATCAGCAAGGCAGGTTGAGCATTCAGACCCGGGTTCTGCAACATATTCCGATAAAGTTCGAGAGGTACGAAACCATTGGCCGGGTAAACGAACTCCTCGTTGAGAGCGGCGTACCCACCCCAGACCGGGTCGTTATGGAAAATTTCGGGGTTGGCGTTTCTTTCCGCCTGGGTATAGTACCCCGCCCGCACCGCTCCCCCGAACCGTTCGTCGTTGTCCTGGCATTCGAGAGAATCACCCACAGGTTCGTCCCATTCGCCGCCCTGGCAGTAAACCAGGTCAGAAACCGGCTCGGTACCCGAATGGTTATATGAACCGGTATCCGAGGGAATGTCCCAGTCGTATGCCTCGCCGATTACCAGACCCCGTGCGGTAACCCGTCATAGGAGAAAATACGCATCATTTGCACCAGATAAGGAACTTCGGCAGCGGGCGCGAAATAAGTTTTTTCGACCGTCAGGGTCGAGTCCGACGTCACGAACGAACCGGTATGGACGGCGGTATAGCCGATACCGCCGTCGTAAAACCTGGCCGGCCGGGACAGACGCACACCGGCGGCGGTCGCCCCTGCCACCGGCTTGAAGGTTTCGGCTTCGTTGAGAGTTTCCCTGAATATCGCCCAGCTGGCGTTGACGACGGTGTCGTTTCCGGAGACGGCGGCGGTCAGAATCACCGGGGAGGCGTTGGCCAGATACACAGCCGCGTCGCCCGGTACAACATCAGGAACACGATTATCGCATTCTAGAGAAGTATTGTAGAAATCGAGGTTTACTTCGCGGGCGTTGCCGCCGCCCATGTTACCGTTCGAGGAGACAATCAGGCTGAAAAGACCAGTTGCCACGGTATCCCAGACGATACCGACCACGGTATCAGCCACGAGGAAATCGATATCGACAAAGGCTGTATCCAGCCCCGTCTGCCGCTGCCATTCAAAAAAGACCCGACCGGCCAGGCGGACCGAAGTGCCCGGGGAATCGATGACACCGTTCTTGTTCAGAATTACCGTCAAGGTATCGACGCGACTTCCGACCGCGGGTACATACATCGCCGTCGCACTCAAACCCAGCCAGTCCGTACCGGTCAGGGTTTCTTTGAGCGCGCCTATTTTCGTGATATTCAGGCCGGCGTTACCGCTGTTTTCGACCACGATATCGTAATGCGCCGCTTCGGCATGAGGCGCATATTCCGGATAGGCAATCCGGGTTGGCGAAAGAACGATACCGGCTTCGATTACCGGCATGACACAGGGCAGGCGGAACCATTTAATTGGCACGTTGGCGGCTGGAGTCGGGTTGTCGCCGACCGACGCCCCCGGCGCCAGGTCGTTGACATAAAGAACATCAAGATAATACGTGCCGGTATAGGGACTGTCGGGGGGTTGCGAGGGGTCGACGGTAAGGGCGTCGATGGCTCCGTTAAAATCCAGATTGCTCCAGGCGGAAATGTCCATACCATAGCGGGACATGGTCGGCCAGTTTTCGTTATCGCATTCATTGCCCGAAACATCGTCGCAGTTGGGGGACTTGGTCCGGGTCAGGTTTCGAGCCTCGTCCCAGAGGTCGCCGTTCAGGTCCACGGAAACCGACAGATATATCTCGCCGTTGGCTCCGGATTCGTACTCGACGAAAGAAGGGTCGGCGCAATCGGTCGAGTCACCGTTTTCGGGGTCCCCGAACTGCACCCAGGTGGCATAAAGATGTCCGTGGCATTCCGAAATAGAGAACCGGGCCAGGTTGTGGACATTGACGCCGCCCAGCCCGCAGTTCAAAGCCGCGTCCCATTCGGCGTTTTTAACCGTTGAAATGCGGTCAGTATGGTCCGCCCAATGAAACAGGCGGCCGCTTCGGGTCTGGGTATCGACCCGGTTGCCGTTGTAAATATTGGCGTTCCAGATTACGTGCAGGTTGTCCTGAGTATCATAGAGGCAGGCAAGTTCCATCCAGGCCCGGTAACCGGGCTGGTCAGGGTCATAATGAGTGATATTGTGTTTGTCGGCCGGGTTCCAGGTTTGGCCCATATCCCGGGAGACCCAGTACCAGACATCGGACTGGCCGAGTATCCCCTCCTCAGCGTCCTCGAGCCAGACCACGGCCACCTCGGAGGAAACCCGCGAGGCGGTGATATCCTGGCACATCCACCATGCGTCTTCGATATAAGTCGCGGTCCATTCGCCGGGCGTTCCGGTCGTGTTGCCTTCCTTGCGGAAAAGGACGAGCGCATAGCGGTCGCCGGTTCCGAATTCACAGGCAAAAGCATAAGCTACGGTATCGCTGCCCCTTATTTGATATTCCAGCTTCGGAAAAATGACATTGGAACCCGCTGTAAGCGTATAGAGGTCATTGAGCGAATCGGGAATCCGGCTGCCGCTGCCGAAACCGCAGAAAATGCCCGAGGGTGCGGCGGCGTCCCAGTAAACCGTGGTACGGGCGGGATTGGTGGAATAACTGACGTGTCCGGTTATTACGGCGGCTCCCGAGGGATCGGCGTCGATATTGGCGAAACCCGCCCGGGCGTTCACAAGCGGAGTGATATTACAACCGATATCGGAAACCTTGGGCCAGGTGCCGGTCAGCGGGTCATAGACGTTATAGGACAAGAGGCGGGTACCGGCGGCGCTGCCCAGCATCTGGGTATAGGCCATGTGAATCAGCGGCTTTGGACCGCGCCAGTCAATCTGCCGGCCCATTGTGGAGTTATGCTGATATTCGTACCAGGTATGCGCGACCAGAGCCCCGGGGGAGTTGCCGTCGCTCGCGGCGCCCAGGGACTGGCCGGGGGAGTACTTTTCCGTCGGGATCTCCCCGTCTTCGATTTTCAAAGCCTTTTCGTTTAACAGAAAACCGTACTGGGACAGCTTTTCAACCTGAGTGTTGGTAATACGGGTTTTGGCCGATGCCGTAACCGCTAAAACCGACAGCATCATAAAGGCCAGGGCAGTTAAAGAACCTGCTTTCGGAGTCATGATATATCCTTTCGAGCCTGTAGCATCTGCCACGTTGACGTCCTGTCTTCAAAACATCGCTTGCCGGGTTGTCATTCAAAGACGAAGCCCTAAAAGATATCAATTTCGAACCGGGATACCTCCTGCCGTAGTATCTAAAACATTTCTAACCTGCCGGACAAAGCGTCGTCCGGCCTGAGTGTTTACGGAAGGCTGCCTGCGGAAAAGGGGAAAAAAATACAGGTAATGTTAGCCCGCCTGTTTATAAAAATATACATCGGGTCGGCGGTTTATCAAAGAAAAAAAGCCGCCTCCGATAGGGCGGAGACGGCTTTTCAAGAAATGAGCTGACTGTCAATTACGGACAGTTCGGAAGGGGCTGATGCGACAGGTAGAGATTGTCGATCAGTTTGGTGATATCGGAAATATCCGGTTCGCCGCCCGAACCGTTGGCATCGGCTTCCTCGAGACAGCAAAGCGCAGCGTGGGACAGGTACAGGTAGTCAATCAGACGGGTGATGTCGGATATATCCGGGTCGCCACCCGAGCAGTTAGCGTCGCCGCGGATACCTTCACAGCAGCCGGAGAAAGTAATTTTCAAATCAGCCCGATTGTCGTCGAACCAGGTACGAGCGGCCGTAACCTGGGCAATCAGGTCGGACGCGGCATCCTTCGCGATGGTCGGGGGCACGGTGGCCATGACCGACCAGATAATCAACGTATCGGTGGCTCCAATGGTGTAATTATTGAAGTAGGTCAGAACCATGTGCTGGTCCTCCACGACCGATGACGCCTGGGCGTTCAGGCCCTCATTGTCGATGATATTCCGGTAGAGTTCCAGAGGAATGAAACTCCCGGCCGGCCAGACATAATCCTGGTTGATTTCCGTATACCCGCCCCAAACGGGATCGGCATGGAGCACGCCGTTGTCGACGTTGTATTCGGCCTGGGTGTAATAACCGATACGAGCCGCACCGCCGGCGCGGGAATCGTTGTCGGTACATTCCAGCGAATCGCCTTGCGGATCGGACCATTCACCGCCCATCAGGTAAATCAGATCGGAAACCGGATCGGTGCCGGCGGAGTTTTCGGAACCGGTATCGGACGGGAGATCCCAGTCGAAAGCCTCACCGATAATAAGACCGCCGTGAGACGCCCCGTCATACGATAAGACGCGCATCATCTGAATGATATAAGAAACATCGGCTTTCGGGGCATAATAGGTTTTCTCCACCACCAGAGCCGAATCCACCGTTACGAACGAACCGGTATGAAAACAGTCGTACGCGGCGTCTTCGAAAACGGTGGGTTTGGTGAGCTTGACTCCGCCCGCAGCCTCGCCGGTTACCGGTTTGAAACCGTTCGGCGAATCGAAACCATCGGTAAAGATAGCCCAGCTGGCCGTGACATTGGTATCCGAGCCGACAATTTCCGCGTGCAGGACAACCGGCGAGCCGTTACCCAAATAAACCGAGGCGTCGCCCGGAATGGTATCGGTGATACCGTCACGGTAGCTGGCGGAATCATCGCACTCCAGAGCGGTGCCGAAGAAATCCATATTGACAAAACCGATATTGCTGTTGCCCATGTTGCCGTTGCTGGATACGACCAGGTCGATATAATTGGTCGAGATGGTATCCCAGACGACCCCGACTATGGTATCGGCAACATAGAAATCGATATTGATGAAAGCGGTGTCCAGACCGACCTGGCGCTGCCATTCCAGCCCGACGCGGCCAATCAGATTGACCACGGTACCGGGATTATTGATAACGCCGTCGTTGTTCAGAGTGACTTTCAGAGTATCGATATTGCCGGGAGCGCCCGAAGGCACCAGCATGGATGTCTGATCGACCGCCAGCCAGTTGCTGCCGCTGTACGTATCCCGTTCCAGGTAGATATCGGTGATATTCAAATCAGCGTTACCGGCGTTCTCGATATGCATATCGTAAACCGCGGATTCGCCGTGCTGGACGTATTCCGGGTACACAATTTCGTTCGGGGATATGACAATCCGGGCTTCGATAACCGGATCGACACAGGGCAGACGGAACCATTTAATCGGCACGTTATAGTTGGGAGTCGTGCCAGTGCCGCCCGTTTCCTCCGCCGGACCCGGAATGACATCGTTGACGTACATGACGTCGAGATAATGGTCGCCGGTATAAGGCGGAGTGGTCGAAGGATCGACTGTGAAAGCGTCGGAGGCTGCAGCCCAGTCCAGAGCGCCGAACTGGGTAACGTCCATACCGTACCGGGACATGAACGGCCAGCTTTCGTTGCTGCATTCGTTACCAGCTGTGGAATCGCAACCCGGGGTTTTGGTATTGGTCAGATTGCGCGGAGCGTCCCAGAGAGCACCGTTCAGGGTGGTGGAAACGGAGAGATAGATATCGGCGTTGGCGTTGGTGGTGGCTGCGACCAGGTTGGGGTCAGCACAGTCGGTGGAGTCGCCGTTCTCCGGGTCGCCGTATTGTAACCATATGACATACATGCGGTTGTTACATTCGGAAATGGTGAATTTAGCCAGGTTCAGGACATTCAGACCACCGACCCCGCAGACCCCGGTCGGATCCCATTCGGCATTCTGGATGGTGCTGATAATATCGGTATGATCAGCCCAGTGGAACAGACGACAGCGGCGGGTGGTCGGCGCGTTGCCGTCGCCGGTGTAAACGTTCGCGTTCCAGATGATATGCAGATGGTCATTCGAGTCGTATAAACAGGAAACCTCGAGCCAGGCGCGATAACCCGCCTCGTCAGTTTGATAGTTAGTGACATTGACCTTGTTGGCATGGTTCCAGGTGGCGCCCATATCATCGGAAGTCAGATAATAGACGTCGTTATCCCCCTGGATATTTTCCATGGTCCGGTCGAGATATACAACCGTAACCTTGCGCGAGGTTCTTGAGGAGGTGATATCGTGCAAGCTGAAAAAGACCGTATCGATAACATGAGCTTCCCAGGTTCCCTGCAGGTTGGAACCGACATTGCGGAACAGGACCATCGCCGACTCCAGGTTGGCGTCGTTGGGGGACTCAACCGAGAGGGCGTAAATCGCGGTATCGGTACCATTTATATGATATTCAACTTTGGGCCAGCAGTATTCCGCCGGGTAGGGTTCGATGGCGGCGAATTCCGCCAGGTCGTTGGGGGCATGACTGCCGACACCGAAGCCGCAATAAATTCCGGCGACAGCGGTCTGGTCAACATAGACCGCCGTTTGAAAGGGAGCAAGATCATCGTCGGATTCCCGATGATGACCGGTTACGATCGCCGCGCCGTCGGGCCGGACGTCGATATTACTATAGCCGGCGCGGCCCTCGGCGACGCCCTGCGGGGGCGAAACCGGACAGCCGATATCAGACATTTTCGGCCAGTTTCCCGTGACGGGGTCGTAAATGTTATAGGAGACGTACCTTCTCCCTCCGGCAGCAAAAATCTGCGTATATGTCATGTGTATTTGCGGGCGGGGATATCTCCAGTCAATCTGGCGTCCTGCCGATGAGTTTTGCTGGTAGTCGTACCAGGTATGAGCCACCAGAGCGCCCGGAGTGTTGCCGTCGCCGTCGGAAGCCAGCGTTTGTTGTCCGGAAAGCTTGTCGGACGACGCAGTTTTGTCCGCTCCGATAAGAGCCGCTTTTCTTTCATACATAAACCCATAATCGGAGAGTTTGTCAGAGCGGGCGTCTCTTACGCGGGACTTGGCGTCCGCCGTAACGGCAATTAATGAAATCAAAAATAATGTGAGGATTAACAGAGAGAACAGCTTTCTCACCATTCTTTGCTCCTTTCGAGTGTCGCACTTTCGATTAATGTGGATGGGACCAGCTTCCGGTACAGGGCCGGAAAAATGGGATCAAATCAAAGGATAAGAAATTACATCTTTTTTCCGCATACCTCCTTTCGTCATTTCTTTAGCACCGACAAGCTCATTTCTGTCGCCGTTTATAGACGTACAACTACATATTTTTGTGTAATTATTTACGGGATATAACCCGGTCAAAAAAACGGTTATTTTACGACGGGTAAGCGCCAGGAGGAAATGTCAAAGATTCTTTTTAAGCCGTTATACGCCAAACAAAAAGACCGCTCCCTAAAAAAGGAGCGGCCCTAAAACAGAAATAAGTACCACTTACGGACAAAGCGGCAGGGCGCTGTGGGACAGATAGAGATTGTCGATCAGTTTGGTGATATCGGAAATATCCGGTTCGCCGCCCGAGCCGTTGGCGTCGGCTTCCTCGAGACAGCAAAGCGGGGCATGGGACAGATACAGGTAGTCAATCAGACGGGTAATATCGGAGATATCCGGGTCGCCGCCAGAACAGTTGGCATCGCCGGTCGTGCCAATGCAACAGCCGGTGAAATTGATTTTAAGGCTGTCGATATTATCATCGAGCCAGGCTTTTGCCGCCGTCATCTGAGCCGCGAGGTCATCCCCGGCGTCTTTAGCAGTCGTCGGTGGAATGGTAACCATAATCGTCCAGATAAGCAGGGAGTCGTCAGCCGGTAAAGTGTAATTGTTGAAGTAGGTCATGACAACGTGCTGGTCTTCGGAAATCGAGGACGGCTGGACATTGAGACCCTCGTTGGCCATGATATTCGCCCAGAGTTCTTCGGGAACAAACCCGTTGGCTGGCCAGACATAATCCTCGTTCAACTCGGAATAACCGCCCCAGATGGGATCAGTATTGAGCGTCTGCGTGGACTGGGTCATATAGCCGTAACGCGCGGCGCCGCCGGCGCGGCTGTTGTTGTCGGTGCACTCCAGCGAATCGCCGTGCGGTTCATCCCATTCACCGCCGACCAGGTAAATCATATCCGTAACCGGATCGCTGCCGGCGGTATTGTACGAACCGGAGTCGGACGGAATATCCCAGTCGTAAGCCTCGGCGATAACCAGACCGCTGTGTTCCACACCGTCGTACGACCAGAGACGCATCATCTGGATGATATAACCGACATCAGCTATAGGCGCATAATAGGTCTTGTCGATAACGACCGTCGAGTCAATCGTAATAAATGAGCCAGTATGGAAACAGTCATACTTAACCGTCCCGCTACTGTCGATATAATGTGTCGGCTTGGTCAGTTTCGGTCCGCTCGGGGCATTGCCGGTTACCGGCCGGAAGCCGTTCGGTTCATCGAGGGCTTCCTTGAAGATCGCCCAGCTGGCGGTTACGGTGGTGCCGCCGTCGGTCGAGGTCAGGATAACCGGCGAGGCGTTGCCCAGGTAAACCGTGGCGTCGCCCGGAATGGTATCCGTGGTGCCCTCGGCGTAGCTCGATGAGTCATCGCACTCCAAATCAGTACCGAAGAAGTCCATGTTCACGGAACCGACGTTGCTGTTACCCATGTTACCGTTGCTGGAAACGACCAGGCTTATAGGACCTGTTGAAACGGTATCCCAGACGACACCAACCACGGTATCCGCCACGTAGAAGTCGATTTCAACAAAGGCCGTGTCCAGACCAACCTGGCGGGCCCATTCGAAGCCGATCCGACCCTTCAGTTGAACCACCGTACCCGAAGCGTCGATGACTCCGTCCTTGTTGAGCGTGGCAACGAGAGTATCGATATTGTTCGGGGCGCCGGATGGAACCAGCATCGCAGTCTGGTCTATACCCAACCAGTCAGTACCGGTTTCGGTGTCCTTTTCCATATAGATTTTGGAGATGTTCAAATTGGCGTTACCGCTGTTTTCAACCTTGATGTTGTAAACCTTGGCCTCGTCGTGCTGAGTGTATTCCGGATAGTAAATGGTGCGCGGCGAAAGGTTGATCTTGGCCTCGATCACCGGATCAACGCAGGGCAGACGGAACCACTTCAACGGAACATTGTAGTTCGGGGTCGTGGTGCCGACGCCAACCATCTCGGACTGCCCCGGGATGACGTCGTTGACATACATGACATCGAGATAATAGGTCCCGGTGTAGGGCGGATTAGCCGACGGGTCAACCGTCAAGGCATCCGAAGCATCACCCCAGTCAAGACCGGTAAAGTCGGCGTTGTTCATCCCGTAACGGGACATAGTCGGCCACATCTCGTTCGAGCACTCGTTGCCGGCTGAAGAGTCGCAGTCCGGGGATTTGGTATTGGTGATGTTGCGGGCAGCATCCCAGAGAGTACCATCGAGCCCCGTCGAAATCGATATGTACAGGTCGGCATTGGCACCTTGAGCGGAACCGACGAATTCCGGGTCGGCGCAGTCGGTCGAGTCGCCGTTTTCCGGGTCGCCGAACTGGGTCCACAACACGTATATACGACCGTTACATTCCGAAACCGTGAATTTCGCCACGTTCAGAACGTTGCTGCCGCCAACGCCGCAGTTATCGAGCGGATCCCACTCGGCGTTGTGCACCGTGCTGATAATATCGGTATGGCTCGCCCAGTGGAACAGACGGCAGGGGCGGCCGGTAGCGGCTAACCCGTCGCCGTTGTACAGGTTGGCGTTCCAGATAATGTGCAGATGGTCATTGGAATCATACAAACAGGACAGTTCCAGCCAGGCCCGGTAGCCGACTTCTTCTTCCTGATAATTGGTTACGTTAACTTTGTTGGCGTGGTTCCAGGTCGCGCCCATGTCGGTGGACACCAGATACCAGATATCGTTGTTGCCCTCGTTGCCTTCTTCCGCTTCTTCCATCCAGCAGGCGGCTACGTTACTTGAAATACGGGAAGCCGTAACATCCTGAACGACAAAGAAGACGGTGTCGATAACGTGAGCTTCCCAGGTTCCTTGAAGGCTGGAACCGACATTGCGGAACATAACCAGGGTCTCCAGGTTGGCGTTATCGACCGATTCGCAGGAGAAAGCATAAATCACGGTGTCGTTACCGTTGACATGGTATTCCAGTTTCGGCCAAATGTATTCCGGGTCTTGTTCCATACCGGCATCGGGCTCCAGCGAGCTGGGAGCTTCGCTGCCGGAACCGAAACCGCACCACACCGCCGGAGCGGTGGCGTCATAGAACACATAGGTCGCAAAAGGATCGGTTTCGACATCGGTTAGCCGGAAGTGACAGGCCACCACGGCGCCGCCCTGAGGCCGGGCGTCGGTGTTGGTGTAACCGGAACGGCCTTCAGCCGCGCCGGCCGGCGGAGCCACCGGACAGCCGATATCGGCCGCCTTCGGCCAGGTTCCGGATACCGGGTCGTATACGTTATAAGACGAATAACGGCGGCCGCCCGAGGCAAATATCTGGGTATAAGACATATGAATCTGAGGGTGCGTACCGCGCCAGTCAATACCGCGGCCATAAGAGGAGTTTGCCTGCCATTCATACCAGGTATGAGCGATCAGCTCACCGGGGGTATCGCCGTCACCGGCAGTCCCGAGAGATTGCCCATAATCAGTTTTGTTCGTAACCGGGGTTTCATCGCCTCTGACCATAACAGCTTTTTTTTCATACATGAAGCTGTATTGTTCTCGAGGATTCTCAAACCGCGTCTTCGCGTCAACTGAGATGGCGACAATCGTTATAACAAAAAGTGTGAGGATTAACAAAGAGATAAGTTTCTTCGCCATTCTTAACTCCTTTCGAGCGCTTAAGTTACACACTTAAAAATCATGGATGAGAGGTCGGCCCGGAGACTTTTAAACCGGGTGACTTTAATCCAGATTAAAAATACATTGATGATTACCCTTTATTTCACCTCCTCTCTCATACTTTCTATCAAG
>JBMOKZ010000214.1:0-12620 GCA_049324195.1 Candidatus Zixiibacteriota bacterium | reverse complement strand
GATTCCATAATGGCTTATACCGACATCGGCGGAGTTTTACCTGTAAATTTTTATAATGACGAAGAACTTAAAGGTATCGAAGTCACTCTGACGTATAACTCCCCTGATATCGTTATCGATTCTTTCTCCTTTATTGGTGGGCGTTTGGAGCCGGTACCAAATATCGGTCTAGGTTATTCTTTATATGATGATTCTACCATCATTGTCATTTACGGCTTTCCCCAATCAACCGACCTGATTCCGGTTGGAAATGGCTTAATGGGCAACCTGTATTTTACTTTTAACGACGGTATAACACCTCAGCTTGTAACCATCGATACCATTACATTTATTGATGATTATTTTCGGGAACATGCCACCACCTTTCAGGACACTTCTTCTTCTGACGAACCTTTTATTCCTTATGTAATCGAAGGCTATCTCGATATTCAGGAGAGTCCGCCCTCCATGGATTCCGTCTGGGTGGAAAACGTTACCGGCAATCCCGGCCAGCAAATTACGGTCGACGTCAATTTGTATAATGAACTTGACCTTCAGGAGGTTTCGGTTGCACTGGATTACGCAGACAACTCTCTTTTGCGGTTCGACAGTGTCAGTATCATCGATACCCGGGGCTCAACGGCCATCAAAAACGTCCAATCCAACAGTTCATCCCACCTGCTCTGGGTGGTGCTGAATTTCGGCGACGCCACACCTCTAACGTCCGGAACGGGACCGGTATTCACCATGTTCTATACGATTGAGTCGCTGACCCGCGATACCGTTCTTTATATCGACTCGACCACCTATTTCACCGCGGGCAACGAAACCTACCTCCTTCTGACCACCGCCAACGGCGGCGGAAAGATTTCGCCGATATTCAATTACGGCGAGGTTCAGGTGGATGTCATTACGGCGGTCGAGGATATCACTGACGACAGGCAATTGCCGATATCTTATGAGCTGACCCAGAACTATCCCAACCCGTTCAACCCCTCGACCCAGATCGAGTTCTCCCTGCCCGAGGCCGGGTATGTTCAGCTCGAAGTCTTCAATATCCTGGGGCGTAAAGTTCGTCAGCTGGTTAACCAGCGTCTCTCCGCCGGTGTGCACCGGGTCACGTTCGACGGCCGCAGCGAGTCAAACCAGCCTCTGGCATCCGGTATCTACCTGTACCGCCTGACGACCGACAACTTTACCGAGAGCAAGAAAATGATTCTGTTGAAATAACATAGTCTTTAATAAAAAAAGCCCGTCTGAAAAGGCGGGCTTTTTTGATGACTCTTTATTCTAAGATTATTTGTTCTGTCGGAAAATATTTGTGGCTATTTCGTCGAGTTCTTTTTTCTCCTGCAGCTCGATTTCAGCGTTGTATTTTTCCTGTTGCTTTTCCTTGAGTTTGTCATAAATCTTACGTTCTTTGGAAGCTTTCACCAGAGCTTTACGTTTTTTATCCTCTTCCTTCTCCAGTCCTCGCAGTAATTCCCGGCCGGAGACGGTGTCGCGTTTCAGTTTCATAAAATAACGCGAGTAAATCAGCATCTCGGCCAGCGACATCGAACCGATCAGGCGCTCCCGCTGCCGATTCATATTCTCCTGGCGGTTCCGGTCGATTTGATTGAGCCGATCTTTCTGGTCATACACTTTTTGTAAAGTCAGAGCATGTTCCCGCTGCTTTTCTTTCTCGGTCTGTACCTTGACCTTCAAGAGCGTTTCCAGGCGGAATTTGAATTTCTTCATAACGTCACGTTCAACTTTCGATAATCGCTTTCATGCGGGCGATACTCTCGGCATGGGCGATGCGTTCAAAAATGCCCTGCCGGAAAAACTCGTTGATTTCGTCGATTTTGACAATCGCCCGGTCGATTTTGGGATTCGATCCCTTTACGTACGCCCCGATGTTTATCAGGTCTTCCGATTCGCGGTAAATCGCAATCAGTTCGCGCACCTTGGCGGCCATTTGCAGCTCTTCGGGCGTGCACACGTCCACCATCAGACGGCTGATGGAGTTCAGACAATCCACGGCCGGGTACTGGTTCAACGACGCCAGGCGCCGGGAAAGGCTGACATGACCGTCGAGAATGGACCGCACGGCGTCGGAGATCGGTTCGTTCATGTCGTCACCCTCGACCAGCACGGTGTAAAAACCGGTCATGGAACCCTTGCCGGTGTTGCCGGCCCGTTCCAGAAGTTTCGGCAGCAGGGCATACACTGAGGGCGTGTAGCCCTTGGTCGCCGGCGGCTCGCCGGTCGCGAGACCGATTTCACGCTGGGCCATGGCAATGCGGGTGATGGAATCCATCAGGAGCATGACATTCAGGCCTTGTTCGCGGAAATACTCGGCGATCGTAGTGGCGACCATCGCACCCTTGATTCGGATCAGCGCCGGCTGGTCGGAACTGACCGCCACCACCACCGATTTTTTCAGACCGTCGTGACCGAGATCGCGCTCGATAAATTCCCGAACCTCGCGGCCGCGCTCGCCGACCAGGGCGATGACGTTGACGTCGGCCGACGAACCCCGGGCCATCATGCCCAGCATTATCGATTTGCCGACGCCGGACCCGGCGAAAATGCCCATCCGCTGACCCTGACCGACCGCGGTCATGGTATCAATAACTTTTATCCCTGTCCTCAGGGGTTTGGTAATGCGCGCCCGTTTCAGCACCGGGATCGGCTTGCCGTTAATCGGCCAGGTGACAGTGCTGGTCACCGGACCCTTGTTGTCAAGAGGCTGTCCCAGGCCGCCCAGAATCCGCCCGATCAGCTCTTTGCCGACGGGGACGCGAAGCTGCTCGGCGGTCGAGGTAACGATAGCGCCGGGCGTAATACCCGTAATCGAGCCGTAGGGCATCAATAAAATCTTGTTGTCGCGGAAGCCGACCACTTCGGCCTTGACCACGCTGCCGTCATCATGGTTTTCAATATTGCACATCCGGCCGATAGACACGGTCGGGCCGCGGGACTCCACCACCAATCCCACTACCTGACTGACTTTGCCGTAATGCTTTACCGTTCGGGAGCGGTCGATGCGTTCGGCGTACATTTCATATGAGATAAAACTCACGTTTCGTCCTCGCCGCTGCGCAGTACTTCGCCGATGACTTCGAACTGCGAGTCCAGGCGGGCGTCAATATCCTCGCCGGGCGTCTCGATAAAACAACCGCCGAAGCGAACCCGGGGGTCGGCCTCGAACGTAATGTCCTTGACGAAATTGCCGCCACCGATAAAACGGTTGATGTTCTGTTCCACCACCGCGAGATGGCCCGGGTGGACCTTGACTTTAAGCTTGGAGCGGTCAATCAACTGGTCGATAATCCGGGCAATCATGACCGCCGTAGCTTCACGGTCGATTTCCACCGCGTCGTAAGTTACTTTTTTGCTTATTTTGATGACTAAATTAAGAATATTCTGTTTTGCTTCTTCAAGCAGGAGTTCCCGCTGCTTGATGGCGTCGCCGACCGCCTGCTGGAACTGGCCCGTGATTTTACGGGCTTCTTCGAGTCCCCGGGTGTAGCCGGCTTTCTCGCCCGCCTGATAGCCCTCCCGGTAAGCCTGGTCCCGGCCTTTGTGATACTCGGCCTCGATTTTAGATATCTCCTGAATCGGAATCAGCCGTTCTCCGTCGGGCGAGGTCAGCACGGAAACCATCGGAAACAGCCGGCCCAGTTTTTTTTCGGCCTGAGCCTCGGCCTGTAAGTCGTGCTGTTTGTCTCCGATGAATACCGTGGGGGCTGCCTTGGTATTTCTGAGTATATTAGACAATTATATCCTCTTTGCCACCGCGGCCGGCGATAATAATCTGGCCTTCCTCCTCGAGCCGGCGGACGGTTTCCACAATTCGACCCTGGGCGGATTCCACGTCGGACAGCCGCGTCGGGCCCATGAATTCCATTTCTTCCTTGATAAGCACCGCCACGCGCTCGGAGACGTTCTTGTAAATCTTTTTCTTGACGTCGTCGGTAGTCGCCTTGAGCGCCAGCGAAAGGTCCTTGGTCTCGACTTCTTTGAGCAGTCGTTGAATCGAACGGTCGTCGAGCAAAATAATATCGTCGAAAACAAACATCATATTCTTGATTTCCGCGGCCAGATCGGGATCCTCGGCTTCGAGCGACTGCAGGATATTTTTTTCCGCGGTCGATTCCACCAGATTCAGAATCTCGGCGATAGCCTTGGCGCCGCCCGACGTGGACAGGTCTCGGCCGGCCGATATCTCGAAATGACCCTCGAGGGTCGATTCAATTTCCTTGAGAATTTCGGGCGAGATTTTCTCCATTGTCGCGATCCGAAGCGCCACCTCGGCCTGAAGTTCCGGGGCCAGTTCCGAGACGACCGCCGCCGCCTGCTGCGAGGTCAACTGGGTCAGGATAAGCGCGATGGTCTGCGGGTGTTCGCTCTGGATGAAGTTGGTCAGTTGTTTCGGATCGATATCTTTAAGCAGCGTGAAGCCCTTGGCCTGGATGGTCGATTCCAGCCGGTGCATGATTTCCTTGGCTTTCTTGGGACCGACGGCTTTTTCCAGTATTTCCGAGGCGAAATCGATACCGCCTTGAGAAATGTACTGACGAGCCATGAATATCTGGTAACATTCCTCGATGACCTTTTCCTCGATTTCGGGGGGGACGTCGCGCAGGTTGGCGATTTCAATCGTGAGTCGTTCCAGTTCCTGCTCGTTCATGCCTTTCAACACCAGTCCCGAGACCTCGGGGCCGAACGATACCAGGGCAACCGCCGCCTTTTGCTGGGGAGTCATTGATTCGAAATTCATAAAGCTTACTCGATCATCAGGGTTTTAATGACTTTAGCGATTTCATCGGGCCGCTCCTTGGCTGTTTCCTGCATCTGGTCCACTAGTCGCGGTTTTCTCGCCTCCGCCTGAATCGGTAATACTTCCTCCTCGGCGAGACTTTCCGCCTTGGGCGGGATCACCGGTTTGGGCGCTGGCGGCGGGGGCGGAATCAGCCCCTTCAAGGCACCGAACAACTTATTGGATTTCTTCTTGAAATATAAAAGCAGGAAAACTATCATCAGGACATAGCCGAATTTTTTGGCGATATCCATATAAAATTCCCACATGTACATCGAATCAAGCGTTTCCTGGTCGTATTCCAGGTTCTTCCGGTCAAAAGAGATATTGACCATTTCAATCTGGTCATTGCGCTGCTGGTTGAAACCGACCGCGTTTTTGACGATGGCGGCCAGTCGGTCAAGCTCTTCCTGGGAGCGCGGCTGGTAAATCATTTCGGTTTCGCCGGCGTCGTTGGTCACCTCGTTATAGACGCCGTCTACCATGACGGCGACCGATAGCCGGTCAATGGAGCCGACTTCATTAATAATATGTTCAATCGTCTTGTTTAATTCGTAATTGGTAATCGTCGATTCCGAGTTGTTTTCTTCCCCGCTTTCGTTGGTCTCTTCGTTTTTCTGCGTGGACGAGGCCGAGGTTTTGGTTCGTTCTTCGCTGCGCACCGACGGCGCGTTGGGATCGTACGATTCCGAAGTCCGTTCGATTTGCTGGAAATTCAAATCGGCGGTGACGCGGACAATAGCTTTGTCGCTGCCGAGCACACCGTCCAGCATGGTCTGAGCCTTATCCTGTAAATAATCTTCGACTTCCTTGCGCACTTCCAGCTGGGTGCTCGATAGGCCGGCAACGGCGTCGGGTTTGGTCCCCGACGACAGCAGGTTTCCGTTATAATCGATAATCGAGATATTGGCCGGGTCGAGGCCTTCCACCGAAGCCGCTACCAGGTGCGTAATCCCGTTAATCTGCTGTTTGCTCAGGCTGCTGTTGCCGTTGAGCTTGAGCAGGACCGAGGCGGTGGCGTCTTTCTGGTCTTCCTTGAACAGCCGCTGTTTGGGCATAACGATATGCACCCGCGCCGCCTGCACCTCGTTGAGCTGCATGATAGTGCGGGTCAGTTCCCCTTCCAGCGCCCTGCGGAAATTGAGGTTTTGCAAGAAGTCCGTCATCCCCAGATTGTTCTGGTCGAATATGGAATAACCCATATTGGCCGCTCGGGGTAAGCCCTGCGCCGCAAGAGAAATTCTCACCCGGTAGACATCGTCCGAGGGCACTTCAATACTGGTGCCGTTACTGCCCAGACGATACGGAATTTTGTTGTCGTTGAGATAGGTGATGACTTCTCCCGCCTCGCTCTCGTCGAGTTCGGAATAAAGGCGGGAATAGGTGATTTCGTTGAGCCAGCCCACGACGATGAAAATACCGACGATGGTACCGGCCGTCATACCCAGGAGCATCATGACCTGAGAGGGGGTCATTCTGCTTACGAAGTCCATTAAATTCTTTAAAAGCTTTCTAATATTCTCCATTGTAAGTCCAATTTATTTTGAGTTTCGCCGTCCGTGGCTGAATATTATTTTTCTTTCTGGTTTTCTTACATTGGCATTTTCATCATGGTATCGAACGCGTCGAGGAGTTTATTGCGAATCTCCAGGAGCAAATCCATGGCCAGACCGGCCTCCTCCGCTTTGATCATGACATCGTGAAGTTCCACCGGCTCGCCGTTCAAAAAGGCGTTTTGCGCCTGGACGGCGTTTTGCTGCGCCTCGTTAACGGAATTGACGAAATTTGACAACAGGTCGGTGAACTTCTCCTCGCCCTCCGCGGGTTTCGCGGTCGGATTCGTTTTTCCCTGCTCGATCAGACCCGGCACGAGCCGGTTGATACTGTTGATTCCCCCGGCCATCGTCACACCTTGATATCGATAATGCTGCCCAGGGGGGCGTCGCTTTTGGTTTCTTCGGCGGCGCGACTGTTATCGTTGTAACGTTTGAACAAAACATCGAGCGCCTGCCTTTCCTCGGTTGAGAGGAAATCGGCATAACTGCTCTTCGGCGCCTTGACAGCCAGGCGCGAGGTCGTAACCTCGTTGACCACCGCCTCGTCCGACCGGGTCGGTACCGGCTGCTGGTCGTTTTTCTTCTCGGCCGTCCGGGCCTGGTCGCTTACATTCTGGTAAGTGTTAATACCTATCGGATTGACGTTCATTGATAAATCCCTTTCCTATATTTCCAGAGCGTCATTAGCCATTTTCTTGGCCGAGGATATCGCCACTGTGTTGGCCTCGTACGCCCGCGTGGCGGCCATCATATCGACCATCTCGTTAATAATTTCTATGTCCGGCATCCTGATATAACCGTCCTCGTTGGCGTCAGGATGCGACGGGTCGTACACCAGCTTGAAGCCGGAGTTCTGGTCGACGACTTCTTCCATCTTCACCGACGGCAGGTTAACTTCTTCGTTGATGACCGAGCTGTGTCCGGAACGATGTCCGGGATGGGTCCGGGCTACGCGGGTATTCGCCTGACGCAGGATCGTCCGGAACTCCGAATCCTGGTCTTCCTTCACCAGAACGCGTTTGCGCCGGTACGGTCCGCCCTCGGCAGTCTCGGTGGTTTCCGCGTTGGCGATATTTTCAGCCACGACATTCATTTTGGCGCGCTGCACCGATAAACCCCGCGACGAAATCCCGATTGCGTTCAAAATCCCCGACATAACTTATTCCTTATTTACTGGTTATGACTTTCCTCAAACCGTCAAACTTTTTCTGCAAGAGCCGCGCGCTCACCGAAAAAAGCAATTCGTTCTGGGCCATGTCCGAAATTTCTTCATCGATATTGACCGAATTCATATCGCCTTTCCGGATTTCCACTTCATCGATATCCGGCGCCCGGTCGCGGTGCTGACCCAGGACGATGTGTTTGCTGTCGGTGATAGCGCCGCTGATATGGTTGGTCTGGCCGGTCGCCCGGGCAAATTCCTTTTCGAAGTCTATTTCTTCTTCCCGGTAACCGGGGGTCGAGGCGTTAGCCACGTTGCCGCTTATCAGCTTATGACGCAGCGAAGCCAGGTCAAGATATTTCTCGAACCTGGGTACCCCGATACCCTCGAACATAAAATTTGCAAGTTTATTATCCATATCACATATACCAAATACATTTTATCGGGCAACTATAAAGCAAGGGCGGTGCCAAAACCAAGCCCTTAAAATTATCTCATTCAATTTCAAGGCGTTATGTGATGCGGGAGTTAGATAAGAACTGATTGATATTGAGATAAAGTGGAAAGTTTTTCCCCGGCTGACGGAACTTATTGCTCGTTTTGGGCCATATTGTAAAGCTGCGAGGTAGGCTCTTTCATAGTCAGGTCCATTGTCAGAATAACGATATCGACCCGGCGGTTACGGGCGCGGTTTTCTATGGAGTTATTGGGCATCACCGGCCGATATTCACCATACCCCAACGCTGAAATCCGGTCCGGGGCCACAGCGTGGTCGTTGGTAAAATAACGCACGACCTCGGTAGCCCGGGCGGACGACAGTTCCCAATTTGAGGGATAGATTTCTGTCCTGATCGGGCGGTCGTCGGTGTGGCCTTCGACCCGGATATGGTTGGGCAGTAACTTGATGGCATCGGAAATCTGGTCGAGCACCTCCATCGCTTTCGGCTGAAGTTTCGCCGAGCCCTCGTTAAACAGCGCCTGCTCCATGATATGCACCACCAGACCGCGTTCGGTCAATTCGGTTTCAATCACGTTTTTCTTACCAAGCGACTTAAATCTTTCTTCGACGTATTTCTGCACCATTCGCAAGTTGCCCATATTCAACAGGCCATGGCCGGTCTTTTTATTGTCTTCATTATTTTTCAGGACACTTTCTCCGCCGCGCAGCACTCCGCTTAGAGCTTCGGCCATTTTTCCGAAACGTTTGGCGTCAAGCTGAGACATGGAATACATTACTATAAAGAAAGCCAAAAGCAGCGTGATCAAATCAGAGTAGGTTAACAGCCAGCGATCGAGGTTCTCGTCGTCGCCGGGAACTTGTCGACGTTTTCTCGTCATGGCTTAATCCCTGTAACGACGGTTGTGAGGGGCGACGAAAGACAACAGGCGGGTGCGGATATTGCGCGGGTTTTCGCCGGACTGAATCGAAACCATACCTTCCATAATCAGCTCGAGATAAGCCATCTCGTCTTCATGTCGCATCCGCAGTTTGTCGGAAACCGGCAACAGGAAAAGATTTGCCAGTCCGACCCCCCAGAGCGTGGCAATGAAGGCGGCCGCTATGGCTGACGCCATCTGAGCCGCGTCCGAGGTGCTTCCCAGCGTATGCACCAGTCCCAGCACGGTGCCGAGAATTCCCAGGGTGGGCGCGAAACCGCCCGCTTTCTGGAAAAAGACGATACCACGTTTATGGCGTTCTTCGATATAAGCGATTTCCGTTTCAAGAATTTCGCGCAGGACGGTAATCTCAGTGCCGTCGATAACCAGCTGCATCGCCTTGCGGAAAAACGAATCGGTGATTTTTTTCATCTCCGGCTCCAGGCCCAGAATACCCTCACGTCGGGCTTTCTCGGCCAGATGCACAATATTATCAATAGTGTCATTATAAGAATGTGGTTTGCCAAAAAAGGCCAGGCGAAGATAATTAGGGACCTGCCGGACAGTGGACATGGAGGTTGTCACGATGGTCGCGCCCAGAGTACCACCGACTACAATCAGGATCGGGGAAGTCAGAAAAATGGCCGTGAGATGCCCCCCCTCCAGATTATAACCGCCGACGACGGCGCCGACCGCTAAAAAAAGCCCGATTATTGTAGCAAAATCCATTTTTTACCGTACGTATTTCACCAATTAATGCAGAAAAAGTACTTTCTCATATCTTATAATAATATCGGCAGGAAAAACTTATAATGTAGGTAAAAAGCGAATTTGCGCCGGGGCCAAAGGAAATTTCAGCCCCGGACGGGCTTTTTTTCAATCTTTGAGCTGATACTCCGCCAGCTTGTTACGGATTGTTCGGGTGGAAATCCCCAAAGCCTCAGCCGCGCGGGTCTTGTTCCCATTAAAGCGCTCAAGGGTTTTCAAAATCAGATACCGATTACCTTCCTCGAGCTTAATCGGGAACTCTAACCCGGTTAAATCGTCGCCAATCTGACCGATAGCCAGTTCCGATGGAAAATCGTCGTCGGTTAAATACTCGTTTTTGGTCGTAACCACGGCTCTTTCCACCAGATTTTCCAGCTCCCGAACGTTCCCCGGCCAGCTGTATTTCAAAAAGAGCTTAAGCACCGCGGGCTCGATACCTTTGACGTTTTTATTGTTTTCCCGATTGTACTTATCGATGAAGTGCTCGACCAGGACGGGTATATCCTCCAGCCGTTCGTTTAAAGGCGGTAAAAATATCGGGATAACATTCAAGCGATAGAACAGATCCTCGCGGAACTTTCCGGCGGCAATATATTCTTTCAGGTTGCGATTGGAGGTCGCAATCAGGCGGACATCGACCGAGATGGTGGCGCTGGACCCGACCCGTTCGAATTCTTTTTCCTGAATGACGCGCAACAGCTTAGACTGAAGATTTAAAGGCATTTCTGAAATTTCGTCGAGTAATAAGGTGCCGCCGTCAGCCAGCTCAAAACGCCCGCGGTTGGTTTTTTTGGCGTCGGTGAACGCCCCTTTTTCGTACCCGAACAGCTCAGCCTCGACTAAATTTTCCGGCAGCGCCGCGCAGTTGAGTTTGACGAAAGGATTGTCCCGCCGGTCCGATGTCAGGTGGATGGCTCGAGCCACCAGTTCCTTGCCAGTTCCCGACGCGCCAGTAATCATGACCGTTGAGCGGGCCTGGGAGACGGTTTGAATCTGGTCGAATATTTCCCGCATGATTTTGGTTTTGCCGATGATATTCTGGAACCGGCAGGCCAGGTCCTTGCGCATGATGGCGTTTTCCGTCTTGATTTGCAGTTGTTCCGAGATACGACTTAAGATATGCTCCAGGTGTTCCGGGGAAACCGGTTTCTGGAGGAAATCGTACGCCTGCCGCTTGACGGCTTTGACCGCGTTCTGAATCGTACCGTAAGCGGTCATGATGACAACCTCGACATCCGGATTCAGGTCCTTGATTTTTCCCAGCAGCGTGATACCGTCCATTTCCTTCATTTTAAAATCGGTCAGGACAATATCGAACGTCTGTTTTTCGAAAAGTTCCAGGGCTTCTTCCCCGGAAAAAACCGAACTGCATTCGTACCCGGCTCTCTGAACGGTGGCGGTAATAAACTCATTAACGAGCTTGTCGTCATCCACAACCAGGACGGAAAATTTCATCGCATACACTCCATTTTTTTATTATCTATTTTGACCGGCATGAGCACGAGAAAGCGGGCTCCCTTTTTCTCATTATTCCCGGCAATAATCTCGCCTCCGTGCGCCTTGATGACCTTCCAGGACATCGCCAGCCCCAGCCCGTTCCCCTCCTCCTTGGTAGTGAAAAACGGGGTGAAAATACGGCTCAGCACTTCCTTACTGATGCCCGGACCATTATCGGCAATGCTCGTCTCGACGATGGTTTCATCCAGGCCGAGCAGTACCCGGTCGGAATATTTCTCAACCGCCCTCTGGCGGGGCATTTTCTTGTAAGCGATTTTAATCACTCCTGAGCGGCGACAGGCCTCGATGGCATTGGAAAACATGTTGTAAAGCATCTGACGGTAAAGCATCGGATCCAGTTCCAGCTTGACCGGTTCGGCCACGGAATTCATCGGTGTGTAGAAAACGAACTTGTTGTTCTTGGCAAACATCGGATTGTCGAATTTGAACTGCTCAACCGTTTGCCTCAGGAACGAATCGTAATCGACCACTTCCTTGTTCAGTTCCTCGTACCGGGTGTAATTGAGCAGCGAAGTTACGGTGTTGTTCAGACTTTCCACCCCGTAGATTATTTTGCTGATCATTTTCTGGCGAGGGTCGTCCTCGTCAATATCCCGCTTCAACAGGGAGGCGAACCCCCCGATAGCCGCCAGCGGGTTGCGGACCTCGTGGGCAATAGTTGCGGCCATTTCACCGAGCGCCGCCAGAGTATTCAGGCGGGCGATTTCGCGCTCCATGCGTTTCATCTTGGTCAAATCGTGAAAAACCTCCACCGCCCCGGAGACCTGGTCGTCTTTGCCGCGAAGGATCGCCGTCGAAACGGAAACGCTTAGCCGCGTGCCGTCGGCCAGCTCGATTTCCTTCTCCACCGCTTCGACCGTCTTGCCGCTCTGGACGGTCCGGGAGGCGTTGGCTTCCGGGGCGTTGCCGGGCGGGATCACGTCGCGATACATCTTCCCTACCAGTTCCCAGGCCGGCTTGCCAAGCATTACCGACGCCGCCGGGTTGAAATGGGTGATGCGGCCTTCCCGGTCAACGGCGATAACTCCAACCGCGATGGAATTGAGAATGCCGTTTAAAAAATCCGTCGCCGCCAGATTCTGCTCCGTGGCTGAAATCAACTTGCGATTGGTATCAGCGAGCTTATTGTTCTGGGCGGTAAACTCCTCTTTTAACTCGATATATTTCCGCTGTAAGCTGTTGATAATCCGGTTAAAAGAGGCGTAAGACTCGGTAAATTTGGATATATCATCCAGAGATTCGGTGCCGGTTTCTATAATCCTGTCCCTTTCATCTCTCATACAAAATCCATTTCATATTATTGAAAGAGATAACGCCGTGGCCGGCTCAATTCAACAAAAATTTTGGAATATTTGATTAAAAATAGCTGAGAAGTTCCTGGGCAATATTGTCAATGGGGCTGACATGATCCGCCAGCGCGGCTTCGACCACCGCCCGGGGCATGCCGTACACG
>JBMOKZ010000213.1:0-12653 GCA_049324195.1 Candidatus Zixiibacteriota bacterium | reverse complement strand
CACCGCCTGCAGGCCGAACCTTACTTTGCCGTCCACCACCGAGAAATCGATTTTCGATTCGTTGATATCCGGCGGCAGCACCTTGATTCCGGTGCGGCGGCATTCCTCGAGTAAAACATAAATGCGGTCGCTGTCGTTAATTTCCGAGGTCATCAACGCCGCCATGAATTCTTTCGGGTAATAACATTTCAACCAGGCGGTCTGGTAGGCGACGAAAGCATAACAGGTGGAATGAGCCTTGTTGAAACCGTAGCGGGCGAAGGTTTCGATCTGGTGGAACACCTCCTCGGAAATCCTGCGGTCCACCTGCTGTTCATCGGCCCCATTGAGAAATTCCCGTTTCTGGGCAGCCATCAAGGCGGCGTCTTTTTTACCCATCGCTTTACGCAGCAAATCGGCCTTGCCGATCGAATACCCGGCCAGCTTGTTGGCGATATGCAGCACCTGTTCCTGGAACACGATCACGCCATAGGTATTGCCCAGAATGCCCTCCAGCACCGGGTGCAAAAACTTGATATCTTTAGCGCCCCTTTTGCGCTCGATATAAGTGTCTATCATGCCCGAGTCGAGCGGTCCCGGTCGGTAAAGCGCGTTCATGGCGGTGATGTCGGTGAAGGTCGTCGGTTCCAGCTTGCGCAGATAATCGCGCATCCCGGCCGATTCAAATTGGAAAACGCCGATTGTCTCGCCGCGGGCGAACAGCTTGTATATTTTCTCGTCGTCGATCGGCACATGGTCGATATCGACCTTGTCCTCGGGGTGGTTCTCGGCAATCATCGCCAGAGCGTCATCGATAACCGTCAATGTCTTCAGCCCCAGAAAATCCATTTTCAACAGGCCGATTTCCTCGACCATCTTCATGTCGTACTGAGTGGTTATTTCGTCCTTGCTGCCCTTGAACAGCGGCACGTAGTTGGTCAGCGCCGAGGGCGCGATTACCACCCCCGCGGCATGGGTGGAACAGTGCCGCGCCAGACCCTCGAGCGTCTGCGAATAATTCAAAAGCCGCTCGATGCGCTTGTCGGTCTCGGTCAGCTGTTTCAGCTCCGGCACCATCTGCAGGGCTTTCTTGAGAGTCATGTCCGGCGACATCGGAATCATCTTGGCTATTTTGTCCACCTCGCTGTACGGAATCGCGAGCACCCGGCCGACATCGCGCACCACCCCGCGCGCGGCCATCGTCCCGAACGTGATAATCTGTGAAACGTTGTCGTAACCGTACTTGTCGATAACATACTTGATAATCTTATCGCGGCCCCGGTCGGCGAAATCGATATCGATATCCGGCATCGATACCCGCTCGGGATTGAGAAAGCGCTCGAACAGCAAATCGAACCTGATCGGGTCGATATCGGTAATCTTGAGCGTGTACGACACCAGCGACCCGGCGGCCGAACCGCGGCCGGGTCCGACCCGCACACCCTGCGAACGCGAATAATCGCAAAAATCCTTAACGATCAAAAAGTACCCGGCGTAACCCATCTGCTTGATGACGCCCAGCTCGTACTCCAGTCTGTTCCGGATTTCATCGGTTATATTTTCGTAGCGTTCTTTCAGACCGCGTTCGCACAGATAGCGCAGGTACTCGTCCGGGCCGAAATATTCTTTCGGGATGGGAAACACGGGCAGCTTGAGCTTACCGAGCTCCAGTTCCAGATTGCAGGCTTCGGCGATCCGAACCGTGTTTTCCAGCGCCTCGGGGAAATCCCCCAGCGCTTTTTTCATCTCCTCGGACGATTTGAAATAAATCTGGTCGGTATTGTATTTCATGCGGTCGGTATCCTCGACCGTCTTCCCCGTCTGGATACACAACAGGGCGTCGTGCGCCTCGCTGTCCTGCTGGCGCAGGTAATGGCAGTCGTTGGTGGCCACCAGCGGAATGCCGGTTTCTTTGGAAATAGCCTCGATTTTGGGAATCAGCAGTTGTTCTTTTTCCAGTCCGTGGTTCTGGATTTCCAGAAAGAAATTCCCCTCACCGAAAATATCCTGAAGTTCCCGCGCTACCGCCACCGCTTGGTCAGTCTCCCCCCGGAGCAGGTGCCAGTTGACCTCGCCCTTGAGGCAGGCCGAGGTCGCGATCAATCCTTCGGAATATTTTCGCAACAGCTCCTTGTCCATGCGGGGACGATGGTAAAAACCTTCCATGTAGGCGGCTGAAGCCAGTTTGACGAGATTCTTGTACCCGGTCAGGTCCTTGACCAGAAGCACCAGATGGAACCCGCCGTCAGGGTACTGGTTCGAGGGTTTCTTTTCGTGGCGGCTGCCGCCGGCGATATAAGCCTCGCAACCGATAATCGGCTTGATTCCGGCGCGGGTGGCTTTTTTGTAGAACTCGATAGCCCCGAACATGTTACCGTGGTCGGTAATCGCCAGCGCCGGCATTTTATAGGTTTTGGCCAGTTCCACTACCTCGTCGAGCCGACAGGCTCCGTCTAGCAGGGAATACTGGCTGTGGGTGTGCAAATGTACAAAATCAGCGTATTTCATCGCGGCAAGTTCCGTTTTTTAAATATGACCTAAGGTCGTTTAAAAAGTGTCCCCGGTCAATCTCTTTTTAAGAACACGACCGCAAATTGACATTTTATATCCTTAACAATCAGGAAATTGAAAAGGTTTTGGGGGAATAATATTTTTAAGTCACTCCTCGACTTCGCCCGGAGTGACATGCCCTCTCGTTTCAATGCTCTGTTTTGTTAAAAAACCGTCAGAGTCGGAGCCCTGACGACACTTGATAAGCTGGGAATATCCGTCATCCCGAGCTTCTGAAACGTCATCCCGAGCGTAGACGAGTGATGACAATAAATTGTAATTAAGAATAAAAGAATATGTCAATCACATTGTTGAGGGTTGGTCATTCTTTGCGGTGCTGTCTGTCACCCGGAAATGAACCATGTCAGAATATATTTCATCGATCCAGCCAGTTCAGTAGTTCTGTAGGTCGAAAGTGTCCTTCAACCGGGAAAATCAGCTCCGACCTTTTTGTCTGTATCAAAATGTAACCGGTAGTGATGCAATTCAAAGGGGAAGACGGATTTGACTCGGGAAAACTCCTCCCTTGATTTTCGGCCGGGGGCGGACTATATTGTCCCGTTGTACATCGAAGGCGGAAAAATTGAAATCCAAATCTTACTTTTAAAAGGAGCGGTTCATGAAAAAAGGCAGTAAGTACGCTGTACTGTGCGCCCTGGTGCTGGTGCTGACCGCCGCGGTACCGTCGGTCGCACAACAAATCGACGCCAAGGAATATCGGCTCGACAACGGCATGCAGGTCCTGATGGTCGAACGGCATACCTCGCCGACAATTATGGGAGCGATTGTCGCCCGGGTCGGGTCATCCAACGAGACGACCGGAATAACCGGTATCTCTCACCTTTTCGAGCACATGATGTTCAAGGGAACCCGGACAATCGGCACGAAAGACATCGCGCGCGACCTGGAAATCATGGCGCAGCTCGATTCGCTTAAAGCCCTGATGCGCGACGAGCAGCGGATTATGCGCGAGCAGTACCGGCGGGGAGAAATCGAGGACATGTCAGCGCCGGAAGCCAAGACCCCGCGCTATAGGGCAATCGAGGCCGTTTTCGACAGTCTCATTCTCGAACAGCGTCAGTTGATTATCAAGGACCAGCTTGACGAGATGTATTCCAAGAACGGCGGTTTTTTCCTGAACGCCTTTACGTCGGAAGATATGACGGCGTATTTTGTCCGCCTGCCAAAAAATAAATTCGAGCTTTATCTCTGGCTGGAATCCGACCGGTTCATGAACCCCGTTTTCCGGGAATTTTATTCCGAGCGCAATGTCGTCCGCGAGGAACGTCGCCTTACCACCGAATCGACCCCGACCGGTCTGATCGAGGAGGATTTTCTGGCTATGTTCTGGAAGTCGTCGTCCTATCACTGGGATGTTATCGGCTGGCCCTCGGATGTGGAAAACATCACCCGGGAACAAGCCAACGCCTATTACGATACGTATTACGCGCCCAACAACCTTACCATGATTCTGGTCGGAGATTTCGAATCTGACCAGTTGATCAAGCAGGTGAAACAGTATTTCGAGCGTCTTCCCAATCGCGGCACGGAAACCCCCGACGTCATCACACTCGAAGAAAAACAGTATGGCGAGAAACGGATGATAGCCGAGGCGGAAACCAGCCCGCAGGCTGAAGTCTGGTATCATACCGTCGCCTGGAAACATCCCGACAGCTATCCGCTGGAGGTTCTGGCGGGCATCATGAGCGGCAAGACCGGTCGCCTTTATAAGAAACTGGTCGAGGAAAAAGGCATCGCCAAGGGCGAGGTCGGCGGCGGCCGGCGGATGGGTCCCGGAGGCGGCCGGCTAGCGGTTGACGCCGGACAGGACTCTAAAAAATACGCCGGGGCTTTCCAGATCAGCGCCGAGGGCCTTTCCGGGGTTGACCCGGTGCAGCTCGAAGAAGCGATATACGAGGTTCTCGACGACCTGAAGAATAACCCGGTCAGCGAGGAAGAACTGCAAAAGGTCAAGAACCAGATGCGGGTACAGAAAATCCGCATGATGGATATGATGTCGGGTTTGGGGATCTTGTTCTCCCTCGGCTCGGACGCCGCGATGGGCGACTGGACCGAGGTCAACAACAATCCGGTTAAATGCGATATGGTGACGGCCGAGGATATCCAGCGTGTGGTGCGGAAGTATTTCACCGTCGACCAGCGCAATGTCCTGATTATCAACAGCAAGTCCGCTCCGGAAGGCGAAAAGAAACCCCGCCCCGGCGGACCATCGCTGGCTCAGGCCGAACAGATGATTAAATCGGTCGACGACCCGGCTCGCCTGGAGCAGATGATCGGCATGTTTTCCATGCGGCTGGATGAGGTCACCGACCCTGACCAGAAAAAGGATATGGAACAATTGTTGAAACTCGCCAACGAACGCCTGAAAGAACTTAAAGCCGCCGGCAGCAAATAGGCGCGCGCCAAAGGAGATATGAACATGAACAGAATATCAAGTTTGCCTTTCACTCGACTGGCAGCGCTGGTAACGATTCTGGCGTCAGCAGCCGGGTTGCTTTTTGCCCCCGCTCTCTCGGCGGGGGACATCGTTGACCATCCCGATAAGCTTAAATTCGAGGAATTGAAATATGTCCCGCCGTCACCGGCCGACTATCGCCATCAGCTGAAGTGCGGCGCTACCGTGTATATCGCCGAGAATCACGAAGTCCCGACTTTTGATATGAGCATCAGCGTCCGCACTGGGGCGATGTACGAGCCTCTGGAGAAGGCCGGCCTGGCGGATTTGACCGGCTATTTGATGCGCAACGGCGGCATCGAAGGCATGACCGCCCGGGAGCTCGATGAACGTCTGGCCTATCTGGCGGGCGATATCTCGGTCAGAATCGGTTTCGACGGGGGTAGCGCGTCATTGTTCTGTCTGGTGAAGGACATGGACGAAGGTCTGGACCTGTTTAAAAAGGTGCTGACCGTGCCGGTGTTCGAGCAGGATGCGCTCGACCGTCACCGGATCGACCTGCTTTCGGAAATGGAACAGCGCAACAATTCCACGGCGGCTATCGAAAACCGGGAATGGAATTTTCTTATTTACGGCAACCACCCGTGCACGAACCCGATGCGCACGACGGAACAGTCTCTCAACGCCATTACCCGCGATGACCTGGTGGCTTTTCACGAACGGTTCTTCTATCCGGAAAACTACATCATCGGCGTATCCGGCGATTTCAATACCGATGAAGTTCTGGCCAAACTCGACGAGATGTTCGGGGACGGCTCAGGCCGGGAACCGCAAAAACCGGTCGTTTACGACCCGGTGCCGGAACCGGCGCCCGGCGTATACATGATCAAGAAAGAAGATGTCAACCAGTCCCGCGTCCGTCTGGGGCATCTCGGCGTGAAAAGGGATAATCCCGACGAATTCGCGCTGATGGTCATGAACGATATTCTCGGTGGCGGCGGGTTTACCTCGCGCATCACCCGCCGGGTGCGTTCCGACGAGGGCCTGGCTTACAACACCGGTTCCGCTTTTGACCGGCCCGTGCTCTATCCCGGAACTTTTCGGGCCTGGTTCCAGACCAAGCACGCCACCGCCGCGTTTGGTACTCGGCTGATAGTCGATGAAATCAAGCGCATCCGCACCGAGAAATGCGACGCGGAGACCGTTGAAAATTCCAAAGCCGGCTTTATCGGTAATGTCGTCAATCCCTTCAGCAGTGTCAGCGGTATGATCAGCACCTTCGTCGATGATGATTATAACGGTCGCTCCGACGATTACTGGCGGAACTATACCAAAAACATGGAAGCCGTCACTCCGGACGATGTCTTGGTAGTCGCGCAGAAATATCTGCACCCGGACAAGCTGGTGTTCCTGGTGGTGGGTGACCCCGAAGCGGTCGAGCAGGGTTCGGACAAACACGAGGAAAAATATTCCGAATTTGGTAAGATTACGATTCTGCCCCTGCGGGATCCGATGACGCTGGATATGAAATAAGCAGCGAGGTAGTGTCAGTTCTCATCCGGCTGAGGCGGAAAGGAACTGACACTACTTTGTAAATGTCATCCCGCAATTCTCCTCGTCATCCTGAGCTCCAGAAATGTCCTCCTGAGTACCTGAATAGTCATCCTGAGCTTTTGGAACGTCATACCGAGCGTAGGCGAGGGATGACAACGTTGTGTCGGGTAGAGGTTCTTATTTGCGGAGGTCACTCCTCCGTTCGGAGTGACTTAGAAGTGGGGGCTCACCTCTTTAGAGGTGGGGGACAACGGATACGACACTGAATTGCTATACGTCCGGGGATGTACGTTTTGAGAAATATTTTATTTCATCCAGACAGATAAAACCTTCTTTCTCGAAGCAGGACATCGAGGGCGTGTTCAGATCCTCGATGAGGGCGCAGATAATCAGCGCGCCGAGACTCTCGAGGAATTTCTCGCATTCGCGGATTATTTCCCCGGCCAGACCCCGTCCCCGGTATTCGGGGTCAATCGCCACGCGGTTGATCCAGCCGCGGCGGCCGTCCCAGTTGGCGATCCCCACCCCGATCATGTCGTCGCCGTCGAACATCCCGAAAAAAGCGCAGTCGGGATTGGTCATCTCTTTGGCGATGCGGTCCCTGGAGTCGCGGCCCCGGGGGCGGAAGGGCAGCCCGGCATCGGACCAGACTTTTATAATATTGTCGTAATCCTCGATCGTGAGGCATCGGATTGTCGGTTTCATATAAAATCTCCCGTTAGAATCTGGCGCAAAATAACTAAGGTGAGAAGGAGAAGTCAATAACTTTTAGTGTTCTGGATGGGACCCTTAATGCACATTATTTAACGTCATTGCGAGCGCAGGCCGAAAGCCCTCAGGTTACAGTCCGGAGCGTGGCAATCTCTCCGCGATGTATGAGCCGATATTATGATGAGATTGCCACGTCGTCCGCTGACGCGGACTCCTCGCAAAGACGTTGATAAACGGGTGCCCCACCTCTTTTGAGGTGGGGAGAACCAACTCATCACATATTGAACCCACGGCTGAAGCCGTGAGGCACCCGGACGATCGTGTGTGGCACATGTGTCGGCAGGTCACTTTTCGACTTCGCTCGGAGTGACTTAAAATGAGGCGCAACCGCTTAAGATAGTGTCAGTTCTCATCCGCCTGCGGCGGAAAGGAACTGACACTACTAAAAAAAATATTGAATAAATCGTTGAATAAAGCATATTGTACTTAGAAAAGTAGGAAAGGGAGTATCAATGCAAAACATGTCACCTCCGCCGCCTCCGCCTCCGGTCTTTTATAAGAATCCGGGGCTTGCGGCCGTGCTTTCGTTTTTCTGGATGGGGCTGGGACAGATTTACAACGGCCAGATTGCCAAGGGTATCGCTTTTATCATTTTCTATTCGATTTCCTGGCTGCTGATGCTGGTACTGATCGGTTTTATCACCACGCCGATTCTGTTCATTTACGGGATATACGACGCCTACAAATCAGCCCAGAAAATCAATATGGACCTTGCCCGTCAGGCAGGTGCTTATTCCGGTTCGCAGCCCGGCCCACCGGTGAACTGACTAAATATGGAGTGATAAAATAGACAGAGGCGGACATTTGCCTTTAACTGTTTAGACAATCGTTCCGAGCATCTCTCATTCGTCCCGGGCTTCTTGTTCGTCGTAACGAGGAACAGTATCGAAACCCTTGCGGTTTCGACTTCATTAAAAATATAATAGTCAGGAGCGCAGGGCTCCTAACCTGCTTTGACTGAAAACGGAGGAGAGTCGTAGTGATTCGTTTAGGATTCGTTGTGTTATTTTTTCTAATGCTATCATCTCTAACAGTCATGGCTCAAATCGACCGTTCTTGTCTCGAGGAACAGAGCTTCAATTTCGGCATAAATTCCCGGATAAAGCTGGTGATGCTGGACAGCGCTCAGATTATCGGACGGCTTTTGAGAATCGATTTCGAAAAATCATTGATTCTTATCAATTACCACGGCCGCTTTGACAGCACCATCACGGTACCTTTTGACAGCCTGCAGCAGGTAGAATTCAGCAAGGGGGTGAGCGCCCGGGCTTTCTTGATGTTGGGCGGTTTTCTCGCCGGGAGTCTTATCTGGATGGATAAAAAAGATGGCGAGAAAGACGAACAGTACTGGAGTGGTTTCTTTGCATCCGGTTTAGCCGGGGCGTTTATCTGTTATCTTTTCTATGAGCTAACCGGACGAAAATCGATCAGGTGCGGTACGGGGATGTCCACAAAAGGACAATAAAATGTCGCCGGGGAGAGATTAACCTCGTTCCAGCGCTCTGCGTGGGAACGTATTTCTCGATGCTCAGAGTCGATTAAAGGGGGACACGGAGCGTCCCGGAACGGCGTTTAATATACCGTCAGGTCCTGAATCCGCATCCGGCGGATTTGTGACCTGATGGTTCGTAGTGCTGAATGGGGTGGTGTCAGTTCTCATCCGCCTGTGGCGAATAGGAAATGACACTAATTGGGTCAGGGGCGGAACCCTGACAGCACTGAGCACAACTTCGGGTGCTGCCCTGCGAAGCTTTTTATTCCTGTTGCCATAAAACTGAAATTTACTATATTCCCCTCATGTTACTGGCTATCGATATCGGCAATACCAATACGGTCGTGGGGCTGTTCGAGGGCGCGGCTCTCAAGCACGATTTCCGGTTCGCCTCGCACCGCAACCGAACCTCGGATGAAGCCGGGATTCTCATTCTCGATGTTCTCGAACGGGTGGGCGTCAGCCCCGACACCGTCAAGCGGGCCGTGCTGGCCTCGGTGGTGCCGCCTCTGACGACTGTATACGAGACGGCTGTAAGGCGATATTTCAAATGCAAACCGCTGACGGTTTCTTATCGTATCAAGTTGCCTGTCAAAATAGAAATCGATTATCCCGAACAGGTCGGCGCCGACCGGATCGCCAATGCCGCCGCCGGTTTCCATAAATACGGCGGGCCGGTGATTGTGGTCGATTTCGGCACCGCGACAACTTTTGACGTGGTCAGCGCCGAAGGCGCTTATATCGGCGGCGTGATAATCCCAGGCCCGGAAACCTCGATGGCCGAACTGGTCAAAAGAGCGGCACGACTGTTCGATGTCCGGTTCGAGCCGCCTGACTGTGTGGTCGGCAAATCCACCGCCGGGGCGATGAAATCCGGGATGTTTTACGGAACGGTTGGCCAGGTCGATTTTCTGATTAAAAAGATTATCGAAGAAACCGGCTTCGAGAACCCGACCGTAATCGCCACCGGGGGGCTGGCCTCGGGTATCGAGAAATATTCTGCGTATATCGAACGGGTCGAACCGGCTTTAACCCTGGAGGGTCTTAGACTTATCAGTGAAATCAACTGATTCCTTCCATTTTCTTATAAATTTTCAATTCTGTTATTTATCAAGTAATTATCATTCAAAAGATTACGATAAATCGAAAAATACTATAAATTTGTATTTTTTTCATGAAACTTCTTGACAAGTTCGGGGTTAAATCTTATTGTTACCGTTCGTTGTTAGCACTCATTGACAGGGAGTGCTAATAGTAGTATATTAGTTCAGATGTATTTAATAAGTTAAGTAAACAAGGTTAACATATTGAAGGAGGAGTTAAGGATGCAGATTAAACCCTTAGCCGATCGTGTCATTGTAAAGCCTCTGGAAGAAGTCGAGGTTAAAAAGGGCGGTATTATCATTCCGGATACCGCGAAAGAGAAGCCGATGGAAGGTGAAGTAATTGAAATCGGCTCCGGCCGTCTCAATGACGACGGCAAGAAAATGCCGCTGGAAGTTAACAAGGGTGACCGCGTTTTGTATGGCAAGTATTCCGGTACCGAAGTTTCTATCGACGGTGAGGAATATTTGATTATGCGCGAGGCCGATATCCTGGCCGTGGTCAAAAGAAGCTAAAAACAATCGTTGATTCCAAGGAGTAGAAAATAATGGCTAAATTGATTGAATATAACGTGGACGCCCGTAACAAGCTTAAAATAGGCGTCGATAAACTGGCCAACGCGGTCAAGGTCACGCTTGGTCCGCGCGGCCGTAATGTCGCTCTGGACAAAAAATTCGGTTCCCCGACCATTACCAAAGACGGTGTCTCGGTGGCCCGGGAAATCGAGCTCGAGGACAATTTCGAGGATATGGGCGCTCAGATGGTGAAGGAAGTGGCTTCGAAAACTTCCGATATCGCCGGTGACGGCACCACCACCGCGACCATTATCGCTCAGGCGATTTTCCGCGAAGGTTTGAAGAACGTTACCGCCGGTTACAACCCGATGTCGATCAAGCGCGGTATCGATATGGCTGTCGTATCCATCTGCGAAGAAATCAAGAAGATGTCCAAACCGGTTGACAACAAGAACGAGATTTCCCAGGTGGGAACCATCTCCGCCAATAACGACAAGCAGATCGGCGACCTGATCGCCGAGGCGATGGAAAAAGTCGGCAAGGACGGCGTGATTACGGTCGAGGAGTCCAAGACCGCCGAGACAATGCTGGATGTCGTCGAGGGCATGCAGTTCGACCGCGGTTATGTCTCCCCGTATTTTGTTACCGATCCGGACAACATGGAAGCCGTACTCGAGGACCCGTTGATTCTGATTCACGATAAGAAGATTTCCAACATGAAGGACCTTCTGCCGATTCTCGAGAAAGTCGCCCAGCAGGGCCGGCCGATGTTCATTATCGCCGAGGATATCGAGGGTGAAGCGCTGGCCACGCTGGTGGTCAACAAGCTGCGCGGCACGATTAAAGTCGCCGCCGTCAAGGCTCCCGGATTCGGCGACCGCCGCAAAGCCATGCTTGAGGATGTCGCTATCCTCACCGGCGGGAAAGTCATTTCCGAAGAGCTCGGTTTCAAACTCGAAAACGCCGTGCTGTCCGATCTCGGCACCGCCAAGAAAGTCAATATCGACAAGGACAACACGACTATCGTCGAGGGCGCCGGGGAAAAGAACGAAATCAAGGCGCGTATCGGCCAGATCAAGAAACAGATCGAGGACTCGACCTCGGATTACGACCGCGAGAAACTTCAGGAACGTCTGGCCAAGCTGGCCGGCGGCGTAGCTGTCATCAACGTCGGCGCCGCGACCGAGACCGAAATGAAAGAAAAGAAGGCTCGCGTCGAGGACGCCCTGCACGCTACCCGCGCGGCGGTCGAGGAAGGGATCGTTCCCGGCGGCGGCGTCGCGTTCTTGCGCGCCCGCACCAAACTCGACCAGATCAAAGCCAGTGATGAAGAAATGGTCGGTGTCAATATCGTGCGCAAGGCGCTCGAAGAGCCGCTTCGTCAGATTGCCACCAACTCCGGTGTTGAAGGCTCCATCGTTCTGGACAGGGTCCTCAACGAAAAAGGCGCTTACGGCTACAATGCCCTGACCGATACCTACGAAGACCTGATAAAGGCCGGCGTCATCGACCCGACCAAGGTTTCGCGTATCGCTCTGGAAAACGCGGCATCGATTGCCGGTCTGCTTCTGACCACCGAGGCGGTCATTACCGACAAGCCCGAGGAGAAGAAGGCCATGCCCGGTATGCCCGGCGGCGGCATGGGCGATATGGGCGGCATGTACTAAGCCATATCCGCTTATCGATAAAAAGACCCGGCAGATGTCGGGTCTTTTTTTGTGATAGGTTAATTCAATATTTCGAAAGAAATAGGCGTTTTCGTAAATCTATGTTTTATGTTATTGTCATATAACAAGTTATTCTTATCCTGCGGTGGATTGATATAAATATTGTGTTGATTACTTAATCTTGAATGTAAGAAACATCTTGGTTGTATTATTGTATAAATTTATGTCTTGACAATATTCTAATTAAGACGATATTTATGATAAGGATATACATCCTGAGAGTCTTCGAACTCTCAGGTGCCCGGAGCCTGACTCCGGGTTTTTTTTTGCTTTTATTCTAATATTTTGATATTATAATACATCAAAGTTATACAGGAGGGTAAACTAGTATATGTTTCAGGGGGGTAATACTAATAGAGTTGCTGCTTTTGTTGATGGTTTTAATATCTACCATTTTCTTAATAACTCAAATTTAAAAAAGTATAAGTGGTTAGATTATAGGAAACTTTGTTCTTGTTTTCTTCCAAGAAATAGTACTCTTGTATCTGTTCAATATTTTACAGCTCGTGCAACTTGGGACCAGAAGAAAGTATTACGACATGATA
>JBMOKZ010000212.1:0-12693 GCA_049324195.1 Candidatus Zixiibacteriota bacterium | reverse complement strand
ACCATACCGGAGCGCACAAAATCAATCATTGCCTGGGCGAGGCGCTGCTGGCCAAGCGAATGGGGAAGAAGAAAATTATCGCCGAGACCGGCGCCGGACAACACGGTGTGGCTCTGGCCACGGCCGCCGCTTTGGTCGGGCTGGATTGCGATATTTATATGGGCGAAGTCGATATCGAAAAGGAACATCCTAATGTCGTCCGGATGAAGATTCTCGGCGCCCGCGTTATCCCGGTAAGGATGGGACTGAAAACCCTCAAGGAGGCGGTTGACGGCGCCCTGCAGGCTTACGCGCAGGACCCTGTCAATCAGTTTTACGCCATCGGTTCGGTGGTCGGCCCGCACCCGTTCCCGATGATGGTGCGGGATTTTCAGCAAATTGTCGGCGAGGAGGCCCGCGAGCAGTTTTTACAAATGACCGGTCACCTGCCCGATTATCTCGTCGCCTGTGTCGGCGGCGGCTCTAACGCCATCGGCCTGTTCAACGCTTTTCTCGAGGATTCCTCGGTGGAGATGTACGGGGTTGAACCCTCCGGCCGCGGTTTTAAAGCCGGCGACCATGCCGCTACCCTGACACTGGGCAAACCGGGCATTATTCACGGTTTCAGATGTTATCTGTTGCAAGATGAACAAGGGAACCCGCTGCCGGTTTATTCCATCGCATCCGGATTGGACTACCCCGGCGTGGGTCCCCAGCACAGTTATCTCAAAGATATTGGCCGGGTCAAGTACCAGACCGCCGGTGATAAAGAGGCGCTGGACGCCTTCTTCGAGTTGTCGCGGACCGAGGGCATCATCCCGGCGCTGGAAAGCGCTCATGCCATGGCGTTCGCGATGAAAATCGCCGCCCTGCTGGAAAAAGACAAAACCATCCTGGTCAATCTCTCCGGGCGCGGCGACAAGGATATCGACTACGTCACGAAAAATTACGGTTCGCAATACGGACTGGAATGATGACCTTTTAACGAGTGAGGATTATATAGGTACCGGTCTCTGACGTACAGCAATAATTACGTGCTTTTAACCAAGAAATATCAACAAAAGCCTGAACTTCGTCTGCTCCTCTTGATAAGACTGACCGGAACGGAAATGAGGATAATCGTGTCCGCGTCAGTCTTTTTTTTGGGTTTATCCTTGACGGTAAAACAATATTTGATATATTATTATTGATGGGAATCCACCGGGAGCCGGTCTGTCCAGGTCCGGTCTCGTCTTTCAATCGGAGGGTATCATGGGTAAAAGGATGATATCGGTAATCTTGTTTTCCTTTTTCCTTTTCTTTTTATTTTCTATATCTACTATTGCTGATAATGATTTAAGAAGTGTCAAAAAATCCCTTAAGACCGATAATATTCGGATGCTTCCAGGAGTCAATTCGACCCGGGCTATGCCGGAGGGAACTTCGCCGGGCCTAATCGCGGTCGAAACAACACCGCCGCCCGGAGAAGAAAAATCCGCAGATACTTCGCTCTGCCGGCTCGAGGACTACGCCGACTGGAACGGTGCCTGGTATTATTATCGCCTTCACGGTGACGAGGACTATCTTCTCAGCCTGAAGTTCTTTCCTATGTTGAATCACGTTGTTACTGTAAATGAAGCCCGTATCATTATCAGAGAAGCCTCGGACGTACTAAATGGGGATGGTTCCGGGGGATGTGATTTAATTGTCCAGGTCTGGGATGATGTCGGCGGGTTACCTGGCCATCTGCTATATACCGAGGTTGTCGATAAGTCCCAAATTCCTATGGATGAAGGTTTTACCCAGACGGTGACTCTAAACGGTTCCGCGGGCGTTTATTGTGGCTATGACTCTTATCATATCAGTGTCGGGGTGGAAGGTGATGACGCTGATTATATTACTTTTTTGCTGAATCAGAATGCTGACGGAACGGACAACGGCCAGAGTTATTTATATGATTCAGGATGGATGGATATGGAGACGGCTTTTGGAGTACCCCTCAATGTACCTATTCAGGCTTTTGTCTGTTATGAGTTTTCGTTTTGCTATGTTAATGATAATATATATAGTGATGGTTTTATATTCAACCTGCCCGGTTATGGGGAATATCATACCCAGGGTTCAGATATCAACGGATTCGGGCAGCGGATCGATATCCTCTGGCCGGAAACGCTCAAGACCGTGTCAATCTGGCTCTATGACGAGGGTGAATATGCCGGGACTAATGAACTGAACGGGTTGGATATCATGGTCGTGCCGGACAAAGGGTCCGGTTCACCGGACTATGGTACCATACTGGCCCAGGCCTCGGTCAATCCCGGATATGATAATATCTATCCCGCCGGGGCAGGCTGGAACAAACACGTTTTCGATTTTTCATCTCTCAACCTGGTCATGTTCGACAACTTTCACGTTCTGTGTAAGACTTCCGGTGACGACCCGGCCGATGGCCGGATTGGTTTTATCGTTAACGATGTTATCTCTTGGCCGGAATATTACGGCGGGTCGATTAATTTCGCCGACCCGGCCGCCGGTGAATGGGAACTTTTCAGTCAGAACGACCCCTGGATGAGCGAGATATGGGGAGTTGATGCGGCCGTTAAATACGAATCCTATGACTGTCTGGAAGATGTATCGAATTATTACTGTGATGAAGAAAAGCTGTATTATGACCGTACCGACTTAACCGGTCTCGACGGTTCGAAATTTGTCGCCCAGAAAGTATTCAGTAATGCCGCCAAGAATATCGAATATGTCTCCCTGTTGTTGACCACCAACGCCTACTGGGGATTGACTGACGATGATCCCTCACAGATCGATCTCTGTATCTGGGCCGATGCCGGCAATCAGCCCGGGGAACTGCGGTATCAGATACCGGTGGTGACTTCTCCCGGCTGGACGGACATGATATACCATATGAGTCTTTCAGATATTTTTATATTCGGGGATTACTGGATAGGATATACGTGGGTGCAAAACTCACCTTCGGAAAATCTCGTAATGCCCATCGATTATAACACGACCGATATCAACGGCGGCGCTTATTTCAGCGCCGATGGCGTTAACTGGGACGGTCCCCTGTCATCCCGGCCTGACCTGGGTTGGGCCTCGGGCAATCTTATCCTCAGCCTGAGATACTGCAATGTGACGTCCTATGCCGATGATATCAACTGGCAGTCTCTGCAACATTATATGTTCCGCGGCGGGGTCAATTATTTCGGTCTGAAACCCAATGCCCATTGTGACCTGACCCTGAACAAACGCTATCAGGATCCCGATGCCACGGCTTTTTCACTGGGTCCGATTATATTCGAGGGCAAGGTGGTGGCACCGTTCAACGGCGGTGAGTACAAAGTATTCGATTTGTCTGATATATCGACGCCGCTTTATTATCTGGACGGATTCGGCGAGAATCACAGCGTACCGTCGGTTTTTGAAGTCGACAACACACCGTATCTTTTCCTGGCGGCCGGCGACCAGACCGGAGTTTATTGCTATGATTTTTCAACCGTACCGGCCACGCCCGTCTGGGCGATAAATGAAGCGAACGGTTATCTGGGGCACCCGGTTTCCGAGACATACGGAACTAATTATACAAATTTCATCGTTCTCGACGACGGCGTTGACGATATTCTTTTCTTTACCACCGATAACGGGATGGTTTTCGCCGCTTACGCGGCTACCGGTCTGCCCTATTCAGGATGGGATGCGACTGGCAATTTTATCAAGCTCGGCGGTCTGAGCGGTACTACTACCCGCGGTTTTGCTTCCAACAACTCAAACACCCTCTATATATCATATTTTGGTTACCCCAAGGGAGGCATAGCTTCAATAGATGCTTTTTCCGGAAGTTTTAACTGGATTCTGACCGGGTCCGAACTGAAGGGTTCCGAGGTCTACGGCACACCCGTGAATATCGAGTATTTCGAAGCCGGTTTGGTGTATTTTGGGGGTAATTTATATACCGTATCCACTTGCGAGGGGGATTATCCGGTTGACGGGGTGCTCTATTCTGTCCGCGCTTCCGATGGTAATATCAATTACGCCAAAGCGGCCAACGGCATGCGCTACGCTCAGACCCCGGTCGTTGAAGAGCACATGTTATTTTGTCCGACCTACAGCCGCTGGGCGCAGCCGGTAATTACCAACGGAGCGCTGACAGCTTACAACACCGTGACGGGAACGATTCTCTGGATCTGCGGTTGGGGAAATGAGGTGGCTGACAATCGTTTTTATACCGAGATAGCGCTCAGCTATGATCCCTTTTACGATATCAGGTACCTTTTCGCTTTCAGCGACCGCGGGTTTTTTCATTGTGTCGACGGTTATAACGGTACGGAACTGTTCAACCGTCGGGTGGATTACGGCGCTGCCTATGGCTTGAATATCGGCGGCGGGATTGCGATCGGTGTTGATCCTGACGATGGCCTCTCACATATCCTGTGCCAATCGGCCTCAGGAGGCTTGTTCGATTTGACCCGGCAGGAGGGGCGGCCGCGGCTCGACATACCGACTTACAATATCACGGAAATAATTTCAACCGGCGATAACACCCAATACCCCTTGATGCTCGATAACTTTTATCGCAATACGGGTTGCGCGCCTCTTGAGGTATCGATCGATATTGACACCGTCTCGAACGGTTTTACACCAAACGCTTCCAAAACCGGTTCCATCAGTGGTGGTCTGCTGCAGAGTGCCCTTCAACTGGTCGATAAAATGACTTTGGCACAACTTCAGAAATACGGTCTGGCGGTGATTGTCGAACAATTCGACGAAACGGCGGATATAGAGATGATTCTCGAAAAACAGGCGACCAACCCAGCCGCCCTGGCCGCTCCCGCTTTTATCGCTGTGGATCATTACGATATGCCTTCTATTGGTGAGGGGGAAAGCAGGACTTTTGTCTTATATGTGGACCAGACTCAGCTGGTGCGCGGGATACAGACCTGCTACGCGGTGCTTACCTCCAACGACCCGGATTTCTTCATCAATGACCCCACGTTTTACGGTCTGCCCGATAAACCGGAAGTAAAAATAAATATCCTTTCCGGTTGTGCCCCCGAAAAAGCCGACCTGTATTTCGGTGAAAGCCAGCAATGGGTCAAATCGGTAAGCAACTGCGGCCGTCTGGGTGACCAGAATTGGGAGCCAGGCTTGTTCGATATCGAAGGCATTGACAATGCCATCTTCCAGGGTTCTTATATCTACGGAACGAGTAAGTATCGGCTGGCCATGAATTCCCAGGACTGGAACGCTTACAGTCATCCGCTCGACGGTGAAGATGCGGTTTTCCGCTCGATGCAGGCGGTACCGAATTTTGTCAGCGAGGACTGTACTCCCGCGCTAGAACTCGGAGAAAACCTGGGATTTATTTCTTACAACGCAGGTTCCGCTTATTATACTCTCTACGGAAATGTGGCCTATTCTACAATAATTGATTCGGTGCAGAACTGGGACGATAGCGAGGGCTGGGACTGGAGCAACGTCACGCAGTTCTACGGGCCGTTCGATGATACCCTGACGATGGGTCTGACCGCCGATGTTACCACTATCGGCGTTTACGGAGAGGAAGCACTGAACGGTAACCTTCATAACTGTGTTATCAAAGTATTCGAATTCGAGGAGCGCAATGGCCGAGCGATAAACGACTGGTACATGGGTTCCTATCAGGATATGGACTACGAGGCGACCTCGGGTCAGGAAGTCGGCTACGACGAATCGATTTCCGCAGCCTGGACCTATTCGACCGGCAATACCGTCGCCACCGGGACGGTAAAAATACCGTTCGGCTGCGATTACGAGCCGCTGATTAACGCGATTCATTTCTACGGCAATACGACCGAGCAGACCGGATTCTGGGGTTATGCCTACTGGGATTCGGCTTATTCCTACATGTCCAATTATAGCGGAGCCGTTGATTTACCGGCCGGGGAAACCGACGGCGACGGGGAATCTCATTATACTTTTGTCCGGCACGATTACGAACCCTACGGAGAGTACACTTTCGCCGTAGCTTATTTCCAGTTGACCGATATAACTCCCGGCGCCGAGGCGACGCCCGAAATGAAAAAACTCGCTCGACGCGCCAACCAGTTCATGGGGTGGGGGAGAGGCGATGTCAACGATGACGGCGTGATTAACCTGCTCGATATCGTTTACCTGGCTAATTACATCTATGCTGGCGGACCCGGTCCGACGCCGTTCAGGTATCTTGGAAACATGGAACCGGTCACCGACGGCGCGGGAATAAATCTCGAAGATATCATGTTTCTGATAGATTTATATTTCGAGAACGGTCCCTGCCCCGAAGGGGTATGGAAGCATATCAATCCCGCCTGGGATGCCGGTGATTTGTAATAATATTCTTAGTGATAAAAAAGACGCTGTAGGCGGTTATATTACCGCCTTTTTTTATAATCTTTCAAAACATAAGTTTTTTAACCATTCTTTCGGCTCGTCTCAACATTCTATGGGCGTCAAACCACAGTTTGTTTCATTTTTATTACGACAAAGATTATCATTATTCCATCCCCTTTTCTAATATTGGTTTACGAAGATGATTTCATTGTGAAACAGCAGTTCAATATGGCATAGATTTTGCAAAAAAGGTTTTGTTAAAGGAGGGCTTATGAAATTGAATTTAATTCACAATAAAAAGGGAGTCAGTCTTTTAGAGGTTTTGATAAGTCTGCTGATACTCGGGTTCGGTCTTTTGGGGCTGGCGCCGATGATTGTCATGTCAATCGAGGGTAACGTCATCTCCCGTGACCATTCCGATGTTTCCCGGTTGGCCAAGGAAAAGATTGAGTATTACGAGGGTCTGGACACCCTGCCTTCGATGCCATATGTCGAGCAGGAAGACAGCGTCAGCAATCTTTATTCGCGCTTGACTGTCCTTCGGGATTCCACGGTCGATGTTTCGATTCCGGGCGGAGTGGCGCAGATCGATGTCCAGTTGGCCTGGGTGGACAACCACAGCGTCAACCAGACGGTCACCTATTCGACTTATATCCTGAAATAGAAAAGGATTTCATCATGAGAAAAGTATTCAATAAAAGCGGTTTTACCCTTCTGGAAGTGTTGATATCCCTTTTTCTGACGGCGATTATCGCCGCGGCGGGGTTTGAATTTTTTGTCACCATGCACAACCAGCGGCAGGTGCAGGAAGATATTTCCGACATGCAGCAGAGCTCGCGCAACAGTCTCCAGGATATAGCCAAGGTACTGCGCATGGCCGGATATAAAGTGGGCGGTCATGTTCCGTACCATATCAGCGGCGACAGCCTGTATGTTTTTTACAACGAGACCCAGCCGGTGGACACGGTGTTGTTTTATGTTGAGGATTATGCCGACGGCGATATCGGCAGTCCGCTGGGCATCGCTCCGGAAGGTTTGCAGCCGCGGCGGTTGATGAAAAAGCAGAACAGCGGTTCGGCGGCGGTGTTCGCCGATTACATTCGCTACATGCTTTTCAACGTGGTCGACACCAACACGATCGACGTAACCCTGATAACGCAGGCCTCCCAGCCTGACGAGTCTTACACCGGCAATTATGGTTATCGGTTATATGTGGCAACCGAGCGGGTCAATCTTCGAAACGTGGAATTATAGGAGTACGAGATGTTGAAAATACAATCGAACCGGGGCAGCGCCCTGCTGATATCGCTGTGTCTGATGGGGATGCTGACGCTTTTGGCGTTGACGGCCGTGAAGAACTCGAATACCGATATGGAGCTGTCGTTCAACAACGAGAACAGCGAGCGGGCGTTCTATATCGCCGATGCCGGCGCCAAAAGAGCGGTCTATCAAATCAGAACCGACAGCACCTGGCGCGCCGGTTTCGACAGTGTCGGTTTCAGCGGCGGGACCTACAATGTCGGGGTGACTGACAACACCACCAATGCCGCTCTGGGGGATACCATCCTTATCAATTCGATCGGTGAAATACTTAATGCGTCCTCAGAAATCGAAATCAGCCTGTATCCGGAGGACAATTATCCGTTCCGGTACGCCATGTTCGCCAAGAACAGTGTCGACATTCGCAACAGTATGGAAACCGATTCATATAATTCCGATTCCGGAACGTATTTTTTGACTCAGGCCAATACTGACGGCGATGTCGGGTCCAACGGCACGATTGATGTCTATAACGGCGCGACCGTGGCCGGCGACGCCATGACGTCCCTCGATGGCGGTTTGACGATTGTGAACCGCACGGACGTTTTGGGCGATACTTCCAGCACCGTCCCGGAACAATATGTGCCGGATATTGACACGTCGGAATTTGCCCTGGCGGAAGCCTCCAGTGTCGCCTCGACCGGCATTACCGGCAGTTATACCTATAATCCCGGAACCAAAGCTTTCACAACCAGCGGTGCCTGTCAATTGACCGGAGGAGTATATTATTTTTCCAGTATGATTTTAATGAATTCAGCCTCAGTGACCGTGGCGCCGGGCGCCGAGGTGGTGATTTATGTCGATGGCGATGTGGAAATGAAAAATTCGGCCGAAATCAACGTCGGCGGCGTACCCTCGTCGTTGATGATCTTTTCCAGCGGTGATTTTGTCCTGAAGAACAGCGGCGATATTTACGCCACGTTTTATTCGACGACCGGGGATGCCGACCTCCGTAACTCCGGGGAGTTTTTCGGCTCCATAGTCGCCGAGGATATTATTGCTCATAACAGTTCCAAGTTTCATTACGACCGCGACCTGTCCGGTTATAAAAAGGGAAAAACCGGACGAATTTTGATGGTCGGCTGGAAGGAAAATTATTGAGATTTCGAGGCTGTGCTACAAAATATATCCCCTTAATATTGGAAACCTGCTGAGCCCTTCGGAACGGAACCGTTCTGGAGGGTTTTATTTTGGAGTTGATGTTTATCCATTTGCCAAATCAACGGCATTTGAACTCCGTAATGAAGTGCGTGACCGCCTTATCCTTCCGGTTTAGCAAGCCGTGTGAACGAAGAAATAAAGAATCCCTTATAAAAAAAGCGGTCCTTTTAAAGGGCCGCTTTTTTTATTGTCGATTTTAAATCAGAAAGCCGCGACAAAACCCGCAATAGCCCGGTTTTCCTCGTTCTCGATATCGTACGTATTCTCAAATATCAGGCGGAGGTTGGTGCGCAGCAAATACCCGACATGGGCGGTGATGGTCTCATAGTCGTACTCGTCGAGGTCGGAGTCAATCTTGTTGTACAATCCCGTGAAGTACCAGCGGCTGCGGTCGCCGTCGGGCATGACGATAAGCTCCGCCAGGCCGCCGCGGGTTTCGACTTCTTCGGTGCCGCTCTTCGCGAATGAATAGAGATCATCTCGCCGCTCGAGATACTGCAGGTTCAACTCGAGTTTGTCCTGCCAGGTTGCGGTCATATCCGGCCCGGCGATCCAGGCTTCGTTGTCATAAGTCGTTACTACCGCGCCGGGGAAAAGAACCGTGTCCGGCTCGGCGAAAAGCTGTTCTTTACCGTAAAGGCCGAACACGCCCAGCCGAAGATTCTCGGTGACATCCTGGGATATTCTCCCGACAACGTTTTTGTATTTGTCGTTGTCGTAAGTGCGGAACTCGTCGGCCTCACCGATGCCATTACCGTTGACCAGCTCGAAGACGATATCGGTTCCGGTGGGCAGGCCGTAGGTGACCATGAAACCCCGATCGTAGGCCAAAGCGATGGTTGAAGAGGGCGCGATGGTGGTTTTGTAAATCGTGTAATCCTCGTAGGTCAGCCGCAGTTCGCGCTTGTAAAGCGGATCGGATATCTGGAACTGACCGACATAAACATCGAAATCCTGACCCATCAGGTCGTTGAACATGATATAGGCATCCTCGATGCCGGCGACTTCGCCCCGTTCGCTGAAGAAGAAATAAAAATAGTAGGAGACGTTTTTCGTCAGCGACCCGCCGGTCAGGAATTTGACATTATATGGCGCGGTAAAATCGGTTTCGCGCCCGGTGGCGGTCTGGTGTTTGACAAAGCCTTCCATACGAACGGCAATCGGCAGGTCGCGGATCAAATCCAGCCGCTGGTCGCCGGTATTGACGAAATATCGGGTGGCTTCCTGGTCTTTAAGCACGAAACCGTTGCCCGCGAAATCATCCCCATAAGCTTTCAGACGGGGAACCGGGGTATGACAGGTGGTGCAGGACATACTGTACTTGCGGGCGAAAGCCGGGATAGCCCCGACCGGTTCCGGCAGAGACAGAATGGCCATACATAAAAAGAGCATAATCGCCCCGCCGATGCTGATTAACGAAGAATTCCTTTTCATGTTACCCTCCTACGGTAAGACATTTATTCTGGTGCGGTGCTGGTTTACCATGACAATTTCCTTCTCGTCCGATGGAACGTTGAGGAAATCAGCCACCGGAGCGACCAGTTTCTGATAGTTCAGGGTGGCGGTGACGGTCATCTCGCCGGCAGCGATATTGTCAGGCAGGACGAAGGTAAACGTCTCCAGCTTGGTTTCCCTGGGGCCGAGACGGTAATCGACGCCCAATGTTTTGGTGTTCCATTGCTGGATGGTTATTCTACCCTGAGGGTCAAGGTAGGGCATACGAAATATACGGTCGCCGACCGGGACGCCGTCGCGCTGAACGCCCTTGAAATCAGGCAGATTGAGGGCGATGCCCATATCCTGATAGCCCAGGATGTCGGCGGCGATGGTGTATTCCTCGCCCTCGAAACCTTTCTTGTCCACCGGCAGATGATAGACATTGCCGGCGGCGTCTTTAGCCTCGACATGGAGCCAGACAATCCGGTCCTCGACCGAACCGGTAGGGAATTTATGGCCGGTTTTCTGGTTGAACAGCGCCAGGGTGAATTTCACCGTTTCACCCGGTTCGGCCTCGATGATATCCGGGTTGATGCGCAGTTCGATCGTACCCCTGATTTTGCCATTGTCGTGAGCGCCGTGGAACAGATGCAGCCGGGCATCTTGATGAGTGGGACCCATCGAGGCTGTCTGAAGCGGCGCGTAAGTCATATGGCAATTCTGGCAGGGAACACCTTCGGCAGCGTAAGGACCTTCCTTCCATTCCAGTTGAGTCGCTTTGACCCAGACCCCGTAGGGGCTTTGTTCGTTGTGGCAAATGCCGCAAAATTCCGCGGTTTTGAGAAATTCGGACTGAGCCATTTTATGGACGGGAGATTCTCCGGTCGCGCGCGGGCCGTACTTGATGTCGCCCGGTTGGGATATATAATTACCGTTGAAAGGCGTATCACCCCGAAACCCGGTTATAGTATGGCAAACTTCACATGATACGGCTTCGTTGGCCCGGCTGTTTTCGTGCGGGCGGGGCGGCGGTGTGTTCCCGGCCATGTAAGCCAGAGGGCTGTGACAGACATTGCAGCCGGCCTTGACCCCGGCTACCACCGGGTCCTTTTCGGCATGCGGCACGGCCAGGTCAAAATATTCGATTTCATCCCAGTGATGAGTATAAGCCTGCGACATCATCGCTTGCTGCCATTGACGATAAAAATCAATATGGCATGAAGTCCCGCAGAAATCCGGAGTGTCGTAATCGTCGTACGACCGGGAATTGTAATTGGGGTCGCTTTCGTCCCCGGCGGTTGATGTTCCGGTCGCAAACAGCAGCAGCAGAATGGCTAAGACCGTAAACACGGTAAATTTCGTCAGGCCGCTGTTTTTTTGGGCATATTTTTTTTGATTTGTGACCATAACCCCTCGCTTATGTTTTGTGTTTATAGAAGCCCTCTTTATGTTAATCAAATAAAGGATATAACGCTTAGGGGTGTATGTCAAGAATTATTGTATCGGAATGTATAACAGAACGCCGGTTGTCGAAAACCTTGTCTTAAGATTTTATTAGAGTTCGCGATGTCTCACGATTTCGCCGTTAACCATATAAATTACGTCTTCGGCGATGTTGGTGGCGTGGTCGGCGATTCTTTCCAGATTACGCGCAATACTCAACAGGTAGATATAATATTCGACCATCTCGGGATTTTTGCGGATTTGTTCCTGGACCGCTTTGAAGGCTATGCGATTCAGTTCATCGACCCGGTCGTCCATCGCGCAAACTTCGTACGCCAAGGCGGTGTCCATCTTAACCAGGGAATCGGTGCAGGTTTTTACCATGTGAACGACCTGGGTGAGCATGGCTGGTAAATCAAAAGGGACGTCATTATTTTTCCATTGCGCCAGGTCGGTGGCGCGCTCGGCGATATTGCCCGCGAGGTCACCGATGCGTTCGAGGTCGTTGTTGATTTTCAAGGCGGCGATGATAAAACGCAGGTCGATTGCCACCGGCTGATGCAGAGCGAGGATTTTCAAACACTCCTCCTCGACATCAACTTCGAAATTGTCAATCTCGTTGTCAACATCGATAACCTGTCCGGCCAGAATCGGGTCCCGTTCGGTTACGGCTTTCACGGCCAGAGTAAGGCTTTCCTCTACCATGGCGGAAAGGTGCAGAATTTTCTTTTTCAGCTTCTCAATTTCTTTATGAAAATACTTGGTCATGGCTCCACGTCCTTATTATCCGAACCGGCCCGTTATGTAATCCTCGGTCCGTTTCTGGTCGGGTTTGGTAAATATTTTTTTAGTCAGTCCGCTCTCGACCATGACGCCTTCGTAGAAGAACGCGGTCTTGTCGGAAATGCGGGCGGCCTGCTGCATATTATGGGTAACGATAACGATGGTGTAATCTTTTTTAAGCTCCCCGATCAGGTCCTCGATTTTCGAGGTTGAGATAGGGTCGAGAGCCGA
>JBMOKZ010000211.1:0-12803 GCA_049324195.1 Candidatus Zixiibacteriota bacterium | reverse complement strand
CGGCGACAACATCACGATGAACATCGAGCTGATCACGCCGATCGCGATGGAGAAGGAACTTCGTTTCGCCATTCGCGAGGGCGGTCGTACGATCGGCGCCGGTGTTATCGCCGAAATTATGGAATAACAGCGTGGTGAAGAGATTATGGAAGTTCAAAAAATAAGAATAAGGCTGAAAGCGTACGATCACTATTCGCTGGATAAGTCGACCAAAGAAATCGCCCGGACCGTCGTTCGGACCGGGGCGAGAATCGTGGGGCCGGTACCGCTTCCGACCAAAAGAACGGTTTACACGGTGTTACGCTCTCCTCATGTCGACAAAAAGTCGCGGGAGCAGTTCGAAACCAGAATTCACAAGCGGTTGATTGACATTTATGATTCCACCCCGCAGACGGTTGACGCTTTAATGAAGCTTGACCTTCCGGCTGGAGTAGACGTAGAAATTAAGACCTGATAGGTTTTTGAAATGAAAGAAATCTTAGGTAAAAAAATAGGTATGACCCGCATTTTCCTTGAGGATGGCGAGGCCGTGCCGGTGACGGTGATCGAAGCCGGTCCCTGCCCGGTAATAGCTCGTAGAACCGTCGATAAGAACGGTTACGACGCCTACCAGGTCGGATTCGGCGAGCACCGTGCGGACCGGGTTACCAAACCCCGGGCCGGGCAGTTCAAGGCCGCCAGCGTGGCTCCGACCCGGTTCCTGCGTGAAATCAGTTATGATGATTCGGAGCTGGAGATCGGTTCGTTTTTGAAGGCGGATGTCTTCAAGGAAGGTGAACGGGTTGATGTAACCGGTATCTCGCGCGGGCTGGGATTTGCCGGCGGTATGAAACGGCATAATTTCAATGGGGCCAACAAAACTCACGGTCAGTCGGACCGCTGGCGCGCCCCCGGTTCCATCGGTGCGTCGTCTTATCCGTCGCGTGTGTTCAAGGGTCAGCGGATGGCCGGACGCATGGGTAAGGATAAGGTGACGGTGTTGAATCTTGAGGTAATCAAGGTTATTGAAGGTGAAAATTTGATCCTGGTAAAGGGGGCCGTTCCCGGTCATCGTGGCGCCCTGTTACGGGTTCGGAAATCGAATCGCAGCAGATTATAGTGGAATAGAAGATGAATGTAAAGGTTTACAATCAGGAAGGTGTCGAGGTCGGTACGGTCGATTTGAAGCCGGAAATCTTCGATATCGAGCCAAACGAAGCAGTGGTCCATCAGTACGTCGTCAATTATCGGGCTATTCAGAGGCAGGGTAACGCCGCCTCCAAGACTCGCAGAGATGTCAGCGGCGGCGGTCGCAAACCGTGGCGCCAGAAAGGCACCGGGCGAGCCCGGGCCGGCTCGACCCGTTCTCCGTTGTGGCGCGGCGGTGGTACCGTTTTTGGTCCGCACCCCCATCTTTACGGAAACACGTTCCCGAAAAAGATGAAGCGCATCGCCATGAAATCGATTCTGTCGGATAAGGCTCGTTCGGATAGAATCAGGATCCTGGATAAAATCGAACTCGGGGAGATCAAGACCAAAGCAGTCGCGGGGATGCTGTCCAAGTTCGAACTTGAGGGCAAGAAATGCCTTATTCTCGACGAGGGTCGCAACGGAAATCTGTTGCTCTCCTGCCGGAATCTGAAAAAAGTAAAATACGCGCGGGCCGTCCAGACCAGCGGATACGATATCCTCGATGCGGATTATCTGGTGTTCACCCGGGCCGGTCTGGATAAAGTGCAAGAGGTGTACTTATGAGTTTAGACCCGTATAAAATAATCAAGTCGCATATATCGACCGAGCGGACCACGAAACTTCGCTCCCTCAACAACGAGTACGTGTTCGAAGTCGACAAGCAGGCCAACAAGCACGCTATCAAAGAGGCCGTCGAGAAAGCCTTCAAGGTGAAGGTCGATTCCATCCGGACCCTGGTTGTGGCGGGGAAAATTCGGACGATGGGACGTAATTCGGGGAAAACTTCAACCTGGAAGAAAGCCATCGTCAGGTTGAAAAAAGACAATGTGATATCAATTTTCGATAACGTTTAAAGTTGGTGATAGATTATGGCTATAAAGAAATTTCGACCGATAACACCTTCGTTCCGGTTCCGTACGGTGCCGACGTTTGAGGAAATTACCTCGGTCGTTCCCGAGAAGTCCCTGTTGCAACCGAAGAAGAAAAGCGGCGGACGCAACAACAAGGGGCGGGTTACCGCTTATTGCCGGGGCGGTGGCCACAAACAGCATTATCGGATTATCGATTTCAAGCGCAACAAGCACCAAATCCCGGCGCGGGTAGCTTCGATCGAATACGATCCCAACCGTTCGGCTCGGATCGCGTTGTTGCATTATATAGACGGCGAGAAAAGATATATCATCGCTCCCTCGGAGTTGCAGGTGAACGACACGATTATGTCCGGGCCGGAAGATATCGATATCCGGGTGGGTAATGCCATGCCGCTGGGAAAAATGCCGCTCGGCACCATCGTCCATAATATCGAGTTGAAACCGGGCAAGGGCGCTCAGATGGCCCGCAGCGCCGGTTCGATGGTGCAGATTATGGCTCGCGAAGGCGAGAAGGTTATCCTGAAGATGCCCTCCGGGGAAGTTCGTACCGTTTCGACGCGTTGCTACGGTACTATCGGTCAGGTTTCCAATATCGACCATAAAAACGTAGTCTGGGGTAAGGCCGGGGCTTCCCGCTGGCGGGGTATCCGTCCTTCCGTGCGCGGGGTGGCCATGAACCCCGTCGACCACCCAATGGGTGGCGGCGAAGGCCGGAGTTCCGGCGGGCGTCATCCCTGCACCCCCTGGGGTAAACCGACTAAGGGTTATAAGACGAGAAAGAAGCGCAAATCGAACGCGCATCTCGTTGAAGACCGTAGAAAGAAGAAAAGCTTATAGTGGAGTATAACTTATGCCCCGTTCGCTCAAAAAAGGTCCGTTTATAGAAGAAAGGCTTCTGCAGAGAATTGAAACTCTGAATGAGACGGGTGAGAAAAAAGTCGTAAAAACCTGGTCACGCCGTTCGACTATCAGCCCGGAATTCGTCGGGCATACGCTGGCGGTCCACAACGGTAAGAAATTCGTCCCGATTTATATCACCGAGAATATGGTGGGTCATAAACTGGGCGAGTTCGCGCCCACGCGCACTTACCGCGGACACGGCGGCAAACTGGTCGAACGCAGTTCAGCGCTGAAAGGATAGGGTGAGTCATGGCAATACAGACAACCGCAAAATTGCGATACGTGAGTATCCCGCCGCGGAAAATGCGCCTGGTGGCCAATATGATTAAAGGCATGCCGATTGAAAAGGCACTCAATATCCTTAATTTCTCGCCGCGCATTGCCGCCTATCATCTGGCAAAAACCCTCAAGTCGGCGGCGGCCAACGCCCTGTCGCTCGAGGGAACCGACCAGTTGAAGCCGGAAGACTTGTTCGTCAAGAACATTATTGTCGACGCCGCGCCGACAGCCAAAAGAATCCGGTTCCAGTCGATGGGTCGGGTTTTCCGTTATCACAAGCGTTTCTCCCACCTGACCGTCGTTCTCGAGGAAACGAAAGAAGCCCGAGCGGCCAGAAAAGGGGAAGCCGAAAAAGACAGCGCCAAAGCGGCTGTGGGTACCGAAGTCAGGAAAGTCAAGAAGACTGAGGACAAGAAGAAGAAAAAAACTAAAAAGCAAGTTGCCGTACATAGAGGAAAAGACATCAAGTCCAAAGCCGACACGAAGGCGAAAACGGCGGCGGCCAAAAAACAAAAAGTAATTTGATGAGCTTGAGGAGATAAATTTGGGTCAGAAAACAAATCCCATCGGTTTTCGCTTGGGCGTTATCAAGCCCTGGAACAGCAGATGGTACGCCTCGGATCGCAATTTCGCGGATCTGGTACATGAAGACATGATGATCAAGCGTTATATCAACAAGCGTCTGGATAACGCCGGTATCGCCAATGTCATCATTTCCCGGGCCCCGAAAAAGGTAACGGTCGATATCCTGACCGCCCGGCCCGGTATTGTTATCGGCCGCCGCGGCGCGGAAGTGGACAAGCTACGCGAAGAGCTGCAGCTTTTGACCAAGAAGGATATAATGCTGAATATCGTTGAGGTGAGGAAACCGGAACTTGACGCCCGTCTGGTTGCCGACTCCATCGCCCGCCAGCTGGAAGGCCGCGTGTCATTCCGCCGGGCTATGAAGAAAGCTATCGGGGCTACCATGAAAATGGGTGCTCAGGGTATCAAGATTCAGTGTGCCGGCCGGTTGGGCGGCGCCGAAATCGCCCGGACGGAAAAATATAAGGAAGGTCGTACACCCCTGCATACTCTGCGGGCTGATATCGACTATTCCACCGCCACGGCGCATACCACTTACGGCTGCATCGGCGTCAAGGTCTGGATTTGTCGAGGGGAAGTGCTCGAGACCGGCAAATTTATCTACGAAGAAGAAGTGGCGGCTCAGGAGCCGGTTCAGGATACGGCTCCGGCGGGACGCGCCAAACGGCCGAAAGACATCCGCGGTGAGCGGAAACGTCCGCGCGGACGGATCCGGCGCGACCGGGCTCCTCAGAGCGGTCAGCCGGCTCCGAAAGGCCGCCGGCCGGAAGCTCCGAACAGACCCGACCTGAAAAAAGCGGTAACCAGCAAGGTAACCTCGGCGGACCAGAAGAGTGAAGGTGAAGTTTCCGGCGGTAAACCGTCGACTGAAGCTTCGGACAATAAGGCAGAATAAAAAAGCGATTTGGAGATATAGCGTATGTTAATGCCCAAAAGGACCAAATTTCGCAAGGCTCAGCGGGGTCGCAGAACCGGCAAAGCCAAAGGCGGCTTCTCTGTTGATTTTGGCGATTTTGGTCTCAAAGCCCTGGAAGCGTGCTGGCTTACCAATCGTCAGATTGAGGCGGCTCGTATCGCCATGACCCGGCATATCAAGCGCGGCGGGAAAATCTGGATTCGCGTTTTTCCCGATAAGCCCGTTACCAAAAAACCGGCGGAAACCCGCATGGGTAAAGGTAAAGGCGCGCCCGAATTCTGGGTGGCGGTGGTTAAACCGGGACGTGTTCTTTTTGAAATTCAAGGAGTCAACCAGGCTTTAGCCAATGAGGCGCTACGCCTGGCTGCCAACAAGCTACCCTTGAAAACCAAGTTCGTCACCCGGGAAGAGACTGAGGGAGTTTAATTATGAAATTACGTGAATTGCGAGAGCTGACCAAACCGGAACTCCTCCAGCACAAAAGAGACCTCGAGGAAGAACTGTTTAACCTGCGGATGCGGAAATCCATCAAGTCGCTTGATAACCCGCTTCGCACCCGTCAGATCGACCGCGAAATCGGCCGGGTATTGACTATTCTTAGAGAAGATGAGCTGGGCATTCGCGTTCTGGCGGAAAGTAAAAAATCTTTGCTGGCTGATGCCAAGACCCCGAAACAAGGGAAAGGTGAATAAGGAAGATACCGATGGCTGAGAAAATCGAAAGAGGCAGAAGAAAAGTCCGTGTCGGAACCGTCGTTTCCGATAAAATGGACAAGGGCATTGTCGTCCGTGTCGACCGTACTATGAAACACCCGCTTTACCTGAAGCCGATTAAGACGTTCTCGAAGCTTTATGCTCACGACGAGAAGAACGAAGCCGGTGTCGGGGATCTGGTGCGGGTCGTGGAGACCCGGCCGCTGTCGAAAACCAAGCGCTGGCGTCTTGTGGAAATTGTGGAAAAGGCTCAATAAGACCCTGGGGTTTTTAGGAAAGGTTAAGGAACATGATTCAGGAATATACGATATTGTCGGTAGCCGATAATTCGGGCGCCAAACGAGCGATGTGTTTCCGGATTCTCGGGGGCAGCAAGAAAAAATACGCTTCTATCGGTGATATTATTGTGGTGGCGATCAAAGAGGCGATCCCCGGCGGTACGGTGAAAAAGTCGGAGGTGTGTAAGGCGGTTGTCGTCCGAACCAAATCGGAACTGCGGCGCAAAGACGGCTCGCTGATTCGTTTCAGCGACAACGCCGCCGTTATTATCAATGAACAGAACGAGCCTCGGGGGACACGTATTTTCGGTCCCGTGGCCCGTGAATTGCGCGATAAACAGTTTATGAAAATTATATCCCTCGCTCCCGAGGTTATTTAAGAGGGAATCGTTGCTATGAGAATTAAAAAAGGCGATACCGTATATATTCGCAAGGGCACATACCGGGGGAAAACCGGACGAGTGCTATTTGTGGATACCAAGAAAAAGGTTATTCTGGTAGAAGGCATCAATATGAAAAACAAACATCAGCGTCCTACCCAGAAGAACCCCAAGGGCGGCATTATCAAAATGGAAAATTCCATCAATATCAGCAATGTGGCCCTGTACAACTCGTCGCTTTCAGCCCCGACCAAATTTACCTCGCGGGTGCTTGATGACGGCGGTAAGAAAAGAAAAATTAGAGTGTGTGTTAAAACCGGAGAGGAAATTTAAGAGGTTAAGATATGGCCAGACTCAAGGATAAATATCTTAACGAGATACGCCCCAAATTGATGAAGGAAAACAACTATTCGTCGATTATGGAAGTGCCTCGATTAACCAAGATTACCATTAATTGCGGGGTGGGTGAAGCCCTCCAGAATTCCAAGACGCTTGAGGCCGCGGTGGCCGATATGACCAGCATCGCCGGTCAGAAACCGGTCGTCACCAAAGCCCGAAAAAGCATTTCGAACTTCAAGCTTCGTCAGGGTAACGCCATCGGCTGCAAGGTGACTCTTCGCCGGGAAATAATGTATGAGTTTCTCGACCGTCTGATCAATATCGCCATGCCCCGAATCCGGGATTTCCGGGGGGTCAGCTCGAAGTCTTTCGACGGCCGCGGGAATTATAACCTGGGCCTGAAGGAACAGCTGGTTTTTCCGGAAATTGATTATGATAAAGTCGATAAGGTGCGTGGCATGACCGTGACGCTCACCACCACCGCTAAAACCGACGAGGAAGCTCGTCAACTGTTAACAGAACTGGGAATGCCTTTCCGCAAGTAGGAGAAGAATGGCTAAGAAGTGTTTAATAGAAAAGCAGAGACGGAAACCGAAATTCAAGGTGCGGACTTATAACCGCTGCCGCCGTTGCGGTCGGCCGCGAGCCTATATCCGTCGGTTCGGCATCTGCCGTATTTGTTTCCGGGAAATGGCCCTTGCCGGCGAAATCCCCGGAGTGGTTAAAGCTAGTTGGTAAAAGTTTTTATCTGGAGTATTGTTTTATGACTATGACCGACCCGGTCGCGGATCTGTTGACGAGGGTCAGGAATGCCCTCAAGGCTAAAAAGCCGGCGGTGGATATTCCCGCCTCTAATTTGAAACGCGAGATTGTCAGGATTCTCAAAGAAGACCGATATATCCGCGATTATATCGATCTGCCCGATAACAAACAGGGTATTATCAGAGTATACCTGAGATATACGCGCGGCGACGTGCCCGTTATCAGGGGACTCACGAGAATTTCCAGTCCCGGTTTGAGAAAATACCTGGATGCCGATAAGGTGCGGAGTTCGACTTTTAACGTGCGGGGGATGTCGATTATATCGACCTCGTACGGCGTGATGACCAATTATGAAGCCGCCAAGAAAAATATCGGGGGCGAAATCTTAATAAGGTGCTGGTAAAGGAAGGTTTGGACAATGTCTCGTATAGGTAAAAAACCGGTCCCGATACCGGATAAAACGAAAGTAGAGTTGAGCGGCAACGACATCAAGGTCACCGGACCCAAGGGCACGCTTGAAAAAACCCTCCACCCGGACATGAAAATCGTCGTGGAGGACAAGGAGGTACTCGTCGAACGTCCCGGCGACGACAAGTTCCATCGCTCCCTGCACGGCCTGACCCGTTCGCTGATCAACAACATGCTGATCGGGGTTTCCAAGGGTTATAAAATCGATTTGCAGCTGGTGGGTGTCGGTTATCGAACCGAGAACAAGGAACGCAGCTTGATTCTTTATCTGGGGTACTCCCACCCGATAATTTTTATTCCGCCCGAAGGCGTTTTCGTCACGTCGGTTCCCAAAGAGAACAAAATCCGGGTCGAAGGAATCGATAAAGAGTTGGTGGGACAAACCGCCTCGAAGATACGTTCGTTCCGGAAGCCGGAACCCTACAAGGGTAAAGGCATCAGGTATGTTGACGAACAGGTCAGAATTAAAGCCGGCAAGACGGCAGGTTAATTAAATAATGGTGTGAGATAATGGCTGACAAAAACGTAATGAAACAAAAGAAGGCTGATCGTCGCCGCAAACGGGTTCGCAGTAAGGTTTTCGGGACCATGACCCGGCCGCGCTTGACGGTCGCCCGCACTTTAAAAAATATCAACGTCCAGGTAATCGATGATGAGAACCATGTCACCCTGGTCGGACTGAGCTCCAATTCCAAAGTCATGATGGATGTGATCAAACCGTCCGAGAACAAAACCGCGGCGGCGGAGAAGGTCGGCCTCAAAATCGCCGAACTGGCCAAAGCCAAGGGAATCGAGTCGGTCGTTTTTGACCGCAATCAGTACCGTTTCCACGGTCGGGTCAAGGCATTGGCTGAAGGCGCTCGTAAAGGCGGTTTAAAGTTTTAATTGATATGTTTTGCTTACTTTTATAAATGAGGTAAAGATTGGCTAAGTTTGAGATGGAAAACCTCGAGTTCGAGGAAAAAGTTATCAACGTTAACCGGGTTGCCAAGGTGGTCAAGGGCGGCCGGCGTTTCAGTTTTACTGCGCTCGTGACCGTCGGCGACAAAAAGGGTAAAGTCGGCATCGGTCTGGGAAAAGCTTCCGAAGTCTCCGAGGCTATCCGCAAGGCGACCGAAGCCGCCAAGCGGGAGATGGTTCACGTGAACCTGATCAAGGGGACCATTCCGCACCGCATCGACGGCGTTTACGGTGCTTCGACCGTGGTCATGCGTCCGGCCTCGCCGGGTACCGGCGTGATTGCCGGTGGCGCCGCCCGGGCCGTGCTGGAAGCCCTGGGGGTGCAGGATATCCTGACCAAAGCCCTCGGCAGCCGCAATCCCAATAACGTGGTGAAAGCCACCATGAACGGGCTTTTGAATTTAAAAACAAAAAAACAGGAAGGCAGTCTCCGCGAGGAAGCCTGAGCTTGTTGCGGTGAAGGATGGTTAACATGGGCAGACTGAAAGTAACTCAAATTAAAAGTACCATCGACCGGAAAGAGCCCCAGAAACGTACGATCAAGGCTCTCGGGTTGGGAAAAATTCGTCGCACTGTAATCCATAACGATACGCCCCAGATTCGCGGCATGATACGGGCCGTAACGCACTTGGTTACAGTGGAAGAGATTGATTAAAAACTTTTTTGATAGATAGAGGCGAAAAGTGGATTTACATAATTTAAAACCGCCAAAAGGCTCTAAAAAGAATCGCAAACGGGTGGGACGCGGCTCCGGCAGCGGCCTGGGTAAAACCTCCGGACGCGGTCATAAGGGACAACGCGCCAGAAGCGGCAGCAAGAAAAGAATCGGTGACGAAGGCGGACAGATGCCGTTGCATCGCCGCGTACCCAAATTCGGGTTTACCAATATCTTCAAGAAAGAATTCCAGATTGTCAACGTCGCCGCTCTCAATAAATGCGAAGCCGGTGAAATCACCGGCGAAACCCTGGTCGCGGCCGGTCTGGTTAAAACCACAAGCATCCCGATTAAAATTCTTGGCAGGGGTGAAGTGGCGAAAGCTTTCACGATTAAAGCCGCCGCTTTTACCGAGTCAGCCGTGGCTAAAATCGAGGCCGCGGGCGGAAAGACTGAGGTGGTCTAGTGTACGAAACTTTCAAGTCAATCTTCAAGGTCGAGGAGCTGAGAAAAAGGATTTTGTACACGCTCGGCCTCCTGATTGTCTACCGCGTCGGCGGGCATATTCCCACCCCCGGTGTTGACGGTTCGATTTTGACCCAAGCTTTGTCATCTCAGTCCATCTTCGGCCTGCTGGACCTTTTCGCCGGGGGGGCGTTCGCCAAGGCGACTATTTTCGCCATGGGCATTATGCCTTATATCTCGGCTTCCATTATGCTCCAGCTGCTGGGCGCGGTGGTGCCGTACCTGCAACGGCTCCAGCGGGAAGGCGAGGAAGGACGCCGCAAAATTACCCAGTACACCCGATACCTGACGGTGCTTATTGCCGCTTTGCAGGCCTGGGGTACGGCCGTCTTTTTGACGTCGATTAACTTCAACGGCATCCAGGCGGTGCACATGTCCTCAGCGTCGTTTATTCCTCTGACGATTTTGACTTTTACCTGCGGTACTATTTTCATCATGTGGCTTGGTGAGCAGATAACGGAAAAAGGTATCGGCAACGGTATCTCATTAATCATTTTTATCGGGATTATCGCCCGCTTCCCGGATGCCGTAATCGAAGAGGTTATGTTTGTCTGGCACGGAACCCGCCCGTTTTATCTTGAGATTATCATGATCGCTCTGATGGTCGCGGTTATTATGGCGGTTATTTTGATGACCCGCGCCCAGCGTCGTATCCCGGTGCAGTACCCGCGTAAGGTGGTGGGACGCAAAGTGTTCGGCGGAGCGACTACCCACCTTCCGTTGTCGGTCAATTCGGCCGGCGTTATTCCGATTATTTTCGCGCAGTCGATTATGTTTTTACCCTCCACGGTGGCTCAGCTCTTTCCGGAAACGGAATGGCTGCAAAATCTGGTGGCCGTATGGCTGGCTCCGGGAGCGGTCTGGTATTCGATTATTTACGGTCTCATTATTATCTTTTTCGCGTATTTCTATACGGCAATCGTTTTCAACCCGATGGAAATGGCGGACAACATGCGTAAGAACGGCGGTTATATTCCCGGTATCCGTCCGGGTAAAAATACCGCCGATTATATCGAGAAAATCCTCACCCGCATTACCCTGCCGGGCGCGATTTTCTTCGCCTGTATCGCTATCCTTCCCTGGGTGCTGATCAGCCGCGCCAACGTGAACTTCTTCTTCGGCGGCACCGGACTTCTGATTGTCGTCGGGGTGGCGCTCGATACCCTGCAGCAAATTGAGTCGCATCTGATTATGAGACACTATGACGGATTCTTGAAAAAGGGTAAAATTAGAGGAAGGTCAATGTAGATATGAATCTGGTTTTTTTGGGCCCTCCCGGGTCAGGTAAGGGTACGCAGGCGGTGCGTTTGGCAAAAAAACTCGGCATCGTCCATCTGTCCACCGGCGACATGCTTCGCGAAGCGGTTAAAAAAGGCACCGAACTGGGGAAAAAGGCTGAAGAGTTCATGAAAAAAGGTGAACTGGTTCCGGATTATCTGATTATCGGGATGATTGAGAACAAAATCACCTCCGGCGATTTGAATGACGGTTTCATTCTCGACGGATTCCCCCGGACCATGCCCCAGGCGAAAAGCCTGAAGGCGATGTTCACTAAGAATAATATCGAAATCAACAAAGCGGTTTTGATTACCGTCTCCGATGAAGAAATCATCAAGCGCATCAAGGGCCGGGCCGAACAGGAAGGCCGCGCTGACGACACCGAGGACGTCGCCCGTAACCGTCTGGAAGTTTATCGTAAACAAACGCAACCGATTGAGGATTTCTATCGTAAAGAGTCCGTCCTGACGGAAATCAAGGGCGAGGACACCATGGAAAACGTCTTCAACGCGATTGTCAAGGCTCTGGGAAAATAAAAACGTGATAATTCTGAAGAACAAGGAACAGATCGAAATCCTCCGCCGGGCGGGCCGGGTGGTCAGCCAGACGCTCGATATGGTCGCCGAGGTTTTAAAACCGGGGATGACCACTGGCGAGCTGGATGCTCTCATCGAGGAGTTTATTATCTCCAGGGGGGCTGTTCCGGGTTTCAAGAATTATCAGGGTTATCCCGCCTCGGCCTGCATCTCCATCAACGAAGAGGTGGTGCACGGCATCCCGGGAAAGCGGGTCATTAACGAAGGTGATATTGTTTCGGTCGATGTCGGCTCTATCGTTGACGATTATTACGGCGATTCCGCCCGCACTTATGCCGTGGGTGAAATCACTAAAGAAAAGAGAAGGTTGATGGATGTAACTTATAAATCGCTTATGGCCGGTATTGACAAAGCCAGAAAAGGTCATAAATTAGGTGAAATTTCGGCGGCGGTGCAGAAAATCGCCGAGGACGCCGGGTACGGCGTCGTCCGTCAGCTGGTCGGCCACGGAATCGGCCGCCATATGCACGAGGAACCTCAGGTACCCAATTATGGTTCTCCTGAGGAAGGTCCGGTGCTTGAGGTGGGTACGGTAATCGCTATCGAGCCTATGGTCAATATGGGAACGTATAACGTCAAAACGATGCCCGACGGCTGGACGGTGGTGACCGCCGACGGTATGCCGTCGGCGCATTTTGAACATACCGTGGCGGTTACGGATAACGGCCCGGATATTTTATCCCTGAGCTGATAAGGAATTTATGGCTAAAGAAGAAACCATTACCGTGGAAGGAAAAGTTGTCGAGCCGTTGCCGAACGCGATGTTTCGGGTGGAACTGGACAACGGTCACAAGGTTTTAGCTCATATCTCGGGCAAAATGAGGATGCACTTTATAAAGATATTACCGGGTGACAAGGTCACGGTGGAACTTTCGCCTTACGACCTGTCCCGCGGACGGATAACTTACCGCTATAAATGAAAGACTGGTTAGGTTGAAGTTATGAAAGTAAAATCATCGATTAAGAAACGCTGCGAGCATTGTAAGATTGTCAAACGCAAAGGCGTGCTGCGGGTTATCTGCAAGAAGAACCCCAATCACAAGCAGCGTCAGGGTTGAGAAAAGTAGTTGTTAATTTGTATAGAGGAGTATGAAAATTGGCACGTATTGCCGGTGTAGATTTACCCA
>JBMOKZ010000210.1:0-12838 GCA_049324195.1 Candidatus Zixiibacteriota bacterium | reverse complement strand
GTTTCATCTATAAAAATCTTTAAATATTGACCTTTGTATAAATTCCGATATATTAGATACGACTACCAGTCGAGCGAACTCAATTAATCGCTTTAAGCCCGCCTTAAACGGCGGGTTTTTTATTTTTCGCTTCCCGCCTGTCTCTGGCGCACCGCCTCGTATAGACACACTCCCGTCGCGACCGAAACGTTCAGCGATTCGACTGACCCGGCCATGGGGATTCGCACCAGGAAATCACAATGTTCCCGAGTCAGCCGCCTGAGTCCCGAGCCCTCGGAACCCATGACCAGCGCCAGTGGTCCGGTCAAATTCGCTAAGTACAAGTTCGCTTCAGCCTCATCAGCCGTCCCCACCAACCAGATTCCGGCGTCCTGAAGCTGAGTCATGGTGCGGGCGAGATTGGTCACCCGGACAAACGGCACTATTTCGGCGGCGCCGCAGGCGATCCGACGAGACGTATCGGTCAGTGACACTGACCGGTCTTTGGGCACGATGACAGCATGCACGCCAGCCGCCTCGGCCGTGCGCAGGCAGGCTCCGAGATTATGCGGGTCGGTGATATCGTCGAGTATCAAAAGCAACGGCGGCACCTCCAGTTTTTCCACCAACTCCATCAGGTCATCACTGTCGAGAATATTCACTCGGGCCGTAAAATCAGTATGTTTATGGGTTCGCTGCCTCAGAGAACGCGGATTTTTACCCATGCTTCACCTGTCTTTTCAGAGTTATAAGTTTATAGAGCGCGAATGCCGTCCAGACCGCTTCGAGGATAACGAACGGAACGGCCTCGAGCGCCACGGCGTAATACGTGGAAATCCCCCCGCCGAAAATATTCATGATTATGTACGTCAGGGAATCCTGAGATTTGATTTTCATAAGGTTCAGGGCAAACGCCGTCAACAGCAGCAGCATCCCCAGCACGCCGAGATAAATATTATAATTTCCCATGCTGAAGAATCTAATAATATTGCTTTTAAAACACAATCCGAAATATTACCCCAAAGCCAATGAATATTATTTTCTTTTGTTCGTTCTTCGATAATATTATAAATTAATATCAAATTTAAACGACAGGATATCAATGACGAAATACCTAATCTCCGTTATATTGACTCTGTCAGCGTTTCTTCCGGGCCGTACTCAAAACCTGACCGATAAACTTCACGAAGGCGACATTTTCTTCCAGGATTTCGATTCACCCCAGAGCGCGGCCGTCAAACTGGCCACCGGTTCTGAATTCACTCATTGTGGTATTCTTTTATTCGATGACAGCGTCCCCCGTATTTGGGAAGCCCTGCAACCGGTTCGGATTACACCGGTTCACGAATGGATCGTTCGCGATACCGGCAACCATTTTGTCGTCATGCGGCTGAAGGGTGCCGACACGCTGCTGACCGAATCCGTTATTGAGCGCCTGAAAACCTGCGCGCGGACGCATCTCGGCAAAAATTACGACCCGTATTTCGAATGGTCGGATTCTGCTTTATACTGTTCCGAATATGTCTGGAAGATTTACCGTGAGGTACTGGGAATCGAGCTGACGCCGGCGCGAAAACTGGGCGATTACGATTTCTCGCATCCCCTCGTTCAGGAGCAGCTCGCGATACGTTACGGTGACAGTATCCCGGTCGAGGAACCGGTCGTGGCACCGGGGGACCTGTTCAACTCCTCCCTGCTCGATACGGTGCTGGTTAAATAAAGAGGCTATAATTCACCCAGGCTGGTCGGACCCATCAGCTGAGTAAAAATCTCCAGCAGGCGCCGGTCAAACGCCCCCCGCTGGTCAAACATCTCTTTCAGCGTCGAGAAAGAACTTTGTTCCTGCCGGTAAACCCGGCGGGTAGTCATGGCGTCGAAAACATCGGCAATCGACACGATACTCCCGTAAAGGTGAATATCCGCGCTCTTCAAACCGTCCGGGTAACCGGAGCCGTCATGGCGTTCATGGTGCTGTTTGATGGGAGTATAAGACATCTCGGGTATCATATCGGTCTCGGAGATAATCTCCACACCAAGTTGCGGGTGTTTTCTAACCAATTCCCATTCATCGACACTAAGCGGGCCAGGCTTGTATAGAATATTGTCGGGTATTTTTACCTTGCCGACATCGTGCAAAAGCGCCCCGGTACCCAGCTCGATCAGTTCGCAGGTGCGGTCAATGCCGGCAACCGAGGCCAGAGCCAGTGAGAACGTACAGACATTGACCGAATGGCTGTAGAGCGAATAATCGAACGACATGACCCGAAGCATATTGTGAAACGCGTTCGCGCCTTCGAGAACGTAAAGCACCGTCGATTCGACAAACTCCCGGCTTTCTTTGATATGCTCCCCCTTGGTCGGGTCGGAGAATACGGTCTCAACCAGCTCCTTGGCGCTGTCGTAAACAATACTGGCTTTGGTGAAATCATCGATTGACCGGTCGGACAAAATCTGGTCGATACGGGAACGGATATGCTGCTGATACTGTTTGCGGTCGGCCCGGGAAATATAAAGATGAGTTATATTTTCATCCAACAAAAGACTGCGGGTCTTAGCTGTGAATGGCAAACTCGACGAACGAAACAGGACCATTTCATGACCGTTGAAAATGTAGAGGTCGAAATCGAGGACGTTTTCTATACCCAGAGAATGAACATAAATCGGCAGATAATTGTCCAAATGTGACTTTTGCTTTGTTGAGTTGACCATATTATCCATGAATTTCCCCTAACATTCCCCAATATTTCTTATATCGGCGAGACTGCTTCAGTCTTAATAACTTCCGGGAAATAATTAGTTACAATTTAAGGGGTTATAATAACTCCAATATTGAAACGGGAAAATCATTAAAGACTAGGCGCCCCTTTTAAGTCATTGGTCCATCAGGCCTTACGAGCCAGCCCAAGAATTCTTTACCGGGCCAGCAACCGCTTGACAATTAAAATGAAAACCCCGGTTAATAGCAGATTCAGCGCCAGCGAGAGTGCCGCTACCGTCACCATGTAACCTGAAATTCCGTAACTGAGCGAAATTACCAGAACCCCGGCGCCCACTTCCCCCCTGGGCCACATCCCGATACCGATCGCCAGACGCTCTTTCAACGAGGCTTCCTTGCGGTAAACGAACAGGGGAAACATCTTACCCAAATTAGCTAAAATCGTCACGCCCAGCACGTGAAGCAGGATTGTAATGGTGTTAACGTTTGCGTTTCCGGCAAAAGTAGCCATGAACGGAGGCATCGACAAGCCGACCATTACCATAAACCCGGACGAGACGATTGTCGAGACTTTCTGTTCCTCACGCGTTTCCGGACCTTCCTGGTGACCTTCGTGGCAGTCGTCGCAATGTGGGTCGTGCCCTTTTGGATGAGCGAGAATACTGCCAAGAACAAAGGCTGGAAGGAGCACCTCGATATGGATCGGGACAACATCGTCAACCAACATGCTGACTTTGTAGATAATCTCTGAGACAACCGTGATAACCGCGGCATAGGTCAGCACCCACGGCCAGGATACCGGCAGTTTAATTTTATGCAGGTATTTCCAGGCCACCCATAGCAGGACAATCATGATAAGCACAATTACCCCCAACTGCCAGCGCAAGCCGACAATGAGCATCTTGAGAGGAATCATCAGCAAAACCGTATCGAGGTCGTCGAAAATCGCCAGGATCCGGGTCTTTTTGAAAAACCAGGTGCCCGACAAACCGGCCGCGGCCAGCATCGAAAACAGCACCCCGGCCGAGGTCGGGGCGGCAAACCGGCTGGCCAGCAAAACATCGGTCCAGCTGTCAAATCTCCCCCACGTATCGGAGGGCAGCATGACAAACATGAAATAAAGAGCGACCATGATCCACGGGAAACCCGCCGCCGTAGCCGCGACTCCGTAATCGACCACATAGCTTTTAAGCCTCGTCTTGTCGATTTCAAATTCGTACCCGACGTGAATCATGATAAAACCCAAAAGCCACATGGTCAGGATGCGGACCACCAGCCGGGCGGTTTCCTCAGCTTCGCCGAAAATATAAAAATATTGTGAAAGAACCAGACCGATTACCAGAAGAATCGAAAACAACAGCACTTTTTTCATGTTCTTGTCAAATCCTCTTTTCAAATTATAATAATTTAGACATAACTTTATTATTTTATTTTTGTTCTCTTTTTCCTCAGCCTGAGCACCACAAAAACATACACTAAAAAAACCGGTGGTACTACGTATATCATCAGAATGCGCATGTAGGTCCCGAATAAACTATTCGGATCGTTATCGATAGCGAAGAAAACCATATATACCAGATAAAAAAGCAGAAAAAACACTCCCTCCCAGCGCGATATTCGGTAACCGCTGAAAAATATGGGGAAACAGAGAACCACCGAGGCCAGCAACACCGGGAGATCCATCGACATGCTACTTTGTGTGATAATCACGCCGTTGCTAGAAACCAGAGCCATCACCGGAACGACACCCAGGATATTGAAGATATTACTGCCGACAATGTTACCGACCGCCATATCACGCCGGTCATGCATCAGAGCCAGGAGCGAAGTCACCAGTTCAGGTAACGAGGTTCCGACGGCGACAACCGTCAGCCCGACCACGAACTCATCGATACCCATCCCCCGGGCAAGCGCGGTTGAACCCTCAACTACCCAATCGGATCCCCGTCCCAATAAAATTACAGACAACGGCAGGATTATAAATTGGATCGCCAGCGCGCCTCGCGAGATGGCTTTCCAGCGACCGCGAAGGTCCTGCTCGATTTCCTTCTTGTCCATTTTCCCCCGGCGCAGAGTGAAAACGGTGAACAAGACCAGAGCCAAAAGCAAAATGACACCGTCAATTTTACTCAACCGGCTGTCCAGGGCAAGCGCCAGAAAGCCCGCTGAAACGATTATCAACAGAGGCATATCGATCCGGACCACGTTGCGCTCGATTCGCAACGGCGTAAAGACCGTCATCAAACCCAGGATAAACAGCAGATTAAAGATATTACTGCCGATGACATTGCCGAAACCCAGATCGGTGTGACTGTTAAGCGAGCCGGACAGAGCCACCGCAACTTCGGGAGCGCTGGTGCCGAACGCCACCACCGTCAGACCGATTACCAGCGGCGACAACCCGAAGAACAAAGCGATTTTCGTGGCGCTGCGCACGAGCTGGTCCGCTCCTACCAGAAGAGCAATCAACCCAATTATTAAAAACAATTCCGGTGACATATGAACCACATACTTAATTATTACTTATTCGATTTCTACATATCCGATTTTTCGATAATCAAGTTCGCCCAAACCCTGCTTGGCAGCCAAAACTACATGGGGAATATCGCGCCCGATACGGCCGAGAAACTCTCCGGCGCGGGCGTCGGCCGCCACCTGGTCGGTGGCGCAGATAACCGAGTCGTGGATGCGGACATCACCCAGCGAGCCGCCCTGCGGGCCGTTACGGATCAAAACCCGGGTGGCGTCGACCACGGTCAGGGTCGGCCGGAAAAAAGCGGCCAGGTCAACGATCGCCTGGTCGATTTGCCGGTGCAGGGAACTTCGATTACCCCCGATTATCCCAAAAAAGTTCTTCATCGCGGCCGTTCCCCTGACCATCCCGTGATGCTTGGCGATGGGCATGTTGATCAGGCGATCAATTTCGAAAATATATTTGAGCACCGGCCAGCCGTAGATAAAGCGGCTCTTCAGGTCGGTTTCCCAAAAATCAAAATGGCCGACAATGACAACCCGGCCGCCGTTGGCTTCGACCGCGGAGCGGATTCCCGAGCGTTCGAACGTCCGCCGGGAAGTCTGGGTGCCATAATCGGTAACGATAATATCGGCCGCGCCGGCCTCGCGGCACAGGCGCACCATCTCGCCCACCACGACAGGATTGGTGTTAACGGCCTGTTCGGGCGTACGGTCGAAGGCAACATTCGGTTTGAGCAGAACCTTTTCCCCTTTTTTGACGAACCGCTCGATGCCGCCGACAGCGTCGAGCGCCAAGCGCAGCGCCCGGGCGTGGTCGGTATTTTTGGCGAGGACGATTTTGGGGAGGTTTGAGTCGAGGGCGACCTCGAAATCGGGTTTGGGCATGGATGCTTTCTGAAACTCGGTCTGACACCCGTTGAGAAGCAACCCGGCTTCCGAGGCTACGGCCGCAAGGGCGGCGGCCTTGCCCGCTTTTTTGATGAATTCCCGACGTTTCATGGGTATGCCTTTCGAATTTATAGAGAAAATATATCCGGATTGATTTTTAGCGGCAAGCAAAAACCGTCAGGTAGGGATTCCGCCTGGTCATCTCTAACGTCATTGCGAGCGGAGGTCGAAGGGCCGAAGACCCGTTGGCCGGAGCGTGGCAATCTCTCCGTGATGTAGTCAGTCCATATAGTATGAGATGTATAATAGTGTCGGTTCCTGCTCGCCAGCGGCGAGTGTGACTGATACATGATTGAAATCAAAACCTTCAGGTCACACCTGCCTTCAGCGGGTAGGACCTGACGGAATTACAAAACTTAGATTTCGGGCGGAAACCCCTTTGCGGTTCCGCCTATTTTCTTATCCAAAATAAATAGGCAGGAGCGCAGGGCTCCTGCCCTACCCTTGACTAACGGTTTTGATTTGGCTAAGAAGGCAAATTTGGAAAATGAGGAAAAACTGACGGCATAAAAAACATCAGAGGTAAATGACTGTCAACTCAAGTACTGGTCAGTACAAGTAATTATTTAATCAACTACCCAAAACCTAAAAAGCCCGCTTTTTTGAAAAGCGGGCTTTTATATTTAAACCCGGCGACGTTCTACTCTCCCACACAGTCTCCCATGCAGTACCATCGACGATGACGGGCTTAACTGCTGTGTTCGGAATGGGAACAGGTGTGACCCCGTCTCTATCGTCACCGAGATACTTAAAATAAACTTTGCTTTGGTGTTATCGGAAAATCACCCAATAGACCGCATAATGCCAACACGGATTCTATTAAGAAGGCCGTAAAATTTGTAGAAGAAATTTTACGATTAAGCCTCACGACCTATTAGTATCACTCGACTGAATGTATCGCTACACTTACATCTGTGACCTATCAACCTGGTCATCTTCCAGGGGTCTTTAGAGACTTGCGTCTGGGAAATCTAATCTTGGAGTGGGCTTAATACTTAGATGCTTTCAGCACTTATCCCTTCCCAACGTAGCTACCCTGCGATGCGGCTGGCGCCACAACAGGTGCACCAGAGGTTGGTTCAACCCGGTCCTCTCGTACTAGGATCAACTCTCCTCAAATTTCCTGCGCCCGTATCAGATAGGGACCGAACTGTCTCACGACGTTCTAAACCCAGCTCACGTACCACTTTAATTGGCGAACAGCCAAACCCTTGGGACCTTCTCCAGCCCCAGGATGTGATGAGCCGACATCGAGGTGCCAAACCCCCTCGTCGATATGGACTCTCGGAGGAGATCAGCCTGTTATCCCCGGAGTACCTTTTATCCGTTTAGCGACGGCATTTCCATGCACAACCGCCGGATCATTAAGACCTGGTTTCCCATCTGCTCGACCTGTATGTCTCACAGTTAAGCTCCCTTATGCCTTTGCACTCTACAGCCGATTACCACCCGGCCTGAGGGAACCATTGCGCGCCTCCGTTACACTTTGGGAGGCAACCGCCCCAGTTAAACTACCCGCCTGACACTGTTCCAGGGCCTGATTCAAGGCTCGTGGTTAGAAGTCCGATACAATGAGGGTGGTATTTCACCAATGACTCCACCGATCCTAGCGGACCAGCTTCAAAGTCTCCCACCTATCCTACACACACGGCACCAAACACCAATATCAGGTTATAGTAAAGGTTCACGGGGTCTTTCCGTCCCGATACGGGTAAGCGGCATCTTCACCGCTGCTACAGTTTCACCGAGCCCCATGTTGAGACAGTACCGCTGTTGTTATACCATTCGTGCAGGTCGGAATTTACCCGACAAGGAATTTCGCTACCTTAGGACCGTTATAGTTACGGCCGCCGTTTACTGGGGCTTCAATTCAATGCTTCACCTCCGAAGAGATTGACATCTCCTTTTAACCTTCCAGCACCGGGCAGGTATCAGTCCCTATACTTCGTCTTATGAGACTTAGCAGAGACATGTGTTTTTAGTAAACAGTCACAGCGATCATTTCTCTGCGGCCGCTTTCGGCTCCAAACGTATGTAATTCACCTAATCACGGCACTCCTTTTCCCGAAGTTACGGAGTTAATTTGCCGAGTTCCTTAACATGAGTTCACTCGAGCACCTTAGGATCCTCTCCTCGCCTACCTGTGGCGGATTGCGGTACGGATTACAGAGCAACTAGCACAGAGGTTTTTCTTGGCAGCATGATTACGGTTAGTTCTGATCTAGGATCACCCCATCACCTCTCAGTGTTAGAGTCGTGGATTTTCCTGCGACTCCCACCTACAGGCTTAGACCGGCACAACCATCAGCCGGCTAACCTTCACTTCTGCGTCACCCCATAGCTTAAAACGCAACTCTGCAAGTACAGGAATTTTAGCCTGTTTTCCATCGTCTACGCCTTTCGACCTCGACTTAGGTTCCGACTAACCCTGGGAGGCTTAACCTTCCCCAGGAAACCTTAGGCTTTCGGTGAGCAGGTTTCCAGTCCTGCTTTATCGCTACTCGTTCCGACATAATCTCTTGTCTGCCGTCCAGTCGACCTTACGATCGGCATTCACTCGACAGACAATGCTCCCCTACCGCTTGTACAAAGTACAAACCCATAGCTTCGGTGCCATGCATAGTCCCTTACATTATCGGCGCGGAGCCACTAGACTAGTGATCTGTTACGAACTCTTTAAAGGATGGCTGCTTCTAAGCCAACCTCCTAGCTGTTTAAGTAATTCCACATCCTTTACCACTTAGCATGACTTAGGGACCTTAGCTGATGGTCTGGGTTGTTTCCCTCTCGGCAATGAAGCTTATCCCCCACTGCCTGACTCCCGGAGAACATTTTACGGCATTCGGAGTTTGATTGGGGTTGGTACTCTTGTGGGAGCCCTAGCCCATTCAGTGCTCTACCTCCGTAAAACTATTATCCGAGGCTATCCCTAAAGATATTTCGGGGAGAACCAGCTATTTCCAGGTTTGATTGGCCTTTCACCCCTATGCACAGCTCATCGCCCAGCTTTTCAACACTGGTGCGTTCGGACCTCCAGTTCGTTTTACCGAACTTTCATCCTGGCGATGCATAGATCACCTGGTTTCGGGTCTACTCCATGCCACTATCGCCCTGTTCAGACTCGCTTTCGCTGCGGTTACGAGAGAATTTCTCTTAGCCTGACGCGACATAGAAGTAACTCGCCGGATCATTATTCAATAGGCACGCCGTCAGTCCGGAAACTCCGAAGAGTAACCTTTCCTCCGACCGCTTGTAGGCACACGGTTTCAGGTACTATTTCACTCCCCTTCCGGGGTGCTTTTCACCTTTCCCTCACGGTACTTGTTCACTATCGGTCACAGATGAGTATTTAGCCTTACCAGATGGTCCTGGCAGATTCAAGCAGGATTCCTCGTGTCCCGCCCTACTTGGGAAATCCGAAAGGAGTCACATGCATTTCGGTTACGGGGCTATCACCCTGTTTCGCAGTCCTTTCCAGAACTTTCTCCTATACATGTGTTTTGTAACTCCCCGGCCCGCCTGACAACGGACCGATCGGCTCCCTCGACACCGGAAACACAACACTGTCAGATTTTAACGTGTAATCCGGTTTAGGCTGTTCCCTGTTCGCTCGCCACTACTGGGGGAATAACAATTGTTTTCTTTTCCTGCGGTTACTTAGATGTTTCAGTTCTCCGCGTTCGCCGTCTGTACCTATGAATTCAATACAGACTGACCAGTCGTAAAACCGGTCGGGTTGCCCCATTCGGAAATCTCCGTTTCAAAGCTTGTTTGCAGCTAAACGGAGCTTATCGCAGCTTACCACGTCCTTCATCGCCTATCTGTGCCAAGGCATCCACCGAGTGCCCTTAGTAGCTTAATCGAAAACCTTCTTAAGAGCATCTTGTGCTGCTGCACTATGCAGCCTATTGGAAGATATCCGCAAATACCTTACAAAGTTTATTAAGTTGTCAAAGAGCCTGGCCGCCATAGCGGCCTCTATATCAAACAAAAAACTTCTAATTTACTAATCTGGAGATGACCGGGATCGAACCGGTGACCTGTGGCTTGCAAAGCCGCCGCTCTCCCAACTGAGCTACATCCCCGTAAAAAATATGGGCCTAAATGGAGTTGAACCATTGACCTCACGCTTATCAGGCGTGCGCTCTAACCAACTGAGCTATAGGCCCAATCACATTTATCAGAAAAGACCCACTCAAATTTATAATCAAATAGTTCGCCGAAGAAAGAGAATATTTATCTCTATATTCATCTCGCTCGACCTCGATGTTTATACGATACATCGTACAAGCACACCGTGCTCCTTAGAAAGGAGGTGATCCAGCCACAGCTTCCGCTACGGCTACCTTGTTACGACTTAGCCCCAGTCATCGGTTTCACCTTAGGCGTCGCCATCCTTGCGGTTAAGCAAACGACTTCGGGTGCTCCCAACTTCCGTGGCTTGACGGGCGGTGTGTACAAGGCCCGGGAACGTATTCACCGCTGCCTGCTGATCAGCGATTACTAGCGATTCCGCCTTCATGGAGTCGAGTTGCAGACTCCAATCTGAACTGAGACCGGTTTTGGGGATTGGCTCCACCTCGCGGTATTGCAACCTACTGTACCGGCCATTGTAGTACGTGTGTAGCCCTGGGTGTAAGGGCCATGAGGACTTGACGTCATCCTCACCTTCCTCCGGCTTGTAACCGGCAGTCTCCATAGAGTTCCCTACATTACTAGCTGGCAACTATGGACAAGGGTTGCGCTCGTTGCGGGACTTAACCCAACACCTCACGGCACGAGCTGACGACAGCCATGCAGCACCTGTGCAAGAGTCCCCGAAGGGAAAACCGGCTTTCACCGGCTGGCTCAAGCATGTCAAACCCAGGTAAGGTTCTTCGCGTTGCTTCGAATTAAACCACATACTCCACCGCTTGTGCGGGCCCCCGTCAATTCCTTTGAGTTTCAATCTTGCGACCGTACTCCCCAGGCGGGGTACTTAATGCGTTAGCTTCGGCACCGAGGGGGTCGATACCCCCGACACCTAGTACCCATCGTTTACCGCTTGGACTACCAGGGTATCTAATCCTGTTTGCTCCCCAAGCCTTCGCGCTTTAGCGTCAGTATCAGTCCAGAAAGCCGCCTTCGCTACTGGTGTTCTTCCAGATATCTACGCATTTCACCGCTACACCTGGAATTCCACTTTCCTCTCCTGTACTCAAGACCGACAGTATCGGATGCAGGCTCCGAGTTAAGCTCGGAGTTTTCACAACCGACTTGAAGGCCCGCCTACGCGCCCTTTACGCCCAGTAAATCCGAACAACGCTCGTTCCCCCCGTATTACCGCGGCTGCTGGCACGGAGTTAGCCGGAACTTCCTCTGTGGGTACCGTCAGGTACGAATCAGTTACTACCCGTACGTTTCTTCCCCACTGACAGGGTTTTACACTCCAAGAAGCTTCATCACCCACGCGGCGTTGCTGCGTCAGACTTGCGTCCATTGCGCAATATTCCCTACTGCTGCCTCCCGTAGGAGTCTGGGCCGTATCTCAGTCCCAGTGTGGCCGGTCGCCCTCTCAGGCCGGCTATTCATCGTAGCCTTGGTGGGCTTTTACCCCGCCAACAAGCTAATGAAGCGCGGACTCATCCTTAAACGGCAGGTTGCCCCGTCTTTGAACATAAAAGGATGCCCTTCTATGATGTTATCCGGTATTAGACCCCCTTTCGAGAGCTTATCCCAGATTTAAGGGTAGATTATCCACGTGTTACTCACCCGTTCGCCACTTTACTCGCCGGGCCGAAGCCCGACTTTCTCGTTCGACTTGCATGTATTAAGCACGCCGCCAGCGTTCGTTCTGAGCCAGGATCAAACTCTCCGTAACATTTATAAAATATTACTTAGTTTATCCTAGTTTTGAACAACGGCTATGCGTTGTCTTAGATTATAAAGGTGCACAAAAATACTTTCATATCTTTGGACCCGCGACATGAATAATAGAATATTCTCTATTCTTCAGCGAAACTATTTAGATGTCAAAGAACATTTTATTTCGATAAAAAAATCTGCCTGACATTATTGCCTGGCAGATTCAGAGTATAAGACATTGCCAAGTTTATGTCAAGGTTTTTTTTATATTCTTTTTAAAAATCTTTATCACAATCACCTTTTAATAATTCATTATACCAGAACTATATTATCGACAGTTATTTATAAATTTTTACCGACGATTTGTCAAGTCCAATCAGACGTTTTAACTGCGATTTTTTTATTGAAATTCATGAAGTTCTCCCCGCTCCCCCTATCGCCTTGTCAGACAATCCATTACAAATACGGCCGCACGCCGTAAACACCGTTTGAAAACTTTACTACGATTATTATCATGCGAAACCCACACCCCGACCAAGGTTTTCACTCTTTTTATCTTAAAACAATCGGATCGGGTTTTAAATTGCCGGTAAACAAGGATTATTATATTTTTCCCTTATGCAAAATCCGATTTCTCGCTGGCATTCAAAAACCAGGTACCGCCTGGCGCTTCTTTTTCTCTTCGCTGCCGCGGTCGTTATCCGACTGGTCTATCTCCATCAGTACGAGCGCCTGCCCACCGCCGAACTGCCAATAATGGACGAGAGATACCATGTATTCCTGGCGGAGAAAATCAACAACGGTCAAGTTGACCCCGAACCATATTTTCGCGCGCCGCTCTATCCTTATCTTCTGGCCGAAATTTTCCGGCTGGCC
>JBMOKZ010000209.1:0-12854 GCA_049324195.1 Candidatus Zixiibacteriota bacterium | reverse complement strand
TTCACCTACCTGACGTCGAGCGAACTGACGGTTGACACAACTTTAAACGACGGTAATTATTACTGGCGGGTGCGAGCCGAGGACGCCGACGGCAACCGCGGCGATTTTTCCCTGGTCCGCTCGTTCACGGTCGCAACCCCGGCGCCCGTCGTGACCGAGAGCTTTGTGACCGTCAAAATTGAACCCCGCGGCGATGTTTATCTTGACGATAAACTCCAAAAAAAGAGCACCTCTTCTTTACGGCTGACAGTCGAACCCGGTCGGCACACTATCAAAGTCGCCAACGACAAAAGTAACGAACTGCAGCAGAGCCGCGAAATTGACATCATAGACAGGGCCGATATAACCGAACGGTTTCAGTTCACTTTTCCCGAAGTTACGACCGAGTCCAACCTTGTCAAGGTCAGGATAGGCATAAAAGTTAACGGTATTCCCGTCCCGGGCGGAATCCTGTACATTGACAATGAAGAACATCATCTGACCACACCCGGAACCTACGAGTTGACGGCCGCTACTCATATCATCCGGGGTGTCATCAGCTTCGAGGGCGAAACCCTGGTCAAAACCGACACGCTTAAGGTCGTCGATGGTCAAACCAGCCTGCATTTTATTGAAATCGTTAAATAATCTTTTTTAGTTGCTCGTATAAAATTATATCCTTTTTTATAATCGAATATCAACAAACTTTATCGGAAAGGAATAAAAAATGAGGTTGAAGAATTTTCGCCCCATAAGCGTTGTTTTTTTGTTCGTGACCGTTCTCCTGACAATTGCGGTCGTATCGAACATTCAGGCCCAGACGGAGATTAAGGTTTCCGACCAGCTGACGAAAGCCATGGACCTGTATATCAACCTGGAATTCGAAAAGGGACTGGACATCACCCGCAACCTGCTCACCCGGACCGACCTCAACGACCAGGACAGCATTGCCATCTACTCCGTGATGAGCATGATTACCTACGGCATGGGCGCCGATTTTCTCAAGCAGGCGTTTGGCTATCTCGATATTATCGCCCAAATCGGCCCCTGCAAGGTCCCCCTGCCCTACGATTTCTGGCCCCAGCAGCTGCGCAACCAATGGTACCAGATTATTAACGCTAAAAACGCTCTGGTGTGCACCGCCGAGGCTGACCCTGGTGTGCAGACCGTCGCCATCATGGAATTTGACAATTACTCGGTCGGCAAATACCAGGAAGAGCTGGGCTTTATTACCAAGGGATTGGCTGATTTCTTCGAGGCCGACTTCTCCCGAATCAGCTCCCTGCGGGTAGTCGAGCGGGACAAAATCGATTTCATCCTGAAAGAACTGGAACTGACCAAATCGGGAGCGGTTGACGCCGCCACAGCCGCCAAAGTCGGGAAAATGCTCGGCGCGCAACTGATGATTTTCGGCAGCATCGTCCAGCTGGACGATAAGAACACCAAAATGCTGGTCAAGGCGGTCAAGGTCGAAACCTCGGAAATCATCACCTCGGTCGAAAAAGAAGGCAAACCGGATTATTTCAAGATGGAAAAGGAACTCGTTACCGAACTGGCCGACAAATTGAATTTATCGCTCAACGAAGATACCCGAAAACTCATCAAGGACGCCGGCACCGAATCCAACGACGCCGCCACTCTCTATGCCAAGGGCTTGTACTATCAGGACAAATACGATTACAAGAAAGCCTACGATTATTTCCGTCAGGCTTACGAGATGGACCAGACATTTGCCGAAGCCAAGAAGAAAATGGATATCTACCGGCCCCTGGCCTCCTGATAACCCTACACGCACCGACCAGACGAGGAAAATATGACCAAAAAAATAATAATCGCCCTGGCCCTGTTGTTTCTGACCGGCTGTGCGCCCAATCTTTACCGGCAGGGCCGCCAGCAAACCGACCAGGGTGAGTACGACCGGGCTATCAACACCTTTTACGAGGAAATCCGGGTTCACCCTGACAATTACGAGGCCTGGCGGGAACTGGGAGTCGCTTTCTATAAAAAAGGCGAACTCGACCAGGCCGAGGAAGCTTTCAAACAGGCCAACAGCATAAAACCCGACGCCCGCACCAACCTGTTCATGGGCATGCTTTACGAAAAACAGGAAAACTATGACAAGGCCATCGACGCCTACCGCATGTCGCTCAGTTACCAGCCAGAGAAACAAACCAAAAACATGATTCTGGCTCACCTCGACCAGTTGCTCACCAAAAAAATCCAGGTCGAGGTATCGAAAGCGATTGAGGATGAAGATAAAATCGATGTTGCCTCGATTCCGCAGAACACTATCGCGGTGGTCGATTTCAACAGCGAGCACCTGGCCCCGGAACTGGCTCCCATCAGCAAGGGCCTGGCGGAGTTTACCTCGCTGGATCTGGCCAAAGTCCAATCCCTGAAAGTTATCGACCGGCTTAAAATCGACGTTATCCGGGATGAGTTGAAACTCAGCGAAACCGAGTACACTGACCCTAAATATTCCCCCCGGGTCGGACGACTTCTGGGCAGTCATAAAATCGTCACCGGCTCAGTGCTGGGTATCGGCGACGACCGCATCCGGCTCGACGGCGCCCTCGTCAACACCGGCGACAGCTCCGCCACCGTCACCGACCCTACCGAGGGCGACGTGAATAACTTTTTCAAGGTCCAAAAAGATTTCGTGTTTAAAGTCATCGACAGTCTCGATATCACCCTGACCCAGGCCGAGCGCGACGCTATCGAACAGGTGCCCACCGAATCCTACCTGGCGTTCCTGGCTTACTGTCGGGGACTGGATTACAAAAGCCGGGGGATGTACCGCGAAGCCAACGATGCGTTCCAGCAGGCGGCGGGCGAGGATGCAGGCTTTCAGGACGCCCAGACACAGCTCGAAACGGTGGCTTTCGCCCCGACGGTTACGCTCGAGCAAAGTGGCGCCCTGCAGGATTTTGAAAGTAACGTTACTCCGGAATCCGACAAACTGTATTCCGACGGCGGCTTCGACACTTTTCAGACCAACACTCTTTTGAATTCCGGATTTATCCAGAATCCCGGCATCTTTGACCGGTTTGGCAACAGCCCGCTGTTGCCCCCCCAGACCGATACCCGCGTTTCCATCATAATCATAGGTGATCTCGATGTTCAATATTAAGCCAATAAAAGTCCTGATATTATTAATGGTGGTGTTCGGCGTCGCCGCACCCGGCACGCTCGGCCAGATTATCTACGGCCAGCCTTCCGCCGGGGACCTCCAGATGGTTTACAGCCACTGGAAAATGGAGGACGACGGCGGAACAACCGAAATAAATCAGTTCATGATACCGGTCAGCGGTTTCGTCCCGCTCGGCGATAATTTCGAAGGCCGGTTTTATATCGTCAACACCAGCAACAAGCTGGATTTTTCCGAAAACGATTATTCCCTCAACGGCCTGGGCGACCTGCGGGTGCAGCTCAGCCATTCATTTTCCGAAGACCGGCTTCTGGCCAGTGTCGGCGTCAGCCTCCCCACCGGGAAAAAGGAACTAAATTTCAGTGAGGAATGGATCGTCCTGCAAAACCTGTCGTACAATTATCTCAATCTACCGGTACGGCGGCTCGGTGAGGGTCTCGGGTTGAACCTCCTTCTCGGCGCGGCCACCATGTGGGAAACCGTGCGGGTCGGCGGCTCGGTCGAATTCCAGTACAACGGCGAATACAAGCCTTACGAAAGCGGCGATAATTATAAACCGGGCAACCAGTTCAGCATCGGCCTCGGCGCCGACACTAAAATCGGAGCGGTTACCTATAACTCCGGGATCACGTTCACCACTTACAGCGACGACAAGCTCGAGGACGTCAAAACCTTCCGGCAAAGCGACCAGTTCGATTTCCGGTTCGGCGGCGCCTATGACAACGGCCGCTACGGTTTCAGTTCCAGCCTGCGCTATCTCGTCCGCAGCCGCAACAAACGCTACAATCCCGACGGTTCCGCGCTGGAGCAGTTGAAGGCTTACGGCAACGAATTCGTGTTCAACGGCCGCTTCACGTATCATCCCCAAAAGGAATGGTACGTTGCCCCGGTCCTTGACCTGCGCTTGATTGCCGCCAACGAATACGAACTGGACAACGCCACAGTATTCGGTTTCGGTTCCGATTTCGGCCGGAATTTCGGCGAATCCATTAGTCTTACGATCGGGATGAAATATTATACCGGCTCGTCCGACGGCGGTAACATCGACCTGACCGGATACCAGCTCTCGGCCGGCCTGACAGCCCTGTTGTAAAGGAGAATCGATATGAAAAAAATATATTCAAACCGTTTTCTCCTGACGCTCGTAATCGCGGTCGTCGGCCTGCTATGCGGATGCTCGGAAAGAATAGTCAACGACCGTCCGGCGGAAAACGTCCCGCTTCAAATGAAAACCACCTTCACCACCGGAGCCGCAGTCGATGAAATCGCATCGTTCACGCTCACGGTCGAAGCCGAGGATATCGACCCGACCATCCGGATGGAACTGCCTCTGGTCGACGGTCAGTTCCAGGCGGAAATATCGGTCCCGGCCGGCCGGAACCGCGTCTTTACCCTGCTGGCGCTTGACCCCGACGGGGTCGTGCTGTACCGCGGGGTGACCGTCATGGACGTCTTCCCGTCTTCTTCCGGTACTCCGCCGACCATTACGATTGCGCTTTTACCTGAAGTGCCGATGATTCGGATTACCCCTCATTTCCGGGAACTGGATATGGGCGCGACGTTTTCGTTCGATGTCGAGGTATTCAATCTCCCCGATCTGGACGAGATTTCTTATGAATTTTCCCACTACAGCCGGGTAGCGGACCTGGATTCGGTTACCCGTCCGGCGAGTCTCGACGCAATTGCTTACTTCTCCTACGATATTACCCAGCAGGAAACGGGCCAGATCGCTTATTTGTATATTACTCAGGTAGAACAGGAGGGGACTCTGGTAAATAATCGGGGTTACGCCGCGCTCGGCACATTTTACTTCACTTCCTATACCGATGATATTCTGGAGCTGGCTGATGTCGATTTATATTTGACAATTCAGGCTCTTTTCGCCGACAGTGAAGGTTATGCCGTCGTGATTCCGCTTGAGGAAGTCACGGTTGACGCCGCCGCTTCGATCCGGCTGCTTCGAAAAACCTGGGAACTGGAATACGGCGGATACGGCAGCGATATCGGCTATGATATTATCGAGATTTCGGACGGCGGTTTCGTTATCGCCGGGCAATATACCCCCGGTGATATCAGTGAACCGTTCCTTATGAAAATTGACTCGCTCGGCACGTACAAATGGGGTCACACTTTCATATATGATAATGCCGGTGAGGGCGCTTTTCAGGCTCTTGCGGCAACTTCCGACGGCGGATTTATCATGACCGGATATGCTTACGTTTACGGGGATACTTCCTCTTACGATGTTTATTTGGCCAAAGCCGACGCCGCCGGAAATCTGGTCTGGGATACCGTATTCGGCGAATCCTATCCCTCCGAAAGCGCTTACGACGTCATTGAAACCTCCGACGGCGGGTACGTGCTCTGCGCCGAAAAGGAAGATTCGGTCCTGCTTATCAAAACCGACGCCAACGGCGTTTTCGCCTGGCAGACGACCTATAAGGACACCGTTACCGAAAGACACGGTTACCATCCCTACAGCCTGGTGCAAACAACCGACGGCGGATACCTGATTGCCGGGGAACTGGCCTGGTATAGCCAGGAATCCGGCAACGCTTTTCTCATGAAAACCAATGCCACCGGAAATTTCTCCTGGCTCCGCGAATATGACTTCGGAAACAACAGCGAATTCAGGGACATCATCAGGGCTTCCGACGGCAATTACGTCGTGACCGGGACGCAAGATGATGATGTGTATCTCGCCCAAATCAATGTTTCCGGGGATATCCTCTGGGATAATACTTACGGTGGTAGCTATTACGACTATGGGTACTCCGTGGATGAGGCTGCAAACGGCGGGTTCTTGGTAACCGGGATATATGACAATTACGACCTGGGCCGATCGTATGATATTTATCTGATTAGAACCGACGCCGTCGGGGACACTGTCTGGACCCGGACTTTCGGCACCTATTATTACGATTACGGGTATGCCGGGATTGCAACTTCCGACGGCGGTTTCATCGCCACCGGGAATGTTGATAATTACAATCTAAATACCTCTGACGATATTGTGATTATCAAGACCGACGCCGACGGCGATACCCATGTACGGCCGATGCTCCGGCTTTAGACTACATTAATATATTGAGACTGAAAAAGGGCGATATCGTCGGATATCGCCCTTTTTAACAATCAATATAATTTTAAAGGATTATTGCGTACTTTCCAGAATGATACTTTCGGCTACCTTGGCCTCATAGACCAGCCCGGGATCAATCTCCCCCTGGCCGCCGCTGATGAATAAACCGAATATAAAAAGATAAGAAAGGGTTTTCTTCCCTTTACCGGCATTCTCCAACTCGCCCTCGAGTTTAATCTTGGAATTATCGCGTGAGCGGTATTCCCCTTTGGTATCCATTTCCTGGAAGGCAACCTTGATATATCCCGGTTTCCCCCCCTTGCCGGCCTTTTTAACTTCGACTACTTTCGCTGTACCCTGGGCGCCGGCTTCGACGATGGTTTTCCCGCCGATTTCGATCGGTTCAGCCAAATTTATCAATAGAGGAACATCCTTTGTCAGCTCCCCGGAACTGATTTTCATCCCTAGCGCGAATTTTACCTTCAACACCTGCCCCTTGGGCAACTGCATCGTTCCAGCCTGGACCGCTACGCCCAGAAGAAAAATGAAAGCACATAATACAATCAGTAGTTTGTTCATTTTCGTTATTTTTAAAACCATATCCTTCTCTCCTTTGTATTATCACTTAAATCTTATATCGCCTACTTTAATTCCGGAAGCCGTTCCTGAAGACTGTTGGGGACAAACTTTACCACCGCCTTTTTACCCAATCCTTCGAACACTATTCCGTTTTCCATATCGAACAGGGAATACTGGCCATCCAGCGTTTTTATATCGTCGTATTTAACACCCCATGATTCAATACCATCAACATGAGGTTCGTGATAAACGATATGAATAATATCCCCTATTTTCCATTCCAGATCCTCTGTGGAACCCGGCAAGAGCTGACCGTTTTTCTCCGACCAGTTCGGCTGTTTACCCTTTTCGGTGACAGCAATATGCAGATGTCCGTCGCCGGGTACACTTTCGACTTTATATTGGTATTTTCTCGTATTTTTCCATAGTTTAGCGTTCTTTATATAACTGTTGATCATCTGATAATATTTCTTGTCCGCCTGTGGATCAAGTTTTCCCATGATTTCCGTCAATTCGTCCACCGCTTTACCCAGACGGTAATCCGGTGAGGGGTTGGAATTGATGGCATCGATCTTGTCGCTCAAATCCACCGCAGCTTTCTGGGCCGCAACTTTCTTGACTTTAATATCTTTCTGATTTAATAGTTCCCGTCCCAGCGTTTCTTCGAACTTATTGAAGTTATTACCACATACTTGCTTGTCGTGGTCTATGGAACCGATAATTCTATCCCAGACAGCCGTATCATCGGGTTTTCTAATTGCTTCAATAAACAAATCCCAATACTTTCTTACCCTCTTGCTGCGATTAGATAATTCATTGTCAGGATTATCATTGAAGAAAGATTCAAGAGTGGCCATAAGATTATCCTGCTCTTTCGTTGGAGTAACCGAACTGTCTGCCGGATCGAGTTTCGGCCATTCTTGCTTAGTCTTTACTATGAATGTAATCTCCTGAATCAGTCCGTTTAGTTTATTAATAGCCGCATCCTGGTCAAACCGCTCATAACCGTCGGCAATTCTTTTCGCAGGACCCTCGAAATCGTCGAAAAACCAGCGTACCATCCGGGACCGGCCGTAATCGCGATAAGCGCTGGCGATCCGGGTGCGTTCATCGCCGATATTGGCGATCTGGTTGTTGTAAGCGGTCCTGATTTCGTTCTCGATTCCGACCGGCTTATCGTAAAGAATCTTGAAATGATAAAAAAACGGGGCCGAGAACAAAATCACCCAGATAATACTTATCAGGGCAACATATTTAGCCAGGACGCGAAGTTTCGTTATTTTGCGGTTACGTATGATTGATTTCAACAGCCAGTAAAACGGTTCCTTGACCCCGATGGGCTGCATCTTTTTCGGCGGCGCGTAAATCGAACGTCCAACATCGGTCCCGATTTTCTCCGGCGTCTCGCCCGTGGCCGAGATAAAAAACATCTGGAAATCGAGCGTACGGGTTAAGACTGCCCGCAGGAAATCTTTCAGCCGGACAAGAATATTGCGCACCGAGCCGGACCAGGCGGAATCCGAGGCAATCCGGTTGTTGCTTAAAACCTTTTCCAGGAAAATCTCGAAATCCTCGGATACCAGGTACTCGTCCTCGGGAGCCAGCACCGACACCTGCTGCTCGCCCTGGAAACCGGGCAGGATATCGGACTTGGTCACCACCACCGCCACCGGAATCGGCAGACGTTTATGTAGCGGGGCCAGCAGTTCCAGCATGTTAACGAACGAGGCTACCCGCGCCTGACTTTCGAGCTCGGCGCCCATGAGTTTGGGGTCATAGAAAAACAGGATACCGTCGCATCCCGCCATGAAATCCAGAATGATATCGGTCTGCTCGCTGGTCTGGGAGATGGACAGTGCCTCGCCATTGTAATCGTAGGTGACGATGGGAAGCTTCTTGTTCAAATCAACGATAGCCTTGAACATCAGCAACTTGTCGTTTTTAGTCGGGTCGGGGAATTTCTTCTCCCCTCTCAAATCGACCACTGTTCCGGCGCTTCTCGAGGTTCCCAAGCCCCAGATAGAGCGATAATTACTCAAAAACTCCCCGGCAGTAGCGTTATCGGTCACCGCTATCTGGAGGTCCTTGGAAATCTTGCATTCCTCGTTGAGCACAGTAAAGTAAATGGTCTTGCCGGAATTGGCATGACCGAAGACACCGATGCGGATTCCCGACGGCCAGCTTTTACCCGGCGCCGGACCCTTTTTGCCTTTGTATTTCGAGGCGGCCTTCGAGCCTTTCTTAAAGACTTTCAATATATTCGACAGCTGCATATTTTACCCGTTGTTAAAAACTCCTTATTTGACGGCTCCCTGTTGTACCTCGAGCGCCCGCTGCTGGAACTCGTTAAGTTCTTTATGATAATAATCGTTCCATTTCGACGGCACGTAAACAGCCAGCAATATAAACAGAACGATAATCACCCCGTAGAACAGATAGGCGGCCCGCCGCTGGGTCATCACCAGCCGGAAATAGCGAAAACTCTTGAACGCGCCCTTGAACTTCCCCCAGATTTCGCGCAGTTTGCCCTTCAGGGTTGTCCAGAAATTGGTCGTGCTGAGATATTTCCATTCGGTCAGGTATTGCGCGAACAGGTCGCCTTTCTTGCCCAGCTTATTGAACGTGTCAATGCGCTGCAGATGAAACTCCAGGCTGGAACGGTCGTTCAACAAACCGTCGCCAAGCGCCATCCGCCGCCGCATCAATTCCAGAAACTTCCTCGGGTCGTCCATCCCCGCGAATTCTTCCGGGCTCAACCCGGCTTCGACGGCATGGCCGAATTTATTGGTATAGCGGGAAATCTCCCGCAGGAAAAACTTGTTCAACTGGAAGTTGTTGCTCAGTGCGCCCTCGCGAAACAGAATCGGAATCAGATGGTTTTCGAAAAAGGCGATATCACGCTTGGCTGGACGCAGATCCCGGCAGTAGAGATACGCCTTGTTCGACTGCCCGTCGATATCCGCCTCGGACTCGAAATAGGTCACCAGAATCTGCACCGTCAACTGGCGCAAATCCGACGAGGTCAGAGGCATCTGCTTTATCAGAGTCAAAAAATAATGGTCGATCCCGAGCGCTTCCTCGCGCTGCTGACGCAGGGTTTTGAAAACCGTGTAGATACCGTTATAGGTCTGCAAAAAAGCCTCGGTGTCGAACTCGGCATACCTGCTCTCGAACGTTTCCAGGTACTTGAACAGGTCATCGATGTAAGTTTTGATATCCACTTGTTATTGCCGCCATTCCGTTAAAGAGCGTAAATTAATAAATCCAGTTTTCCCAGATTCTCGAATTTGGTCGGGTCGCCGGCGCCCCGGAAAATGAGCGTAACCTGACGCACCGAGGACGATTTCAGCATATCGCGCGGGTGTAGAGCGACTTTGTTGGAAAACGCCACCGTATCGACATCGACCGGGTCGGTCTCGCCGAGCCCGCGGGCGTCATTCAGCCCCAGCCGGACCTGCATATTGCGCCATTCGGTATCGCCAAAAAGCCCTTTGGAAATCAATACCACGTTGTCCTGCATCGGCAGCGGTTCGGCAATGCCGACCTGCAGGTAACTCAATTCGCCCACCTGTTCCAGGCGGCTGCCGGTAATGCCCACATGGCGATAAGTGCGACCGGAATAGGTCAGAGTTTCCGTAGCCACCGCCTGCTCGCCCAAATCCTCGCGTTTGGTCTGGGCCAGGAAGCTCATAATCTGCCGCAGGTTATTGACGATATCGTCAATCATCCGCAGCAGCGTCCCCAGGTCCTGATGGTCATAGTCCTTGGTCAGGAAATTGTCCATCGACGACAGGAACTGGTCAACATCGATACCCAGTTCCCGGGTGAACAACTTTTCGTTGAGATAATCCTTCATGACCGGGTGCAGATTTATCAGAGTTGAATAAACCCGGAACACCTTTTTGAAAATAATGATCATCTCAAGCGGATGACCGGCGTTGGGACCGATAACAAACTCGTCGAGCACCGCTGAGAGATGATTGACCAGCAGATAAACCGTCTCCCGGACGGCGTCCTGAAGACGCGTGCTTTCGCCCTTGAGCGATCCGGAGGCGGAGATGGCCTTGAAAGCGCGAATCGACAGTTTTAAAAGATTTTCGAGGCGGTTGCGGAGTTCCGCGACATGTTCGGCCAGGCGTTCCTCGGCGTAAACCGTCAGACAGGGCGGATAATAATGAGGCGAATAACTGACATCGCTGCCGCTTATATTCAACTCGGCCACCTGAAGATACTGACCTTCGGGAAGATTGGGTCGTTGCCCCACGAACACCTGGTAATTGCTCATCAGAAAGGGCATGCGCGGCAGGTCCTCGGACGGGTCGGGATCGCCAACCGGTTTTTTACGGGAGGTATCGATCCCGACATAAACCGCCATGACGACCTCGCTGATTTCCGCCTCACCGCGGACCACTTCGCCGTTGACGCCGTCAATATTGATATAATGCCCGTCGGGAGTAAGCGCCTGACAGCGGACCACTTCCACCCGCAGGCGGTTGCCGCTGACCGATAAGTTCAAACTAAGGGCGCCTTTACCGCCGGAACCCCGGCGCACCAGACCATAGCTGTCGCCGGCCTGAAGGAAATGCCAGCGCACCAGATCATCGAAATATTTTTCCTGATTCTTGAGATGCTGCTGCGTTATCAGCATCCCGTCCTGCCAGTTAACCGAATACAAGCTTAAATCGCTCATTATTTCCCTCAATCTATTATCACAATAAATTATACCAGTTCAATTTCATTGTCAAGGTTGTTGCAAACCCGACCATCTTTCTCGTTTTCCGGCGTCTTTATACGAAGCTGGAATATCCCAGCCGGTTAGCCCGGCCCCCGCGCCCGAGAACCAACCCCCGGTCTTTCAACTCAAACGTCAACTCATAATCTAACTGATTGGGCATACAGACCTTCACTACCCATTCCAGCTTTTTCCTTTTCGGTTTTCCGGGCATATATTCATCGATATCCTCCGGCGTCTGCGCTTGCATCACGAGCCGGTACGAGGAATCGTATTCCGTGAATTCATCGCCAAGAATTGTTTCTTTTCCCAGCCGGCCGGTTTTGTTGCCCAGCCGATACTGAATCTGGGCCGGGATTTTATATTTGCCGGCGATATTTTCCCGGATATAAAACTTCCGCCGGAAAAGATATTCCAGAATTTTCACAACTTTTTCCGGGTTACCCGACCAGAGATTAAAATACGGCAAGACGTTGGCCCAAATCAAGATTTCCTCGATATCGACAAACTGGTCATGAAGCACAAAGTCGAACAGGTCGATATACTTTTTCAGATAATCCCGGTCGATAACCCCGAAATTGTATTTCAGCATCTGGTAGCGGGCTTCCGTATGATACCTGATAACGGCGGCGTCGAAGGGAGCCATCAGGGACCGCGCCTGTAATTCCCATTCGCCGGTAGAAGGTCGGCGGCCGCCCAGACCGTAAAAGAACTGGTAGGGCATATAATCGACCGCGCTGGAAAACCCGATATGCAAGGTGATTTTGGTTTTCCTGTCGAGCGGCTTGCCCGCTTTGGGCTCCTGCTCTATAACCTCCCCCCGGTAATTTTCATATTCTCCAACCGCGAGCAAATTGACCCGTTCGAGTTCGACTCCCATTTTTTTCAGGATATTCAAAGCCGTAGTATAATGCTGGGGAAAACGGCGGTTGCAGAAATCGGGCATGATTTTTTCGGCGGAAGGCGTCATTTCCTGTTAATCTCCACCAGGTAATGAGTGTTGACCACCGAACGAGCCTTGAGGAACTGCCCCAGCCGCAGGCGCAGTTGTTCGATTTCGTCGTTGGAATAGAAATCGTCTTCTTTAACCGTTACCCGGACCGACACACAACGCCGGACACCCCGGTCAAGCCTTTGGACGCCGTTGTCGCATTCCACCGCCATAATACGCGGGTCGAAAGTCATCCCCCAGCGGGAAACCTCGCCGAAATTCATTGAACGGTCGCGGTTACGAAGCCGCGCTGAGACTTCGGTAATAATCTGCTTCGTCGTCTTGGCCGGGATCGCTCCAGTGACCGGCAAGACATTGACCGACCCGGAGATGCCCGGATGGT
>JBMOKZ010000208.1:0-12862 GCA_049324195.1 Candidatus Zixiibacteriota bacterium | reverse complement strand
TAATTCTCCTTTTTAAAATATACTCACTATATAAAAGAATATTCTAACAAAGCGTGAGGTTGGCAATTATAAACATTTTGTATCGAAAAGGTGCCCCACTCCTTGGTGTGGAGTCCATCCATGTCGGCGGGTAAAAATTAAGATATTGCAACCATAATTATTTATATAAGCGAAAGAAAGGCAGCATCATGGGGATGCTGCCCTACATAAGAAATCAAAGACCTGGATTCCCGTTTTCGCGGGAATGACATAATAACAGGTAAGCCGTTTTTGCTGTGAGACTTACTATAAAATATGAAAAAATCATAATTTTTAAGTAAAAAGAGATTGACAAGGAAATTACCAACATGTATCTTTGAGTCATATAAGCGTGGATACGCTGGTAAATAATTATTGAGTTGCCGGATGGCAAAAAATATTGGAGGTACATATGAAGATATAATCGTATTTCCCCACGTTTTTTTACCACGTGGTTTTTTTATGCCTGGATGGGCTTTTAAGAAGTAAGTGATTGGAAAATCTAAACTTTGGAGTTTAAAATGAAGACAATTAAGCTAAAACCGCTTTTTATTCGTCGTTTTCCCGATCCAATAAACCGCATCGAAAACAGTAATAATTTTGACATTGAACATATTATTGCTATTTGCAATGCAAAAGATGTCCCCGATAACATACCAAAAGATCCAAATCCAAGAGATCAGAGAACTGACAGGACAATATATAAGCGTGTAAAAGAAAGTTTATTGGCAGAAAACGATCCTACTTTTTTATTGAAAAATAAGGGGATTACAATTATTGCTCATAAAGTTTTAATCTCAGAAGATAAAAAAGAGTTAGACATCATTTTTTCGGATAATGATGGTATTGTAGATGGGGGTCATACCTACGAAATATTACGTGAAAACAACATAGATACACCTGATAATCAATATGTTAAAATTGAATTAATAACTGGCTTACCTGATTATCTAGTTGAGCCGATAGCAGAAGGATTAAATACTGCCGTACAAGTACAACAAATGAGTTTATCAAATTTAGAAGGTAAGTTTAATTGGATTAAAGATACTTTAAAGGATAGACCATATTTTGAACATCTGGCATTTAAAGAAAACGAAGAAGGAAAATTTGATGCAAGAGATATAGTAGCTTTTATGACGCTTTTTAATATTGACCTGTACCCTGAAATGGACCCAGAACATCCGAAAGTTGCTTATACCACAAAGGCCAAATGTTTACTTGATTATCTTGATAAAAAGAAAAATGCAACGTTTTTGAAATTCAAACCTATACTAGATGATATCCTTCAATTGCACGATTATATACAGATACATTCACATGATCTCTATAATAGTAAATTTAAGGGTAAAGGCCGTGCGTTAGCTTTTTATAAGAGCAGAAAGCGAGGTAAGTATAGTTTTATTTTCTTAAATAAAGAAGGCAAATTTCAACTATACGATGGCGCATTATACCCAATAATGGCCTCTCTAAGGTTTTTAGTAGAACAGAAGCCGGGTTCATCTGAATACTCTTGGAAGTTGGGTTCATTTAAAAAAGTACTTAAATTTTATGATTCTATAGGGGGTGATTTGATTAATATTACAAAAAATACAAGTGATAGCAAAGGCAAAAATCCCAATGCAATTGGCAAGGACGATAATCATTGGGCTTATCTTTATCAAACAGTTGCATATGCATATATGAAACAACAAGGAAAATAATAACATAAAAGGGCAACCTGTTATAGGTTGTCCTTTTTTAATATACTATATTATAAGTCTATCACGTCAACCTGTCCATCTCGGTGACTTTGTCCTCGAAAATCTTGATCGTTGACAGCACCGGTTCGGGAGTGGACATATCCACGCCGCAAATCTTCAGCAATTCGATCGGGTAGTCCTTCCCGCCCGAGGACAACATCTCCAGATAGCGCTCGATAATGCCCTTCTCGCCGCTTAAGAACTTGTCGAGAATGGCCTGCGAGGCGGCGTACGAGGTCGCGTACTGGAAGACGTAGAAGCCCATGTAGAAGTGGGGAATCCGCGCCCATTTGAACGGCGTGTCGTCATCGAGCGTCAACTCCGGCCCGTAATAGCGTTTGGTCAGCTCGCCCCAGAGTTTGGTGCAGACATCGGGCGACAGCGCCCCGCCCTTCTCGACCGCCTCGTGAATCATCAGCTCGAAATGAGCGTACATGACCTGGTGGAAGAACGTTCCCATGGTATTGTCGGCATAGCGATTGAGCAGGTACAGTTTGGTCTGAACGTCTTGGGCTTCTTTCAGAAGCAGCTGCAACAGCAGGCCCTCGTTGAGGGTCGAGGCGACCTCGGCCACAAAGGTCGAGTAGCCCGCTTTCGGGTAGGGCTGCGCGGAGCTGGCCAGGTGGCTGTGCAGGGCGTGGCCCATCTCGTGCGCCAGCGTGAACATGTCGGAGACGGTCTTGTTGTAGTTCATCAGTACGTAGGGATGCACCGAGTATTCCCCCCAGCTGTAGGCGCCGCTGCCTTTGCCGGGCGTTTCGTAAACGTCGATCCAGCGCGACTTGAACGCCTTGGTGAGGGTCTCGATATATTTGTCGCCCAGGGGCCGAACGGCCTCGATGACTTTCGCGACAGCGCTGTCGTAGTCGATTTCGAAATCTTTGTCCGGGAAGAGCGGGCAGATCATGTCGTAGGGATAGATGTCTTCGAGCTTGAGGACTTTTTTGCGCAGGGCGGTGTATTTGTGCAGGGAAGAAATATGGTTCTCGGTAGTTTCTATAAGCGAACGGTAAACCGACACGGGGATATTGTCGCTGTCGAGCGCGGCGCTGAGGGAATCGTCGAATTTGCGGGCTTTCGCGTAGAAAACATCCTTGTTGACCGCGGCCGAGAGCGTGGAAGAAAGAGTGTTGACGTGCTTTTTGTACGAGGAATAAAACTGCTCGTTGGCCTCGCGGCGCACCCGGCGGTCGGAGGATTCCATGAACTTGGAGTAGCGCTGTTTGGTCAGTTGAACCTCTTTCCCTTTCTCGTCCTTCACGGTCGGGTAGGTCATATCGGCGTTGTCGAGCATGGCGAAAGAATTTTCCGGACTGCGGGCCATGACCGAGGACATGGCGAGGATTTCCTCGACCTCGGCCGAGCGGATGTGTTTCCGGGAGCGGATGAGCTCCTTGATATAAAAATCGTAAATGTCGGTTTTTTCGAATTGGGAGGCCATCTCCAGCAGTTTTTTTTCGTCGATTTTGAGAAGTTCCGGCTCGACGAAGGCGAACGCGGTGCCGGCCTGCGAGCTGAGCACGGCCGCCCGCTCGGTCATCTCCTGGTATTTCGAGACGCGGTTGTCGAGGTCTTTCGAGAGGAAAGCGTAGAAATATATTTTCGAGACGAGCTGGCCAAGTTCGGTGCGGGTCTGCAGGCATTCATAGAGGCGTTCGGGGGAGGAGGCGAGAGTGTTTTCAAACGTTTTGGCGTGGACAACGATAGTCTGGGCCTTGTTGAAATCTTCCTCCCAGTGGGTGTCCGAGGGATAGATATCTTTCAGGTTCCATTTGTACTTGTCTTCGATTTTATCACGCTGGGGGATGGTCTGGTCGGCGGATTTGGTTTCGACAGCCATGACGGTTCCTTTCTTTGTAATTTCAAAATTTGGCGTAATATGCTGTTAAAACCGCGAAAAAGCAAGGAGGTTCCGGGGGGGGTGTGAGAGAGCCGTCAGGGTCGGCGCCCCGACGGCACATTTTAATAGCCAATATTTTATAGTATTTTTTTGAATGGATTTTATCAGTAATTGCTATTTTTATTTTTTTATCTAAGATTTCTAAGATGTCTTTTTCAAGCTCTAACTGACGTATTATTTCTTCAAGAGTACATAGAACAATGACAGTTTTTTGAAGCGCCTCTTTACATGTACTTATTGCAGGTTTGGTATATTCTGAGAAAGAAATAAGGATTCCTCTCGTTGAATTACGGTGATATATTCTTACCAAATGCCTTGAAACGTCGTTAATATCTACATTTCTATTAAGCCACTTGAATTCAACAAGATATATATTGCCTTTTATTTCCACCACACCATCAATTTGCTCAATTATCCCTTCTCCCCTTTCTCCTGTTATAGTAAAAGAGTCTCTTAAAAGAATACCACTTTCTTTAAATAAAGAATTTGCTATTTCCTCGAATTTTTTACCACGCGATTTCGGTTCATTTTCTTTTAAAAGTGTATATAGGTCATTTTTGATTGTATTGATGGCTTTCCTTTTTAACTGTAGTTCCTCATTTTTTTTCTTTATGGAATCAATATGTTTTTGTCTTTCTTTTTCTCTTTCGTTTTTCATTCTCGTGAATGAATCTTTCACATTAATATTATTTCTAATATCAGCAACTAATCCCTTAGCTTTATATTGGTCATTTGGCCAACACAAGCTGAAATCCTCAAATTCTATAATACGCTTTAAAATTTCTCTTCTTTCTCATAAAGTACTCTCACCTTTTTCATTTATTCTTTTTAATACTGTTCTTGCTATTTCGTATTTATTGATACTGTCCTTATCTAAATTCACTTTTTGTTGTAAGTCAGCCAAATATTTATCTTCTACTCCAGCCCCTCTGAAAAAGAGAATTAAATCTTTTTTTGAGCGCATTAGTAAAGGAATTGTATTAATTAATTGTTGAAAAAGATCTGGAGGATAATGGTAAATTATAGAATCCATTTTATTCATAAAAATAATTATACTAGATCATTGTTGCTAAACTAAATATAGGTATTAATATTGCAGATTTCAAGAATTGATAACAGTGTTTCTTCGGTTTATTAAGTATACCTATATAGTTTCAATACTTTATTGGGCTCCTGAAGTCATTGATAAACAATGAGATAAAAATAGGTTGACAAAACATTTAATAAAACCGATATTGATAATGTAGTCTGGCCACAGCTTAAGCATGTGTTACCGGACTGCTCCCCCCGGGGTTAACCTCGGGGGATTTTTTTATGGATATACTACAATTCCAGGCGGTCCACCTCTTAATTTGTTTACAGGTAACAGTAGTGCACTTCCCAAGCAGTCCCACAAGTTAGGGCTTATTCTTTTAACTGGGTCAATGTATTTAGAACGATGAGCAACATAAGCGTTCCAATCGGCAAGCTGTATGAAATAAGAATGTTCAGATTTTCTTTCTGTGGGATCTTCTAAAATATTGGAAACCGTGAAACTAATTGAACCTTTTGAATAATGTTTTGATATGTAGTTGTGCCTTCTCATAAATCTGAGCGTTCTTTGTATAAATTGTCCTTTCCCTTCATCGTGAAAAATAATTGCACGCTCTTTTTCATTTTGACAGAATTTTTGGATTCTTTCAAAAGTAAATTTCCATGCTGCTTGGAGTGGTATGAATCCGCGATTAAATGCTTCATATTTCTTGATCGCGACGGAAAATGTTTTGATGCTTATCGGATGTTCTTGAAATTCCAGTAGTTCCTTATATAAATCAAAGCGTTGTTGTAGCGACCAATGTAAACCTTTAAAAACACCTTGATTACTCCGAAAATGAATTCCTTTGATTTCATCTCTGGCTTTTATATCAAAGCGCGTTTTTAAGTCTCTTCTTAGTGAAACAAGTTGGTTGAGCGTGTCCAGCCAATTAGAATCATGAATCAAAACGCAATTGATTACAAACCAACTGGTAGGGCTGTTGTGGATACCATCATCCCCTGATTCGTCGATGTAAGCAAAATACATAATTGTCCCTCCTAGTAATATAAGTATCTTAAAAAGATATTTTTCTCCTACACCTTCATCCGTTCCACACAGCCGGCGATGAGGTCGCGTAATATCGGTTCGGTGCGCGAGGCGGTGCCGATAACGTCCTCCAGCGAGCAGGGGTGCATGTTGTCTGGCAGGCCCATGTCGGTGATTATCGAGAAACCGAGAATCTTGTTGTGCTGATGGTGCGCGGTCATGACTTCCGGGACAGTGGACATGCCGACCGCATCGGCGCCGAACCCGCGGAACATCCGATACTCCGCCGCCGTCTCCAGGCACGGTCCGGTCAGCCCGAGATAGACGCCTTCCTGCAAGCGGACTTTCTGCTGAAGCGCGACTTCTTTCGCCATCGCCTGATAGCCCCGGTTGTAAACTTCGTACATGTCCGGGAAGCGGTCGCCGAGCGAGTCGTCGTTGGGGCCGATGAGCGGGTTGCCGGGGAAGAAATTGATATGGTCTTTTATCATCATGATATCGCCGGGCCGGAAATTGGGATTCAGGCCGCCGGCGGCGTTGGAGACAATCAGCGTCTGCATTCCCAGCGCTTTCAGCACCCGGATGGGGAACGCGATTTGTTTAAAACTGTAGCCCTCGTAGAAATGAAACCTTCCCTGCATGCAGACTACCGCTTTGCCCCGCAGGTGGCCGAACAACAACCGCCCGGCATGGGATTCGACCGTCGAGACCGGGAAATGGGGGATTTTGTCATAAGCGACGGTGCCGACCATCTCGATACCGTCCACCAGCGAGCCCAGACCGGTGCCCAGGATGATGCCGATTTTGGGGTCAAACTTGATCTGGCTTTTGATATACTCAACAGCTTCGCCGCGCATTTTATGAAATTCAGCGATAGTATTCATGTTTCATTACTCCTTTTTTTAGTTTAATAGTGGAATATAAAAACTGGGCGAAAATTATAAAGCGTTATTTTGCATAAAAAAACCGGCCCCGAAGATAAAGGGGACCGGTTATTAGATACAGGTGGGTAAGTTATCAGCTTTTTTCGGCTTTGTCCATCTCTTCTTCGAACTTGGCCACAACCTCGTCGAGTTCCCGGGCCAGCTCATTCGGTTCCTCGGGTTCCATGTGGTTATCAGAGTTACCGTTATCGATATTGATGGTATTGTGCTCGGTCGGCGATTCCTGAGCCTCCGGGGCCAGGTTCATCTTGTCGGTGGACGCGATATTGTCATCGAGTTGCGGTTCCTGCGCGACAAATCCCCGCGGGATATCCTCGGCCCGGTCGTTGGTTACCGTGACATTGTCCGGAGAAATCTGAGGAGCCGGAGCCGGAGCTTTTCCGCGGGCTTCACTTTCGACTTTCTTCTGGTAGCTTTCCAGCGCAGCGGCCAGCTCCGGGTCGATATTTTTGGGGTCCTCAGGCGCCTGTTCAACCTGGTGTTGGGCGGGCTGTTCTTCGGTTTGAGCCGCAGGAGCCTCGTCCCTGACAGCATCTCTTAAGGCGCTGATATCGTCCCGGGGTTCATTCTGAGACGGGGGCGGCACCGCGGCCGGGATAATTTTATCGGCAGCCTTGGCCTCCTCGGTTTTGATGCCTCGGTCTTTGCGGGGCGGGGTAGCGATGGTTTCGCGCCGTTTGGTCTGAACCTCGGAAGAATCGGTAATTTCCAGCGATCCCTCTTTGTCTTCCTTGACGTTTTCGGCGACCGCTAAATTTTCGATCATATCGAGATGAGATTTCAAGAGACTGCGGACTTTATTGATATACGATTTTTTGGTCAGTTCTATTTTCTGAAGTTTATTTTCGATCAGTTTGACTTTTTCCAAGCGGGTTTTGACCGAGTTTTCCAGTTCCGCTTTCGCTCTGGCGAGCATCTGCTCAGCTTCCTTCCTGGCGTTGGCGACGGTCATGTCGGCGTTGCGCCGGGCGTCGATAGCGGCGTTCTTGATGGTGTCCTCGAACTGCTTCAATCCGGCTAGCTGAGACTTGAGCGAATCGATTTCCATCGACAGTTTAAGATTCTCATGTTTCAGGCCTTCCATAATATTGGCCACCTGTTCCTTGAAGCTGTCAACCTCGTCTTTGTCGTAGCCGCGCATCTGGTTGGGAAACTCATAATTACGGATATCATTGGGTGATAAGTCCATATCATCTCTCACTTTTTATGACAAATTGTTTTTTCCGTCCTCGGGTTGTTCTAAATACGAACAGTTTCAAAACGGCACACTTTATATTATTTATCGTACTTTTCGAAGAAAAATTGAGGTTATTTGTGAAAAAAGCCGGACTTTTCAGATTTGGAAAAGAAATAGGGTTCCGATCATAAAAAACCAGGGCTTTCGAATTAGATATTACAGGGCAAGCGGTTACAAATGGGTCAGGATTCCCTGGGGCCGAATATCCCCGTCCCGATACGTATCATCGTCGAACCCTCGGCAATCGCCAGTGGGAAATCGTCGCTCATCCCCATTGACAGCGTGTCGAAATCGTCGCCGGCGATATCTCGGCCGGCCTTGAACAGCTCCCGGCATTTGCGGAAAGACTCGCGGATTTTGTCCTGGTCCCCGGTGAGCGGTCCGACTGTCATCAACCCGGTCAGGTTGATATGGTCGAGTTCGCGGACGCGGTTAATCAGGGTAATGACTTCATCGGGGCGAGCCCCGTATTTCTGTTCTTCGCCGGAGCAGTTGACCTCGAGATAGCATTCCATGACGCGGTCGATTTCGGCGGCCCGGCGGTTGATTTCCTCGGCCAGCTTGAAAGAATCAACCGACTGAATGACATCGAAAATTTCGACGGCTTTTTTGACCTTGTTGGATTGGAGATGGCCGACCAGGTGAAAGCGGCCGATTTGTCCGACCTCTTTTATTTTCGATTCAGCTTCCTGAACCCGGTTTTCACCGATATTGCGGATACCCGCCGCCACGGCCGTTTTGATGGCTGCCGCCGGATGGGTTTTGGTGATGGCGACAATGATTATATCATCGGCGTCGCGGTCGTATTTCTCGCAGGCTTCGACAATGCGACCGTGGAGAAGTCTCAGATTGTCTGAAATAGTTTCCTTCATTTGTTAATGAATTAATGGAAAAAACCACCCCGTAATCAAGAGAAATTTTCAAAATTATAATTTCCTCGGGGCGGTAAGACGCCGGGCGAATTATACTTCCGCCAGTTGCACCGGCTCCGCGTACGTTTCCGGATCATAGAGCGATATATCCGGGACACCGGTTATCGGCGTGCTCGCCTCGGCGGGGACATACCGCGCCTCCAGTTGCGCCACGGTGCTTGAGACCCGGTCGAAGAAGCTCTCGATCGTGGCGGTCAGCTGCTCCGATGACAGGTCAACCAGGTCGCTGTTGAAACCGAGTTCGGCGGCGGCCGAGCGGAAGAAACTATCGACGTCGGCGGTGAATGCCTCCTCGGTTTCGGCCAGGTAGCTTTCCACGGCGTCGAAGAAGGTCGTCATCATCTCGGTCGTGCCGCTGTCGGCGAGACTGCCGGCGGCGTCGAAATAGCCGTTCTGAACCTCGGTAGTTTTATCTACCAGCTTCTCGGTTTGAATATTGAAGCGTTCGGCGAAAGAGAAACTGAAACGGTTGTCGACCGAATACCGGTAAGCGATTTTGTTGACCGCTTTATAATGGTTGTCTCTGACCTTGACGTCGAGGGAACGGTTGATATCGGCCGCCTGTCGCATGAAGGAATGCAATTTGAAATTTTCGCTTTGGGCTTTGAATTTGCCGATCTGGCGGCTTTTCGCCGAGGTTTGTTCCTGGACGTGGGCGTTTTGATTGTCGGTGTACTCGGCCATGTTGGTTTCGATGGTCTGGGAGCCTTGGAGATTGAAGTCGGCGCTCAGGCCAAAGCCGGCGGCGGCGAACATCTCTACCGCGTCGGTTTCGCCGTTGGCGAGATATTGCACGGTCCGGGTCAAAGTGCCGAGGTTGAAACGCAGGTCGATTTTATAATCAAGGTTGGCGCTTCTTTTATAATAATAACTTTCCTCGGGTTGAGCCGGCGCGGTTGGAGCGTCGGCGGCTTCGGTCGAAATATCGGGATTGTCTGCTGGAATATCGGTTTGTTCCGCAGCGGCGCTGTTATCAACCGGTTTTATGACTGAAGGTTCATAGCAGTCGGTCGGTTCCGACAGGTCAAGTGAAGCGGCGGTTTCGGCCGGCGTGTTCGCCGGCTTTGTCTGGTTGTTAAGGGATGTATGTTTATTGATACGGTCGAGATAGCGCTGTGTATAATCGCCCGCGATGGCCGCGAGTAAACCGGAAAGCCCCATGGAATACCTCTTTTTTATTAGTTTGTGCTTGTTTTTATTTATCGGAAGTAGCAAGAAATTCTGAACCGGGGAAAAGAAGTTAATTTATCTCGGGTTTTATTATTTCTATATTGCATAAAAGGCCGAAGTAAATATTAATAGAGCTATGATTAAAGACGGGATTTTACAATGGGTGGAATTATCGCGCGCGGCTCTGACCAACAATGTCAGGACCCTGGCGCGGCTGGCCGGCGGCCGGGTTCTGGCGGCTTCGGTAAAGGCTAACGCCTACGGTCACGGCCTACCCGAGATCGTCAGGATGTTGAGGGAGCTGAAAGAGGTCGGCTATCTGACGGTGCATTCGCTCGAGGAAGCCGTCGCCTGCCGCCGCAACGGCTGGGATAAAAATATTCTGGTGCTCGGACCGATAGCTCTGGCGAAACTTGAGGCGGTCATGGAATTTGACCTGGAGCCCGTGGTCTGCAACCGGGAGATATTGACCGGCCTGGGTAAACTGGCGAATAAATATCAAAAATATATCCCTACCCACCTGAAGCTTGAGACCGGCACCAATCGTCAGGGTATAATCGAAAAGGATTTGCCGGCGTTCGCGGCGCTCTATAGAAAATATCCTTATCTGGAAAAACCGCTCGGGGCCAGCACTCATTTTGCCAATATCGAGGATACGACCTCGCACGAATACGCCCGCTTCCAGCTGGATAATTTCAACCGGATGGTCAAGACGATGACGGCGCTGGGCATCAAACCGCGTCTGCGTCATACGGCGTCCTCGGCGGCGATGATTCTGTTCGACCATACCCGATTTGAAATGGTACGTCCCGGTATCTCCGTTTACGGTCACTGGCCGTCGAAAGAAACTTATCTTTCTTACCGGCTGGAAGGCGGGGAGAACAATATCTTTCGACCGGTTATGAGTTGGAAAACCTGCGTGACCCAGGTGAAGAATGTTCCCGTCGACAGTTTTGTCGGTTACGGCTGCACCTATCGCACGACCGCGCCCACCCGTCTGGCGGTGGCGCCGGTGGGGTATTACGACGGCTATAACCGGGGTTTGTCCAATCGCGCCCACGTTTTGATAAAGGGCCGTCGAGCGCCGGTGCGGGGACGCGTCTGCATGAATCTGATGATGGTTGACGTTACCGACATCAAAGGCGTCAAGCTGGAGGACGAGGTAACCTTGATTGGTCGGGACGGCTCGGAAAATATCAGCGCCGAACAACTGGCGGACTGGACGGGGACAATCAATTACGAGGTTTTGTCCCATATTTCACAAGCCATACCAAGAAATATAATATCCTAAAAAACTACCCCTATTTGCGTATCTTTATATAAATCAATAGGATAAATATTGCCCTGACGACATATTTGCTCGTTTAGGAAAAATATTCTTGACATAAAAAGCCATAAATCCTATTATTTTGTGAAGCTTTTCACATAACCGGATGAGCTTTAAGGAAAAGATTATGGATTCTCCGGAAAAAATGAATAAAAAGAGGATATCGGAATCGACGATACACCGGCTGTCGTTGTATTATCGCACGTTGTCGCTTCTGGAAAAAGAGAATTACGAAACGGTATCGTCGAAAGAACTGGCCAAACGGGAAAAACTGACGCCCGCCCAGGTGCGCAAGGACCTCTCTTTCTTCGGAACCTTCGGCACCCGCGGTCTGGGTTACCCGGTTGTCGAGTTGAAAAAACAGATAGCCACGATTCTGGGAATCGACCGCCAGTGGCGGGTGGCTCTGGTCGGGGTGGGCAATATCGGTTCGGCACTGGTCAGTTACAAGGAATTCTCCCGGCAGGATTTTCATATCGTCAAGCTGTTTGACAATGACCAGCGCAAAATCGGTTCCAACCACAAGGGCATCGTTATCTCCGATATCAAGAATCTCGAGGAAGAGCTCAAGGAAGCCCGGATTGAAATCGTCATTCTCGCTGTTCCGGCGACGGTGGCGCAGTATATTGTCGATGATGTCGTCAAGGCCAACATTAAGGCTATTTTGAACTTCGCCCCGGTCAACCTGAAAGTGCCCGACGATGTTTACGTCCGCAACGAGAACATGTCGATGGAGCTGGAGTACCTCTCTTTCGCCATGGTCAATGAGCATCCCAAGAAAAAAGTCAAATAATCCCGACTCGGTATGCAAAATCGTAATAACCCGCCACGGCGGGTTTTTTTATGGGGCAAAAACCATATAAATGGTCAAAAACCCGCCTCCCGACTTTTTTGACAATTAATAAGTCGTTGTTTAACAGTATGTTATTTGACGGCACGAGTTTTGTAGTGACAGTTTATGGAACGAATGAAATTCATGAAATGGAGGACAAATGTTGAGAAAAAGTTTATTGTTTTTGACGATATTTTTAATTCTGGCGGTTTTCAGCGTCGTTTCGGCCATAGACAATGCCGAATTACCGCAGGCTCCTGACCGTACCGCCTCTTTCGTTTACCAGGTTCAGGAAACCCTGGAACACCTTTCTTTGCATATTGACCTGTGGCACGATGCCAATCTCAAAAACGATAAAGAGAAGGTTGAAATATTCGCCAGCGTTATCGACGATATCATCAACGAGGATATTGCCGATTCTAAAATGGCGATCCGTAATTTCGCCCAGCGGGCGGTTTTGGAAAACACGGACCCTGGCGACGGCGAAAAGAACCCTTCCGTCGATTTTGACCGGGTCAAATCAAGTGAATTGTTCAAAAAGATTGTCGAGTCGATGAGCGTTAAGAAGAAACTGGCGGATGCTCTCAACCGCACCGAGGCTTTCAGCAACAAATACCGTCTTTTAAACGATTATCTGTACGTTCTGCGGGAGGAGATAAGGTTTACCCGGGTGGAGGTAGCCGAGCAGGAAACAGACGGAG
>JBMOKZ010000207.1:0-1674 GCA_049324195.1 Candidatus Zixiibacteriota bacterium | reverse complement strand
ACGAATCCGCCCGGCGGGTATAAAAAAAGCGGCGGTGTCTCACCGCCGCTGATGTTTTTAAAGTCCTTATTCAGGCTCGGACTTTCCGTCCTTTTTTGCGATTCCAGTGAGGATTTTGTTTTTTCTCAAGATATTCCTCAGCGGCCTCGCGGGTTTCGCGGTCGCCATCATCGAGCAGTCGCTCCAGAGTCTCAAAACTGGTGTTGGGATGATAGCAAACGAGCCGGCGCAGTTCCGGGAGTTCAGACTGAGAAATACGGTCAAGAGTTACGGCGCTGGTGTAACGATTAAAACACAGAGCCATTTTAGGCGCCCAATCATTAATCCGCTCGCACCAGTCCAGAACCAGGGGATCGTCAATATCGGCAATATCATCACAATCAAACTGTCCTTCGTTCCACTGCTCTTCAAGGTCTTCAAAGCAGGTAAATTGCCATTTGTTCTTAGCCATCACGGCCTCCTGTTAAAAAAATTAACAATTTATTCCTATTCACAATATCGGTCAACCCGGTAAAAATCTTTAAGATTAGAGGGGTTGAGCATTTATCTCATTAACACCCTGTCACTCAACAAAATAGAGATAAACAGAACGTATGGGCTCAGCTTGACAAGTAATTTAAAGGATAATTTTTGACATCTTACCAGTTCATACGATAGACACGCTGACCACCGGTTGGCGTATTACCCCGACCGGATATTTTGAGAGCCAGTTTCAGGATAAGCCAGCCGAAAATAAAGCCACCGACATGCGCCAGCCAGGCCACCCCCCCACCGCCGGTGCTTCCCAGGATCGACATGAGAATCTGGTAAAAGAACCACAGACCCAGAACCAATTTGGCCGGCAGGACGATAAACTGGATAAAGATAAAAAAGAACAGACAGGTGATCCGGGCATGCGGATGCAGAACCATGTATGCTCCCATTACCCCAGCAATCGCCCCCGAAGCCCCTACCAGTGGTATCTGTGATGACGGATTGAAAAGAGTGTAAAGTGCGATGGCGGCCAGACCGGACAGAAGATAGAATATTATGAATTTAATCGGCCCCAGGTAATCCTCGATATTGTTACCGTAAATCCAGAGAAAAAGCATATTGCCTATCAGATGCATCCAACCGCCGTGAAGAAACATCGACGTAAACGGTGTCATGTAAATCCAGGAAGGAAGAACATATTGCCCGTCCGCACCGAAAAAAAGAAAGGGGGTATAGCCGAAATTAGCGAGAAACATCTGAAATCCCCTCACCCCCAGTGTCTGGGAATAAAGAAAAATCAGAGAATTGATAACTATCAAAAAGATAGTTATATGGGGTTTTCTCGAAGTCGGGACATCGTCCCTTATCGGAAACAACATCTTCTACCCGCTCATTATTTAAGGTCCGGCTCGACTTCCAGCTGCACCCGGAAAGGGACATGCTGTTCGACGACATTGCCCGCTCGGTCGGTTACTTTGATTTTATAAACGTGACGTCCGCTTCCCAATGAGAGGTTTGGTCGAGTTTTACAATTCCCGGATTCCTTGTCATATTCCGGAATGACCCATTCGTCGTCGACCAGAATCGTGAAATTCCGGTCGTCGGCAATACCGGACAAAGTATCCATGACCACAAAACTTATTTCCGGCCGGTTTTCATAAACGACTCCGCCGTAAGGAATTGTCAGATTAGAAATTTCCG
>JBMOKZ010000206.1:0-12914 GCA_049324195.1 Candidatus Zixiibacteriota bacterium | reverse complement strand
ACGCAGAATTTTGCCCTTCGGACCACGGTCGGATTCACCAAAAATCGTTATTTCCCCGAAGAGCTGGATTACAGGGACGCCGACTATTCTTTCTGGCTGTCGTTCGCGCCCTATCTGGAGATGAATGTCGGCTCGAACTGGCGGCCGTATATTTCCTTCTCCGGCTCTTTCGGCTCGGGCGCACCCGCCTCGAGCCTTTCGGTGCCGGCCAATATGCAGCAGGCGCCAGCGGCGCAGATGCAGCGGGTCAGTTCCCATGACAACCTGTTCGCGCTGGGGGGAACGGTCGGCAACAAGTTTAAACTGTACGGTTCGGTATCGCTGTTCGCCGAGGCCAGTTATTATTTTTATTCCAATGCCGACGACTTCACTTTCTCGATGAGCGGCTATCCGTATCTTGACCAGGCTTACCGGGCTGAAAGCAACCCGGCCTATTTTTCGTTCGGCCTGACGTACGCATTCGATGTGAAGAAGTGAATTGATTTCTGAGTTATTGAAAAAGGACGCTCTGTTAGAGCGTCCTTTTTAATTTTAACTATCCCTTCATCAAGGGAACAGCGGGGGGCATGGACGGCATTCCTCCCAGCAAATTATCGGCGGGTTCTGTGTGCAGACCATCACCCAGCAGCAACGTGCCGATTCGACCGGCTGCGAGGTCATGATTGTGAAAGCGCCGGCGAAAATCGCGATAAAGACAAACGCGAACACCAGCACTTTAAGTTTTCTCAAAAAGTTCACTCTTTTTCACCTCCTTCCATTTTTGATATGTTGATTTCCGCTAATGCGGAGAAGATTTCGTCGATTTGTTCGTTGGCCAGCGTCCCCGGCCAGATCCCTGAGATATTCCCTTCGGGCGCGATCAGCAACGTCTGGGGCAAAACGTTGCCGTGATAGACGTTAATCAGATAAGGCTCGTTGATACAGACAATCGGGAACTCCAGGTGATGTTCTTCGACCAACAGATCAGCCTCGTCCGGGTCGCAGGCGCACACCCCGATAATACGGATAGCGTCGGAGACGTATTCGTTATACAACTGGTTCCAGAACATCATATTGTCGGCGCAGTAAGAACAGGTGGGGGAGAACCAGAACATCATGGTATGCGGCTGATTAGTGCCGTATTTGAGGTCGACCGGCTGGCCGTTGATATCCACGGCTTTCAGCCCCGGTACCCGGTCGCCTTCATTGAGAGTCGTAAACTGGGGTAAATTATCAATCATCGCCCGCAATTTTCGGTTTTGAAAGACAAGATAGAAAATCTCCGCTGAGAGCAGAACGACAATGATCAACAAAATAGTATTAAGGTGTTTTTTCATAGAAGACGATTTCTTATCATATAGAAAATATAGACTGGTATTGCCATATTTTAATATGTTTCGTGATATGCTAATAAAAGTGCCAACGACTGCAATATAGACCGGCACGGACAGTATTGTCAAGTTGTTTTCCATCATATCTATCGATATACCGGGGTTTATATCACTGCTTGCTTTTAAAGTTTAAAAACATTATTTAAAATCATGTTAATCGGCTTGACAGGACAAATGGGATGCGGCAAAACCACGGCGGCGGCGATTTTTAAGAAAGCGGGCGCTTGTGTAATCGACGCCGACCGCATCGGCCGCGAAGTCGTGGAAGATTCCGCTCTGCTTCGCCATCGGCTTAAAATAGCTTTCGGGACTGATATTTTCGATAAAAGGGGAAAGCTCAGACGCAAGATTCTGGCCGTTCGGGCGTTCGCGACCAGCGAAAATCATGCCCGGCTCAACGCCATGGTGCATCCTTATTTGTTGAAGGAACTGCGTAAACAGATAAAAACGGTTAAAAAAAATTGCCGCCTGGTGGTGGTCGATGCCGCTTTGCTTTTAGATTGGAACCTTGACCGGGAAATGGATTTCGTTCTGGTGGTACATACCTCGCGGGAAAAGCGACTCCAATGGCTTCTCAAACGTAAGATATCCCGTCAGGACGCGCTGGCCCGCTTGAAAAATCAGCTTACCTTCAGCGTCTTCCGCCAGAGAGCCGATCGAGTTATCCTTAACAGCGGCAGTGTCGCCGATTTAAAACGTAAAATTAACGCTCTGCTGGCCAAGATTCTCCGCCAAACCGATTGACAAAATCCAAATTTTCTTCATATTTAAATCTATAAACGATTTATTCTTAAGTTCGAGGTTCAGACCGTGCCCTTGATAAATTCTGTGACTAATCAAATCATCTGTGACTTTACCGTAGCGGAATTAAAAAAGCGCGCCAATTATATGCGCGGTTTGAACCTGATTTCGCTTTGCTCAGCCGGGTCCGGGCATTCCGGCGGTACCTTGAGTGTGATGGATATCTGCGCCGCTTTATATCTGAAAACCGTCTTTCACGACCCCGGGGATCCGTTCTGGCCGGACCGCGACCGAGTTATCTGGTCAGCTGGGCACAAAGCACCGGCATTGTATGTTTCTTTGGCTGTTTCGGGCTATTTTCCCGAGGAAGAATTGGCCAAACTGCGAATGTTCGGCGCGCCTTTCCAGGGCCACCCGCACTGGCGGGACTTGCCGGGGGTAGAACTTTCAGCCGGTTCGCTCGGCCAGGGGTTTTCGGTCGGAGTTGGAGTCGCCCTGGCCGCTCGACTGAATAATAAGGATTACAGGACTTTTATTGTTTCTTCCGATGGCGAGCAACAGGAAGGCTCGATCTGGGAAGCCGCCATGGCGGCGGGGCATTTTAAACTCGACAATCTAATTTTAATTATCGACAAGAACGAATTGCAAATCGACGGCGCCACCGCCGATGTTATGGATATTGAACCGCTCGATGAAAAATACCGTTCTTTTGGATGGACGGTGCTGGATGTCGACGGCCACAATATGAACGACCTGGTCAATAAGCTAGAATTCGCTCGCAACCGCAACACAACCGGGAAGCCGGTGGTGCTGATTTGCCGGACGGTAAAAGGGGCGGGGGTATCGTTCATGGAAAATGCCGTCGGCTGGCACGGTAAGGCACCCAGCCGCGAACAGCTTAATCGGGCATTGTCTGAACTGGGCTTAAGCGATACTTTCGATATCGAACGTATCCTTAAGACCGGCAGGGCTTATCAAGATAATGCTAACAGAAAAATAGATGCCGCTTTGCCGTCTTATTCGTCGGATTACTGGTGGAATAAAAGCGAGAAACTTAAAGTCGAGATGGACCCTACCCGGAAAGGTTTCGGGCGGGCTCTGGATAAATACGGTGCTGACGAACGGATTGTCTGTATCGGTGCGGATATTTCCGATTCCATCTGTATCTCGGATTTCTATAAAAACCACCCGGAGCGAAAAATCCGGTTTTTATCGGTTGGAGTGGCGGAACAGAACGCGACCGCTATCGCCGCCGGTCTGGCTAAAGAAGGGAAAATCCCGGTTTTCGGAACTTATGGTGTCTTTTCCTCGGCTCGTAATCTCGATCAGTTACGGATATCGGTATGTTATGCTGATTTAAACGTACTGGTGATTGGGGCGCACGGGGGGGTTTCGGTCGGTCCCGATGGCGCTACCCATCAGGAACTGGAGGCTCTTTTCCAGATTTCCGGACTGCCACATATGCACCTGGGCGTGCCCTGTGACGCCGTCGAAACAGAAAGAATGACCCGGGCGTTGCTGTTCGATATTGAAGGGCCGAAGTACCTGCGGTTCGCCCGCGAGGCTACTCCGGTAATCACCACTGAAAAGACGCCGTTCAAGTTCGGCGAAGCCAACGTGTTTCGCTTCCGGCGGAACGCGGCCAGACTGACCGATGCTTTCGAAATCTATCTTTCGTCTGAATATAAAAACGAAAACGAGCAGTTGACGATTATCGCCTGCGGACCGGAAACCGCTGAGGCGGTTCGGGCGGCTTATATTTTGAAAATGGAATATAATATCGAAACCCGGGTGCTCAATATGCACACGGTCAAACCGCTTGACCGTCAAGCCATAATCAAAGCCGCCGCGGAAACGGGCGCGGTTATCTCCGCCGAGGAACATCAGGTCGGCGGTCTGGGTAATTTAATCGCGGGAACAATCATGTCCGAGAAAAGTCTTGGCGGCAAGAGAATATTATTCGACATGGTCGGAGTGGCCGACCGGTTCGGACAATCAGGCCAGCCCTGGCAACTGGTGAAACATTTTGGCCTGGCGGCTGAAAACATCGCTTTGAAAGCAAAAGAATTATTGAATTTATAGATAGAGGTAAGATACTATGCAATATACTGAAAGAGTCAGCCGCCTCGAATCCGAAGGCGCTTTCGTGGTGCTGGCGAAAGCCAAGCAGATGGAAGCCGAGGGCAAGTCGGTCATTCACCTGCAGATCGGTGAACCCGATTTCGATACGCCCGCTAATATTTCCGAGGCCGCTATCAAAGCTATCCGCGACGGTCACACTCATTACGCGCCTTCGGGTGGCATTCCCGAAGCCCGTCTGGTGGTCGCCGAATATATGACCAAAACCCGCAAAACCGATATCATGGCTGAGAACATCATCATCATGCCAGGTTGCAAGCCGCTTATTTTCTGCGCGATGATTGCCCTGATTAACGAAGGTGACGAAATTATCGTCCCTAATCCAGGATACCCGACTTATCGTTCCGTCACCAAGTTCCTGGGCGCCAAACCGGTTCCGGTCAAATACCGCGAGGAAAACGATTTCCGTTTCCGACTCGATGAGTTCGAAAAACTGATTACACCCAAAACCCGAATGGTCATTCTCAACTCGCCGGAAAATCCCACCGGCGGTATCCTGACCTGGGAAGATCTCGAAGGCATATACGCCCTGGCCAAAAAGCACGACCTGTGGATTATGTCGGATGAGATTTATTCCCGGATCATTTATGATGTCGAGTTCAAGTCGGTTATCTCGCTGCCGGGTGCGTTCGAACGTACGATCGCAATCGACGGTTTGTCCAAAACCTATGCCATGACCGGATGGCGCCTGGGGTTCGCGGCCATGCCGAAGAAATTAGCCGATTACATGTTCACTCTGGCCATCAACAACTTCTCCTCGACCGCCACTTTCACTCAGTACGCCCTAATCGAAGCATTGACCGGTCCCCAGAACGCTATCGATGACATGGTGGCTCAGTTCCGAAAACGCCGCGATGTCATTGTCGAAGGCCTTAACAATATCGAGGGGATCAGCTGCTTCAAACCCGAGGGCGCTTTCTACGTATTTCCGAATATCACCAAAACCGGACTGACCTCCCAGCAGTTCGCCAAAATTATGCTGGAGGAAGCCGGAGTCGCCTGTCTTTCGGGGACAGCTTTCGGGGAATACGGCGAGGGGTATGTACGTTTCTCGTACGCCAACTCGGTCAAAAACATCAAAGAAGCCATGAAACGTATCGAGAAAAAACTGGCCCAGGTCGGACAGGTCAAAACCTGACGAAATAATATCTTCGAAAAACCGGGACTATGGCCCGGTTTTTTTATGGGATAGTTCAAAATTACGGATTCGGGGCTGTTTTTAATTGATTGCGGCCGGGATATAATCTAAGTTAACGACATGAAATACGGATACGTCAACACCAATCTGCTTGACCTGTGGAGTCGGCCGAAATTCAACAGTGAACGGCTCAGCCAGCTATTTTTCGGCGAGCCAATCGCGGTTAAAAGCAGCAAAGTCGGATTCCTGTGTATCCGCCAGCTCGACGGTTATACCGGCTGGCTCGATGAACGCTTTGTAGTGCCGGTCAACCTAAATGAAATCGAGCACTACCACCGACGGGTCAACGCCGTGATTTCGGCGAACACCGCTGTACTTTACGGACCCGAAGGGAACAAAACCGCCGAGCCCTTCTTTTTATATTATGGAACCCGTTTGTACATAAAAGGGAAGAGAGGCGGGCATATCCGGGCGGTTTTACCGGATAATCGCGCGGTTTTTCTTAAGTCGTCCAATGTTAGGCCGATTAATATGAAAATGAGTGAAAATATAAAAAGAATGCAACTTGCCCGGGAAGCCATTAAATTTCTCGGCGTCCCGTATCTGTGGGGCGGTATCAGCCCCGCGGGTTTTGATTGTTCCGGGCTGATCCGGACAGTTTGTTCGCGTTTCGGTATCGACCTGCCGCGCGATACCAAAGACCAGATAAAAGCCGGCAGAAAAATAGAACGAGCAGAGGTACAAAGCGGGGATTTATTATTTTTCAACCGCCATGTCGGTTTCGCGCTCGGTCCTGAAAAAATAATTCACAGTTCAATTAGCGGCGGAGGCGTTCGGATAAATTCTTTGCGCTCTGGCGCACCGAATTACCGCGAGGACCTCGACCGCAATTACAACCAGGCCAGGAGAATTTTATGATCAATGTCGACACCGTGAAAGTTACTTTTCCCCTGAAAAAGAAATTCGCCGTTTCCAAGGGATCGGCTCTCAAAAAAACCAATCTCCTGACGATTCTCAATAATCGTTACGCCGGTGAAGCCTCGGGCTCGATCCATTACGGACCAAACCTCGATGAAATCGAAAATGACATCAAAAAAGGTATTGACTTTATCAAGGAAGGCAGAAGTGTCGATGTCGAAACTCTGAACGCTATCTGCAATCTCGATATTCACCCAATTGCCTGTTCGGCTCTGGTAACGATGTTCCTGAATTATATTTCGGGCGAGACTCGACGCTATCCCTGGGAAATCATATCGCTCGGCACGCCGGTCGGAGTGAAAAGTTCCATCACGGTCAGTCTCGACGAATCCTCGAAAATGATTCACGAAATCATCAACTCCGAATTTCCGGTAGTGAAGGTCAAACTGGGGGGAGAGGACGATTTGACGGTAATCGAGGCGCTCTCTAACGTCCACGACCGCGATATCCGGGTCGACGCCAACGGCGCCTGGTCCTGTGAACAGGCCGAAGAGATGATCTTTCGTCTGGCTAACGCCGGGGTGACAGTTATAGAACAGCCCACTGATGTCGAATTCATCAAAGAATGGCCGCATTTAAGGGGAAAAAACGAAGAAGTCGAGTTATTTTTCGACGAAGGAATGAATTCCCTCGAGGACTACAAAAGCTACGCCGACCTGGTACAGGGGGTCAACATAAAGATGGAGAAATGCGGCGGTATCCTGAAAGCGGTTGAAATCGCCCGGGTCGTTCGCGAAGACAAGAAAAAAATCATGCTCGGTTGCATGTTGGAATCCTCGGTGGGTATCGCCCAGTCGCTCTATATGTCCTCGATGGCTGACTACTGGGATCTTGACGGTCCGCTGCTTTTAGAAGACGATATCGCCACCGGTATAAATTATTGTATGGATACCATCGAAGTCGACCGGGAAATTATCGGCGGTCCCAAGTTAAAAAGAGATGTGGTTGAAAAATACATTACTGAATAAACTGACGCTGTCAGTCATTTACATTATTTTTACGATCGCCTCTGCGACAGCGCAAATTCCCGAGCTTACCGTTATTTACCCTAAACCGGGGCAGACGATTGCGGCGGTGGATTCGACTTTCATTTTCGGCCATTTGCCCGAGAATTTACCGTATAAAGCGGAAGACATCCTTATTAAGGTGAACGGTTTCGATTTCGATGTTCATCCAGGCGGCGGTTTCCTCGCTTTTGTTCCCGTTATTCCCGGAGATTTCACATTTGTTCTTGACGCCTATCTTAAAAAAGAGTTAAAAAAACCGATGTCTCACGGTTATCCCGACCCCGTAGCGATTGCCACAATCGATGTCGTCGTTCCGGAACCGTTAAAAAGCCTGCCAGCGGACACCCTCCAGATACTCGGCGATTATAACCGCCCCCTGGGGAATCTGGTCTTGTTTCCGGGGTCACAGCTCGAGGTTTATTTTCAGGGTACGCCGGGAATGGTCGGCTGGTTCTCGATCGCGGGGGTGGTTGATTCTGTTCCGATGGCCGAGACCGCACCCCGCCTACAACCTTACTGGGGAGAAACTCTTTTCGGACAAGGCAGTGTCCCGGATACTTTTCTTATCAGGGGTATCTATTCCGGATTTTACCGCGTCCCTGAAAGCGTCAGCGTAAAGGATGCGACGATAACATATCATCTCGGTCCCGACAAACAAAAACTTATCGACAGCCTGACTTCGCCTTTGCTATCTTTCAACATTTATCAGATTCACAAGATTCTGACCTGCTGGCATGCGATTACCGCAACCAGCGGCTATAAAGTGACTCTCAATCCTCCGGATTATCCTTTTACGGTACGTTTCACCGATTCGGTTCAGATTATCCGGCACGGACCCCGAAAAGGTTATTTTTCCATTTTTCAGCCCGAGGGAGTAGAGGCGCTGGTAGTCGGCGCCGAGGGCGACTGGTATATTGCCCAGCTGTCACCTTCGAATTATGCCTGGATTTACAACCAGGCGGTCGAACGGCTGCCCGCCGGATTGATGCCGCCCGGTTCGTACCTGAGCACTATTCGTACTTATGCCGGTGAAGACAAGACCTTAGTAGAATTCCCCCTGAGTGGAAAACATCCCTTCCGGATAATCGAGGACGACAACCGCACGCTGCGGGTTCAGCTTTTCGGGGTGACCTCAAACACGGACTGGATTCGTTATGATACCCGTGACAACCTGATAAAAATTGCCACCTGGTCACAAGTGGAACCGGACTTTTATGAGCTGAAAATAGAGTTATACAACGATATCTGGGGGTATGATACTTATTATAAGGGCAATACTTTTTATCTGCAGTTCAATAAAGCCCCTGAGGAAACGTGGAGATTAAAAAATAAAACGATTGTAATCGACCCAGGGCATTCGCATGACCCCGGCGCGATCGGCCCGACAGGCTATATCGAGGCTGACGCCAACCTGGAAATTGCCCTGGTACTTCGGGATATGCTAAAATCAGCCGGAGCCAGGGTAATCATGACCCGCGATGATAACCGTAATGTCGCTCTGTATGACCGGCCGGTAATAGCCAAAGCGGCTGACGCCGACCTGTTCGTGTCGGTACATAACAACGCCCTGCCGGATGGGGTGAATCCGTTCGAGAATTATGGCGTATCCACTTACTATTATCACCCGCATTCCATTGAATTGGCTCGAGCGGTTCAGCAGGAGATGAAAAAAGAGACAGGGCTGCCCGACTACGGGCTGTATCACGGAAATCTGGCTATTAACCGCCCAACCCAGTATCCGGCAATACTGGTCGAATGTACTTTCATGATTTTACCTGAACAAGAAGCCCGGTTGAAGACCTATCAATTCCGAAAAAAAGCCGCCCGGGCCATAGTCCGGGGAATTGAGGATTTTTTAAAGGAGTATGACCGTGGACAACAATAAAACCGTTACCGCATCAACTACAACCGTCAAATCCAACACAAAAAAACAGCCATACTGGCTGATTTACGGTTCGATATTTCTGGCGGGACTGATGCTTCTCGCCGACGCCTTTCGCGTGACGGCATTGCAGAAAGTATCCGCCCGCCTGGGGGTAACTCTGATAATATCCGCGCTGAACCTGATTATCGGTCGCAATACCTCGGCGGGGTATATTGCCACGGTTATCATCGTTGGCGCACTGCTCATTACTTTCTTCGCCTGATTAAATTATCGCTGAAAAATATAAAAACCGTCGTCGGACATATATATCCGACGGCGGCGGATAGGGGTATATAAAGCTACCGCATATGAGAAAAAGCGGGCTTATTCAGCCGGTTAGAACCATTCCAGTTCCCGAAGTTCGGGAATAATGTCGAACATTTCCTCGGTCACATATTTTAGGTCGTCAGCCATGTCCTCGATGTTTTCCGCCCGGTCCTCGAGCTTTTCGGCTTTGGCTTCCAGAATTTCAGCATCGCGCTCCATATCACGTTCAAAATCGTCCTCGTCATAATTGGTGAAAAGCATTTTGAAAATACGACCAACAGCTTTCATACCCAGTTTGGCACCGCTGACTCCGATTTTGGCCCCCTCCCAGCCTAGGCTCTTGCCTTCCCTGACGATATCCATCGCCAGCACGTAAAATTCCTCGACCAGTTTCTGCTGTTCAGAATCGAGTTTTACCTGCCGGTCGTTTACGAACAACTCATATTCCTCGTTGATTTCCACGGTGTTATAATCACCGCCTTCTTCTTCGAGGAAAATAGAGCCGTCGTCGATATCGATATTGACATAATCGGAAACTTCAACATCGTGATCGCCCGAATCCGTTTCGTAAACTATTCTTTTGCCGGCTTGAGCACTGCCGAAAGCAAACAACACTGCAATAAGCAGAATTAATATTTTCTTCATGGATACTCTCCCATTTTCCAATCTTCCTTTATTCTCTTTACGAATTAAAACCTTATCGGTTTCATTCTAACGGACAGATAAACAGGGTTAAAAGTTCTGAAAATAGAAAAATCATATTACTATATATTACAAATTATCTTTATGGTATTCAAAAGATTGAATTAAATCAATCAGCCGCTGTGAGGCGTTTGAGATCGTTTCCGGTCGGTTGCTGGAAAACCCGCAGGTCGAACATGGGCACAACCGCCAAAATATGGTCGAAAATATCCGCCTGGAGGGCTTCATAATTGGCCCAGACCTGGTCGTTGCTGAAGACGTAGATTTCTATCGGCAGACCGTGTTCGCCGGGTGGAAGGTGCCGGACGAGGAAGGTCATGTCCTTGTGAATCTTGGGGTGGTTTTCGAGATAAGCTTTTATGTAAGCCCGGAAGGTCCCAAGATTGGTCAAATTGCGGCCGTTGATGAGCTCCGAAGTATCGATATTGTTTACCTTATTGTATTCGGCGATTTCTTTTAATTTGGAACGGATGTATTCGGTGATTAGCTGAAATTTCTCGAAGCGTTTCAGCATCTCCGGGCTGCAGAATTTGACGCTGGTCATGTCGATATTGATAGCCCGCTTGATGCGCCGTCCGCCCGATTCCGACATCCCCCGCCAGTTTTTGAATGACTCGGAAATCAGAGCATAAGCCGGAATCGTGACGATGGTTTTGTCCCAGTTCTGGACCTTGATAAAATGCAGGGTTACGTCTATTACCTCGCCGTCGGCATCGTATTTGGGCATTTCAATCCAGTCGCCGATGCGCACCATGTCGTTGGTGGTAAGCTGGACGCTGGCCACGAACCCGAGAATGGAATCCTTGAAAACGAGAATCAGCACTGCCGTCATGGCTCCCAGGCCGCTCAATAAAAGCAGTGGATTCTGATTCAATAAGGTGGCGATAGCGATAATGACGACAAAGACGGTCAGAATGATTTTAACTACCTGAATATAGCCCTTGACCGGTTTCTGTCTTGACACCTCGTAACTTCGATAAATATCACCCGCCGCGTTCAGAAAAGCGAAAAGGACCGAAAGCCCGGTCATAAGCATATAGACAAAAGAGAGCCGTTCTATCAGAATTTGAAGGTGCTCGAATAAGGTCGCGCAGGCGTAAATGACCAACGCCGGGGCCAGATGCGACAGCCGCGTGAATACGTGGTTCTTCAACAGAGCGTCGTCCCATTTGGTTCTCGTGATTTTGATAAAATAGGTGACTAGTTTTAAAAGAATTCGTTTGACGATGAAGTTAACGAGAACCGCGACGATAATGACCGCGACCGCCAGTAGCGCCCAGCTGGCGTAAGTCGCCAGGGTTTCAGATAGTTGTTGTTTGATAAACCAGTTTTTCAAAGTTTCCGTCATGTATCGAATCCATTACAGGGTATCTTATAAACGTCTTTCAATGATTTTACTAAGATATGGTTCGTGTGGCAAGCATAAAAAAAGCCCAAAACCGGGTCAGGATTCGAGCTTATTGAGAATTTTATTATCTGTTTACCAGCTGGCGCCACATTCTGCCGGAGGGGAACCCAGTTCGGGATTAAAATCCACCATTACTGAGATTATTTCTAAATTCAGTAGTTTATATTATATCACGGGCACTGAGTTAAAGGGTTATGAGAACCGTATAGATAGTCGATTAGACGTACGTAATCAGAAATATCAACTGTGCCATCCCCATTACAGTCTGCTTCTTCAAAACAACACAAAGGTGCATGAGATAAATATAAATAGTCATATATTCTTGTTATATCAGAGATATCTGGAGCATCTGAAGCTGAGCAATTCGCATTACCTGTATTACCATCACAACATCCAAGATTTGTCACAATTGCAGAATCTACAGTATAAAAATAATTATCTTTCGTAACAACAACAGATATATTACCTGTCTGTGTAAGATTTAATGAAAAATCAACTGTGCCGGTATCATCTGTAGTACCAATTTTATATATCTCCGGATTATTATCTGGCATATGTAAGCATACTTGCGCACCTGACAAATCTTGCCCTCCAGAGGTCGCTTTAACATGCACTGTTTGGTAATCGCCTCTTCCTAAAGAATCTGGACATGTTATCGTTATTATTTGAGGTGTATCAGTGTATATTTTCAGTTGAGGATCACCTAGATATAAAAAGCTAAACATAGCAGTTCGCCCATTCCATTCAATCCAAGGATCTGTAATAACTTCAGGAATAACAGCAACTTTTGATAAAGCAAGGGCTTTTCCAACTTCAAATACACTATCATTAAATATCAAATCTAACATACTTTCATTCAGTTCGGGATATTCAGTTGAAGAAAAATCATATGTAGTAGAACCTATGTACCCTATACCGCCACCATTTTGGGTTTGCATGAAATGTCGAGAAATAGGATTTGTTTGATTAAGCATATTATTATAACAAGTATAATTAAAGAAGAAACTGTACTTATTTACATTTGAAATAGTATCTCTAAAAAAAGTATAATCCACTCTGTCCCTAATATCGGGAGCATGAGTTGCGAGATCATTAGTCCAGTGAGTGAGAAAATTATCGTGGCCCTGTGCTTGACTGAGGTTTATCAGCAACCCTTTACCATCATTTAACTTTCCTTTAATAAAACTGGATTCTTGCTCATAATATAATTCTGTATTCATACTGCTTGGAATATATTCCA
>JBMOKZ010000205.1:0-1678 GCA_049324195.1 Candidatus Zixiibacteriota bacterium | reverse complement strand
AGCCTCGGTCGGTATCATTTTCGGTCTGTACCCGGCCGCCAAGGCCGCCAAGCTCGACGTGATTGAAGCTTTGAGATATGAATAGAATATTCCGGTTGGAGTATGAATATGAAAAACAGTTATCAGAATTTTTTTTTAAACGCCCGTTACGGGCTGTCTTGGATGATTCTGCTTGTCTTCTCGGCGGTCTCACCGCCTGTCAGCGCGGTCGAGATGTCGCTCGAAGACGCTCTCAATATCGCCCTTAACGAAACCCCTCGCGGCGGGATTATCAAAGGCAACCTGGAAGTCGCCCAGCAGCAGTATAACGCCAAAAGGATTAATTTTTACCTGCCGTCAATATCCATCAACGGCTCCCTGCCATCGTATTCCGAAGACGAAACCTATCGCTTTTTCGGCGGCGCCACCGAAAAGTCGCTTTACAAAACCAGGGATCTGGGACTGAGCTCCTTTATCAAACTGGAGCAGAGCCTTATCACCGGCGGTGATTTGGAGGTTACCGCCAACCTGACGAAAAACGACGAGCGCTATCCTCTCACCTCGATCACCGGAGTTTTCATCGACGAAAACAACCAGCAGGGATATTTTAACTTTTCCTACAAGCAGCCGCTTTTAAAACCCTCGGACTCCAAATACGAATTGAAAAATCTCCAGGACGACCGGGAAATCGCCTTCTATACCAAGATGCAGGAGGAAGGGGAGCTGAAGAACGAAGTTACCGCCGCTTATATGGGTATTCTACGCTCCCGGCTGCAGCTGGAGATTGCCGCCGATAAAGTCGAACAGGCCCGGCTCCAGGTGGAGATTGATTCAGCCAAGTTCGCCGACGGAGTAATCTCCGAGGAGAATTTTCTCGAAAGCAAGGCTACAATGCTCGACGCCGAACTCGAAAATTTTGAGGCCGAGACCAGCACCAAGGAGAAAAACCGGGAGCTGGCGCAACTGCTGGACATCGACCCCTCGAAAACCATCGATCCCGTCGAGCCGACCGTGTTCGAGCATATCACCGAAAAACGAAGCCAGAGCATGATCGCGAACTGGGAACAGAGCGTCGCTATCAAGATTGCCGAACACCAGTATTACAAGTCAAAGCGGGAAGCGGAGTATTCGGCCGGTTCGCACGGCCTTGTTGGCGATTTGACCGCCAATTATTCGTTTGGTCGGGGAACGATTGAGCGCGAGGTCGCCGGGACAAGTGTCGGCGACGACGAAATCAACACCAACAGCTGGGGAGTATCCCTTAATTTCACTTACCCTATCTGGGATGGCGGGGCGTCGGGGGCCGCGGTTAAGGCTTCCCGGTTCAAGGCCGACCAGGCCCGATTGGAGTTCGAAAGCAAGGAAAAATCAGCTAAAGCTGAAATTATCAATCTCGTCAACGGTCTCGATGTCAGCTATCGGCGGCTGGGGATTATCCGCAAGCAGGTCGAACTGGCGGAAATAAAATTGAATATCGCGGAATCGCGCTTAAACGACGGGCAGATTTCCCGGGTCGAATATCTCGAAAATAAAATATTTTACTTGGAGACCAGAGATAAGTATCTTGAAGAATTGGAAACTTATCTGACGAACCGGATTGACCTGGAAAGCAAATTTATCATCTGATGAACGATAAAATTCTAATACGCACCCCCAATCATCTGGGGGACTGCATCATGGCGCTGCCGATGGTGAACGA
>JBMOKZ010000204.1:0-12932 GCA_049324195.1 Candidatus Zixiibacteriota bacterium | reverse complement strand
TCGAGGAATTCCACCTCACCCCGAAGATTATGTCTGGAATATATATAATATTTTCAAAAAGGCAATGTATTTTTTGGACTTAGCCGGACTGCGGTACATATCGGGAAAAGCCCGGAATAAAGGGGTAAAATTCGTTTTCCTCCGTTACCGGTTACACGCCGGCTTTATCCGCACGGCAATAATCGTTTATTTTCCGGGCCGAGCGGTCAATGATATCGATATAGCGACCGGGATTTACTTCGCCTTTTTCAGCCCTGGATTTCAGGATTTCAACAGAACCCATAATGCCGGTCAGGGCTGATTTGATGCGGCTTTTCACTTCCGGCGTGAATTCCTCGACCTGGTTCATTTCCTCCAGCAGGCGAGCCCGGTCCGAACCGCTTTCGGCGCGTCGTCTGAACAGCGAGAGCTGCATTGCCATCGATATCGCCTGAGCGATTCCGTTGACGAAGAGAATATCAAGCGGACTGTATTGGAACCGTTCTCGATTACGGCGCTCCGCCAGCGTAATTAAAGCAAAGACTTTCTCGCGCACCCGGATGGGCACTAACAGCGAGGTTGTCAAATCGGCCGAGAGCGTCAGCCGCGACTCGAGCTCGGACATCCGCTCCCCGTTCGTAGATTGGTCGATCAGAACCTGCTGACCGGACTCAACCGCCTGTTTGTGAATCGGCATCATCGAGACAATCATCGGTCCCCGGGCAGCTGTCATATCGGCGGCAGCCGACGGCTGAACCCGCACGGTCCGCGGTTTCAAAAAAGCGCCCCGGTCCTCGAGAGTCGCGATACGCACCAAAGTAGTATGCAGTTCGTTGTAAAGCATCCTCACCGCGATATCGAATACATCATGAAGGCTTTCGGTCTTGTTGATCTCATCGACGAAAGCATTCAGCAAAGCGATTCGGCGATGCTGTACCGTTTTCATATCGCGGTTCTTTTCCTCGCGGACCTGTTCCCGAAGCAGCGGCAGAACCTGGGTAAGCTGACGGCTTTCCCGGTGGCGATAGGCATTGAGCTTTCGCGACCCGACAATTAAAACTCCCTCGCCCGGTTCGTACCGGTTAAGCAGCAACGCCAGCACGGATTTGATACCGCCCGTCCGAAACAGCGCATCGGCCTCGCTCAGGTATTCCGGTTTCAAGTCGTTGACGCGGACCGCTTCCCCGGATTCGATTACCCGGCTGGTGAGAGAGCGTTCGCCGTAGAAAGTCAAACCCTTTTCTTCGAGTACGGTTTCGTTTTCCCCGACCGAATAACGGTTAAGGCGGGTCAGATTATGGTTCAAAAGCGACAGCGATAGAATATCCACCGGCAGAGTGGATTTTATTTTACGATAAAATGCCGCCAGATTGTCCTTGAACGGTCGCCCCTGGTCGAGCTGTTTAAGCACACTTGCCTGCAGCTCGTCGCATTCCTTTTCGAACCTGTCCCGCAATACGACCCGGTCGGTAAAAATCTTGCGGGCGATAATATCGGCGGCGATTTTTAAATTAAGCCCCTCTTCCCGGTTGATTTCATATTCCTCGTTCGGCCAGAGCATAAAAAACGCCGCCGGACGTTCGTTGACCGCTACCGGTAAAATCATATCCGGCCGGCCGAGAATGCCTCCGAGACCGCTGACAGCTCCTGAGGATTCGATTTTCATGCCCTGTAAATACTTGCCCCATCCTTCCGGGTCGAACAACAGCCGGGTCAGCTGCTGTTCCTGTTCGGGTGTATGTCCGACGGTCGCCACGAGATACATTTTACGCGTGGTCACGGAGAACTTGCACACCGCGGCACGGGTCAACCGGAAATGGTCCTTCATGTAATCCAGCGCTGTCACGAAAACCTTATCCGGACGGTTCTCGAAACTCACCAGTTGTTCGATTTTTCGGATAAAATCGAGTTGTCTCAATTTGTCGTTGCTGGTCTTTTTGTAATTTTTTGCCAACGGCATCCAGCTTGACATCCCGCTCACCAGGAACGTGATACCGGTAATGGTGCCGATCCAGCCAATCAGCTTGAAAAAGAGCGGGTCGGACAAAAAAGGTACTGCGTCGAAGACACCCTCCAGACTGAAAACACGACCGAGGGACATGAAAGTCAAAATGACAATCCCGCCGGTGATATACTTATAAGACGATTTATCGATAACAGTAATCTGTTCCCGGAAGCGCTCCAGGAGAACCAGAGTTATCAGAAAAAATACGGTTATAAAAAGATTGGGAGTGTAGGCGTCCATAATCTACCTTTCAAGCTAATTTATTACAGTTAATAAGATTATCGGCAGTTTTCGACACCTTATTAGCTTCAGGAAAACTCTTTTTATGGGATAAAACCGGCCCTTTCAGAGCCTGATGAAACGCCGGCTGTTTCAAAGAGAAACAGTCGGTTTTTTATTAAATATTTTAGAAGAAAAGCGTTTGCCCGAATATATGGTTATCAGGCGAAAAGAGTGGGATTGACAATCCGTTGATAGTTCTTGAAATGCTTTTTACCCAGCTTTTCGAGAATGCCGATATCGTAACGCTCGAGAATTTTAAGCCCGGCCCTGTCAACCAGCGACGACGCCCCGCGGGGTAGTTCCACTCCGAAACGCTTTTCAAGTTTTTGCATCTCCCGAAGGAACGACGCGCGGGCGATAATCGAAGCCGCCGCGACCTGGAGGATATCCTCGCCCCGAACCATCTGCTGCAGCTCCACCTGTCGCCCCTTTTCCTGCAGGGCGTTTTCTATCAGAGCGGTTTTACCGAACTTGTCGGAGATAGCCAGGTCGGCATCGTTCTCTTCCAGCAAGTTCTCGATAGCCCGGGCATGCCCCCAGGCCAGAAGTTTGTTCAGATTCCTGATTTTATCGTAGAGCTGGTTGTAGCGTTCGGGACCGACTATGACCACGGCGTGCGGGTAGCGCTCGCGAAGGCGCACGTCTATCTGGAGCAGTTTGTTGTCGCTGATTTTTTTGGAGTCGCGCACTTCGAGCCGTTTCAAACTATCCAGCTCGGAGTCAGGCGCTAAGAACGACGCGATAACCAGCGGGCCGAAAAAATCACCCTTCCCCGATTCATCGACCCCGATAACCCGGCGCAGTCCGTTCACGACCTAATTGGCCCGTTCGAGATAATCGCCGGTCCGGGTATCGACTTTCACCTTGTCGCCTTCCTTGATGAAAGGCGGGACCTTAACCTCGAGACCCGTCTGCAATTTGGCCGGCTTGGTGATGTTGGTGACCGTATCTCCCTTGACCGCGGGTTCGGTTTCGACAACCTCGAGAATCACCGAAGCCGGGAAATCAACTGAAATGGCCTCGTTATCAAGAAAGAGCACGGGGTATTCTTCGTTTTCCAGCAGATACCATTTGGCGTCACCCAGCTTGTCAACCGGAATACTGACCTGTTCGAACGTTTCGGAATCCATAAAAACGAATTCGCCGGTGTTTTCATAGAGATATTGCATTCTTTTATTTACTAAATCAGGAGGTTTGAATGAATCGTTGGATGAAAAGACTTTTTCGACTACTGCGCCGGTTTTGATATGTTTAAGCTTCGTTCGGATGTTGGCTCTTCCACGTCCCATTTTAAAATGATGGTATTCAACGACATAATAGGGTTGGTCGTCGACTAAAATGGGCAGGCCTTTTCTGAAATTCGAAACAGTATACATTAAAGAACCTCCTAAATTTACCGTCTCAAAATACGAAAAAAAAGAGAAATGCCAAACAAATTTTGACTAAATTGAAGCCGAAAGCTTACGTTTCGGTTGGTCGTGGCAGGTATGCGCCAGCGGAAGAATAACGGTAAACACGGTCCCCTGGCCGGGTTGTGATTTTATCGAAAGACGGCCACGGTGCAAATCGATGATTTTCCCGGCCAGCGGCAATCCCAAACCGGTTCCCTGGGGACGAGAAGAATAAAACGGAGTAAAGATTTTATCCATGTTCTCTTCGCTTATCCCGCACCCGAAATCCTCAACTGCCACCGACAAGCAACTGCCGTCAATCGCCGTGTGAATTTTTACCGTACCCTCGCGGTTGACATATGCATTACAGGCGTTGTCGATAATATTGGCCAGAGCCTGTTTTAAAAGCAGCGCATCGGCGAAAATCGATACTCCAGCCGCGCCGACTCTTTCGAAAACCATTTTTTGGCAGTTATCCCTGACCCGAAAGGACTCGAGTAACTCTTCGAGCATGGCGTCGACCGCTGTTTCTACCGGCAGATAATTGAACGGTCGGGTAAAATTCAAGAACTGTTCGATCAGTTGTTCCGCTTCTTTCGTTTCCTGAACCAGAGCGGCGATACTTCCGGCGGACTCATCGGCGTCTTTCAATTTCTTCTTCAGCAGATGACTGTACCCCAAAATAGCGCCCATTGAGTTGCGTAACTGGTGCGCCAGGCCTCCGGCCATCTCACCCAGAGCGGCCAGGCGATGTTTCGTTTCCAGTTCGCCGCGCAGACGGGTGATTTCAGTCAAGTCGTTTATGAGAATTGACACCCCTACCTGCTTTTTATCCTGGTCGGTTATCAGCGACACGGTTATGCCAAGCACCAGGGAGCGTCCGTTTTCGGAAGTAAAATTGAATTCCTGGTAACCTTCGACTATCCCCTCGCCGAGAGCGGCGGCGAGAATACCATTTAACGGCTCCTCGTCTTTGAACAGTTCGACATAATGATGTTTCAAATAGCGCTCCGGCTCGATACCGAGAATCCGGCACCCCGCCCGGTTGACCGAAACCACCCGTCCCTCGGCGTCAAGTGTCACGATACCCGAGTTGATTGATTCCAGCAGGTAGCGGTTAAACTGCTCCAGTGAATCGGCCCGGTTCTGAATCTGCCGGTTAAGTTTTAAAAGCTCAGCCTGGCTCTGTTTTAATTCCTCGATAATTTTTTCATAATCCGCAACCACCGCCTCGATTTCGTTGTCACCCCGCTTGACCGGTCTTCCTGCCTCGACCGCCTTCTCGGTAATTTTACGGTAGGGGGTAAAAATCGTTTTGGAAATCAGCAGATACAAAAAGGTCACCAGCAACAACGAAACCGCAACAATCCCCATAATAATATATCCGGAATCATCGAGATAAGCCAACCCGCCCCGGTTGACCGAAAGAATCAAAAGCTGATGGCCGGCCCGAGCCGGGATGGGATAGACGAAAAAGTACTCGCTACCTTTTCCCCGGGTAACCTCGTTGTAATCAGCCTTGAGAATTTTTTCGGCGATATCGGGAATCTGCCCCGGCGGCAGGGAGCGGACGACATTCATCAGCCAGCGCCGCTTCGCCGTCAGCGTTGTATCGGAAGGACGCGAGGGGATGATTTGCAAACTGCTTAAATTGTATTCGTTGACCAGACGTTTGAGCTGGTCGTCATCGATCGCTTCCGGATAGTTGTTCTGGACAATACGTGAAATCGACAAAGCTGCGGATTTGAGCTGAACATATACTTCTTCGGAACCCGAGTGTCTGGCCCGGTAAATCGTATAGTTCGAGATAAAATGTAAAAACAATAGCAGAAATATAATCAGCAGCAGGCCGATATGTATTTTCGACTCGAATTTGTTTACGGTTTTAAGCATAACATAGGGATGTATCGGAATCCGCGGGCTGAATTTGAGAAAGCGGGAGAATTATTCAGCGGATTTGCAGAAAATTGCTCAAATAATAGTTAATAATCCGGTCGCCGTACAAAATCGCCAGCATCGCCGCCAGGGCCAGGAAGGGCCCGAACGGCACCACCCGGTCCTTGCGGAGCTTCTCCGAAAAGAACATGATTCCGATTGAAACAACCAGACCGATAAAAGCCGAAGATAAGAACACCAGCAGGACTTTCTGCCAACCCAAAAAAGCGCCGAGCATGGCGGCCATTTTGATATCGCCGCCGCCCATCGAATCCTTCTTGAAGAGCCAGTCGCCTAAAAGCGCAATTAAATACAGCGCTCCCCCCCCGACGAGGAAACCGACCAGAGCGTTGACTATACCTATACCTCCGGGCGCCAACGACACCCCGAGCCCGATGACAATACCCGGCAGGGTAACAACATCGGGAATAATTTGAAAATCAAGGTCAATGAAAAATATAACCAGCAGAGCCGAGGACAGATAAGCGAATATCACCAAATTCAGCGACAAACCCAGCTGCCAGTAAAAATACAGGTACAATAGCATGTTGACCAGCTCCACCAAGGGATAGCGGACAGAGATTCTCTTCCGGCAGAAACCGCAGCGGCCCCTCAAAAACAAATAGCTGAAAACGGGAATGTTATGATACCATTTCAGCTGATTCTGACAGTGAGGGCAGACGGAACGTTTCAGTTTCAGGAAATTTTCTCTCGGTACCCGGTAGATAACGACATTCAAAAAAGAGCCGATCGACAGACCCAGTAACCCGATAATGATATAAACTAAATTTTCCATATAAATATTGTATCGGCAGTTCGGCGGTTATCTCAACTCGCCCATGAGATACATTATGAGAGCGCAAACCGCCGGGCCGGCGGTTTCGGTTCGGAGGATTCGTTGACCCAGGCTGACTGGCGTAAAACCGACCCTGACGGCCATCTCGATTTCATCGGAAGAAAATCCGGATTCCGGTCCAACCAGGAGATTGACCCGTTTCAAATCCGGGTCTATCGACACTTTATCGAGCGGAACGGCTGTCTTTTCCGGGGCAAAAATCAAATTCAGCGCCTCGGGATCGAACTGATTCAGGTACGCGACCAGTGTTATCGGCGGAGAGATATCCGGGCGATAAGAACGCCGACATTGTTTTATCGCCGCCAAAGCGACCCGCTCCAGCCGGCTCAACCGGCTTTTTATTCTTTTGGGTTCTTCGAGTTTAACTTTTGATTTGACCGAGATTATCGGTACAAATCGCTTCACGCCCAGCTCGGTGCCTTTCTCGACGATAGTATCGAATTTTTCCCCGGCCGACATCCCCGCCGCCAGGGTGAGACGGAACGAAGGTTCTCCGAAATGGCGAAACTGCGAATGGACACAGACGCCGACACATCCGGCTCCGACCGTTCGTATTTCCCCCTGATAGGCTGTCCCCAGACCGTCCACCACCAGCACCAGCGCGCCTCGCTTGAGACGCATCACACTTATTGCATGCCGGCTCTCCGCGTCGGGAAGGGTGATGGTATCCTGGACGATGTTTTCGGGCGGGGCGTAAAAAACAGGAAGGACCATCGGTCACCGCCTGGTTATCAGGTAGCTGGACCACTCGTTGTCGCGCAGAACGGAAAAATCAGTCTGGCCAAGTTCTTTCAGAGTAGCTTCGATATCGGACTCATCCTTGTCCAGAAGACCCGAGAGAACGAGCTTCCCTCCGGCTGCGGTCAACTCGAAGAGCCGGGGAAGAATCGGAAGAATGGTGCTCTTGATGATATTGGCACAAACGAAATCATAGGGCGGATCACCGTCGCATCGGTCAATTGTCCCGAGCAAGATATCGTTCGGGGCTGTCACTTCGTTCAACTCAAAATTTTCGCGGCAATTCTCGACCGCGATGGGATCATAGTCCACCGCTTTGATATAGGCGGCTTTCATCTTGTCGGCCAAAATGGAAAGAATGCCCGACCCGGTCCCGAGATCGAGAAACCGCCGGCCCGGGAGAAAATTATCGTTGATGAGCTTGAGACAACTGCGGGTGGTCTCGTGCGAACCGGTGCCAAAGGCCATTTTCGGTTCAAGTACGATTTCGTACTTCACGTCCGCGACCGGTTCGTTCCAGGTGGGCCGGATGACGATATCTTCTCCGATTCGCACGGGTCCAATCAGCGCTTTGTACTGTTCGATCCAGTTGATGTTTTTTATCAACCGCTCGCGTATCCGCGGCGTTTCCTTCAGGGTAGCGTTGATGGCCGAGAAGTAATTCGAAAGCAGGGCCCTGTAATCTAGTTGATTGTCGTTCGGGACGTAAAAAACAATGCCGGTAATATCGGCGTCATCCTCTTCTTCGAGAATGATTCCCGTGGCGATATGGTCGATTATGAAATTACAGACGGCGTCGGCCATGACGCGAGGAATATCGAGCCTGACTTCGACATAAGCGTCCGGTTTAATTTCCGCCATCGTTACACTCCGAGCGATTCCTTCAGTTTATCGAAAAACGACCTGTTGGCTTCGGGTGGTTTGAACGTCTCGCTGCGGGCCAGTTCGTCCAGCAGTTTTTTATCCTGCCCGCTGAGTTTGGTCGGCACCCAGACCCGTATCTGCACCAACTGGTTACCCTTGCCGTTTTGGTGCAGATGCGGGATGCCTTTGCCGCGCAGTTTCAGCACCTTGCCTGACTGGGTGCCAGACGGTATTTTCAAAGTCTCGGGTCCGTATAGAGTCGGCACCGTAACCTCGCCGCCGACGGCCGCCATCGGAAACGAAATCGGCAATTCGTATATGATATGGTCGCCCTGACGGGTAAAATATTCGTGCTCGGCCTCTTCGAAAACCACGATCAAATCACCCGGTGTGCCCTGATAGGGCGCGGCATTGCCCATGTTGTCAACGGTCATGTAATTGCCGCTGGAAACACCGGGGGGAATTTTGAGATTGACGGTCGATGACCCGCGGGTGCGACCCTCGCCGTTGCAGGTCTTGCATGGCTCGGCGATAATCTCGCCCGAACCGCGGCACATGCTGCAGGTCGTGACCTGTTGAACCGAACCGAGAAAAGTACGGGTAATCGTCCGTACCTGACCGGCCCCCTTGCACTGAGGACAGGTTTTTTTCGAGGAACCGGCGGCTACCCCGCTGCCGCCGCAGGTATCGCAGCGCACGAGACGGTTGACCTTGATCTTTCGCTCGATACCGTGGGCAATTTCCTCGAGCGTCAAAGACACCCTGATACGAAGGTCCTCGCCCCGGTTGGTGCGACGGTGCCCACCGCCGCCGCCGAACCCGAAAAATTCGTCGAATATCGAGCCACCCCCTCCGAAATCGCGCATGAACGCCCGCAGGGCGTCGCCGATATCGAAACCGCCGAACCCGCCGCCGAAGCCAGCCCCCTGCCCCAGCCCGGCGTGCCCGTACTGGTCGTACATCTGCCGCTTTTGCGGGTCCTTGAGCACCTCGTACGCCTCGGTGGCTTCCTTGAATTTCTCCTCGGCCGACTTATCCCCCGGATTGCGGTCCGGATGGTACTGCATCGCTTTTTTGCGATAGGCGGACTTTATTGCCGCCTCGTCGGCACCCCGGTCGATCCCGAGTATTTCGTAATAATCTCTTTTATCCATCAACGACTACTTACTTGTCATCGTCGACCACCTCGAAATCGGCGTCAACGGCTCCGTCTTTCTTGTCGTCATCGGCTCCAGCTCCAGCCTTGCCGCCACCAGTCGCAGAACCGGCTGCCCCGGTTTGGCTCTGGGCCTGCTGTTCGGCGGTTGCCTGCTTGTACATCTCCTCGGCCAGTTTGTGCGAAGCCTGCATCAGGGCTTCCCTGGCGGAGTTAATCTCTTCCAGCGAATCACGGCCGATTGCCTGGCGAAGGTTCTCGATAGCCGACTCGATATTTTTTTTCTCGTCGGCGGAAACCTTTTCGGCGTTTTCCTTGAGCGTTTTCTCCGTACTGTAAATCAACTGGTCAGCCTCGTTGCGGGTTTTAATCAGTTCGCCCTTTTTCTTGTCTTCCTCGGCGAACTTTTCGGCGTCCTTGACCATGCGGTCAATCTCATTCTCGGAGAGACCCGAGGACACTTCGATCTTGATTGACTGCTCCTTCTGGGTCGCCAGGTCCTTGGCGCTGACGTTGACGATACCGTTGGCGTCGATATTAAACGTCACCTCGATTTGCGGCACGCCCCGTGGGGCGGGCGGAATGCCGACCAGATCGAATTTCCCCAGCGTCCGGTTGTCGAGCGCCATCTGTCGCTCACCCTGCAGGACGTGGATGGATACCGCCGGCTGGTTGTCCGACGCCGTGGAGAAAATCTGCGATTTCTTGGTCGGGATGGTGGTGTTGCGGTCGATCAGCCGGGTCATCACCCCGCCGAGTGTCTCGATCCCCAGCGACAGCGGGGTAACGTCGAGTAACACCACATCCTTAACATCACCGGCCAGCACACCCGCCTGGATGGCGGCGCCGACCGCCACGACTTCGTCCGGATTGACGCCCTTGTTGGGCTCCTTATCAAACAGCTCTTTGACGAGCTGGACGACTTTTGGCATTCTCGTCATGCCTCCGACCAAAACGACCTCGTCGATATCGCTGGGAGACAGCCGGGCGTCACTCATAGCCGCCTTGCACGGACCGACCGTCCGCTGAATCAGATGATCCGATAGCTGCTCGAATTTCGCCCTGGTCAGGGTCAAATCGAGGTGTTTGGGACCGGACTGGTCGGCCGTCACGAACGGCAGGTTGATATTGGTCTGCATCGTCGAGGATAACTCGATCTTGGCTTTTTCCGCCGCCTCTTTGAGACGCTTGAGCGCCATGCGGTCCTTTCGCAGGTCGATGGCGTTCGTTTTTTTAAACTCGTCGGCCATCCAATCGATAATCACCTGGTCGAAATCATCGCCGCCCAGGTGGGAATCGCCATTGGTCGAACGAACCTCGAACACGCCGTCGCCGATTTCAAGAATGGAGATATCGAACGTCCCTCCGCCGAGGTCGTACACGGCTATTTTCTCGTTGGTCTTTTTCTGCAGACCGTAGGCGAGCGAAGCCGCCGTCGGCTCGTTGATAATCCGCAGCACCTCCAGGCCGGCAATACGGCCGGCGTCCTTGGTGGCCTGCCGCTGGGCATCGTTAAAATAAGCGGGTACGGTGATTACCGCCTGTTTGACTTCCTCCCCGAGATAATTCTCGGCAGCCTTTTTCAGATATTGAAGAACCATCGCCGAAACCTCGGGCGGCGTCAATTTGTTGCCCTCGACCGCGATGAGCACGTTGCCTTTTTCGTCCTCGGTCACTTTGTACGGCACGATTTTTTCCTCGCTGCCGACTTCGCTGTGGTGCCGACCCATGAAACGCTTGACCGAGAAAATGGTGTTCTCGGGGTTGGTGACCGCCTGACGTTTGGCGGCGGCGCCGACCAGTCGTTCGCCGTCTTTGGCGAAAGCGACCACGGACGGCGTGGTACGGTTGCCTTCCATATTGGGAATTACCACCGGGTCCTGACCTTCGAGCACCGCCACACAGGAGTTGGTGGTCCCGAGATCAATACCTATTATTTTCCCCATATCGTTTACTCCTCTATCGTTAAATAAATTTTGCCAGATATGTGACTTGATGTTTAACTGTCTTATTTTTCTTTTTCCGCCCCGGAACTGACCGCCACCTTGCTGTAACGGATTACCCGGTCCCCCTGCATATAACCCTTGCTGATTTCCATCGCGACCAGACCCTCGTCGTATTCGTCGGAAACAACTTTCATCAGGGCTTCGTGCCGGTTCGGATCGAACGGCTGTCCGACCGCCTCGATTGGCTTGATATCGTAACGGACAAGCAAATCGCGCATCTGTCCGAGAATAAGCTCCACCCCTTTTCGAAACGCCTGGAAATCGGTGCTCTCGTCGCCGTGCTGCAGAGCACGTTCGAAATTATCGACAATCTCCAGAAACTCGCCCAGCACCCTGGCGTTGGCCGCGCGGATGATTTCGTCGAATTGGCGAGCGGTCCGTTTTTTGTAGTTGTCAAAATCCGCCATCGTCCGCAACAGCCGGTCTTCGAGTTCCGTAACCCGCCGGCTAAGCTTTTCCTCCTCGGATAATTCTTCTTCAACTGCCGGAACGGGTTCTTTTTCGTTTTTTTCCTCGTTTTCTATCTCAGGAGCTGCCTCCCGCATTTCTTCTTCAACGTTCGTTTCCGTATCGGGTGTCTCTTCCGATACGTTGTCGGCGCCGGTGGCTTTGATTTCTTTCTCTTTAGACATCGTTTCTACTTTTCCTTATCCATTCCCGATAACACTTCCGTTATCGATCTTGCGGTGTACTCCACCAGGGACACCAGTTTACTGTAGGGCATCCGGGTCGGGCCGATAACACCGATCGACCCGGTGATGTTACCCACCCGGTAGGTCGAGGTTACCAGCGAACAATTTATGATTTCATCGATTTTGTTTTCTTTGCCGATAGAGATTACCAGTCCTTCCCGGTCGGCCTGGCTCAGAAAATCGTACAGCATCGAACTGTTCTCGACCATCTGCATCAGTTTCGCCATGGCCTGACGGTTGGCGAACTCCGGTTTCTCGAGCAACCGGTCGGCGCCGGCGATATGCACCAAATCTGACTTGTCCTCGGTCCAGATTTTGTCCTTGGAATCAACCACCAACTGAATCAGGCGGCCCTCCCCGGAAACATCGGCCATGCGTTCGGTAATGGTTTCGCAAATTTCCGCCAGGGTCAGTCCGGTCAGGCGCTCGTTGAAAATAGCTTCCATCTCGATCAGAGTGCTGTCCGAAAACGAGGCTTCGACCTCGAGTATCACCGACCGCGCCAGCCCCGATTCGACAATGACTACGACCATTACCTTGTCCCTCGCCACCGGGATGAGCTTGATATTTTTGAGAACTCCCTTCTCGAACCGGGGCGAAATCGTCAAACCAAGCTGGTTGGTGATTTCCCCGAGCACTTTCGAGGTCTGTCCCAGGATTTCGTTAACCCCCCGACCCTCCTTGAGGATAGATTGCTTGATGGCCTTCTTCTGGTTCTCGGTCAGCTTTTCCGGCTTGATGAGGTAATCGACATAAACCCGGTAACCGCTATCGGTGGGCACACGACCGGCCGAGGTGTGCGGTTGCTCCACCAGACCGAGCTCCTCGAGATCCTGAAGGGTGTTGCGGACGGTGGCCGAAGAAATCCCCATTTTGAATTTATTGGCAATCACCCGCGAACCGACCGGGTCTGCCGATTTGATATAATAATCGATCAGATTCAGCAGAATTTGTTTTTCGCGGTCAGATAAATTATCGAATGCCATAACGATTACCTCAAACTGCCATATTGGCAGTCGCACAGATAG
>JBMOKZ010000203.1:0-1682 GCA_049324195.1 Candidatus Zixiibacteriota bacterium | reverse complement strand
CCCGAAAAACAGGTAATGAGGGTTTCGACGTTGGGGGGTGGAGAAATTTTCTCTTATATTGATGTCGGGACGGGGGCGCCGGTGGAATCGAGAGGGGTCTGTTCCGGGCGAAAACGGCATTGCCCCCAGATATGAATCAGTTCATCGGGGCGGGTCTGCCGATTGATGATATGGTCTAATTTTCCTGCCCGCACCAGCGAAATGAGAGTATCGAGAATAACCGGGTCAAATGCCCCGTTCATCTCCTCGCTCATTACTTTGAGAGCCCGGTCGGGGTTAAAGGCGGCGCGGTAGGGGCGTTCGGAGGTGAGAGCATCAAAGACGTCGGCAACGGAGACAATTCTGGCGCCGAGCGGGATTATTTCGCCGCTGAGACCGCCGGGGTAGCCGCCGCCATTGAATTGCTCGTGATGATGTCTGATAAGCGCCATGAAATCCCAGGGGAAACGAATGCCGGCAAGACGCTGCACGCCGAGATCGGGATGTCCCTTTATCTGCTCGAATTCTTCAGGAAGCAGTTTTCCGGTTTTTTTCAGGATTTCATCAGGGATATCAAGTTTTCCGATGTCGTGCAGGAGAGCGCCGGCGGCGATGGTCTTGATATCGATATCGGACAGATTCAAGGCCTGCGCCAGAGCCAGCGACAGATGGGCTACACGGTCGGAATGCCCCTTGGTATAAGGGTCTTTCTGGTCCACGCTGAAAGCCATCGCTTCGAAAACCCGCAGATACAAACCTTCAATGGAATCAATCAGATTTTCGGTCTTTTCGGCGCGACCGGCGGCGTCTAACTGGGCGAAAATTCGCAACGATTTTTCCAGAGATTGCAGGGCTTCCATATGCCGGTCAGTTTCTACAAATAACTGCCCCTGTTCATTCAGTATTTCCGCCTGAGAGAACTGCAAACCGAGTTCTTCAGCAAGACTAAGAGCCCGGGCGAAATTCTCCCGTGCCGTCTCGAATTCATTGTTCATCACCGCGATTTTGCCGGCGAGTTTCCAGATTTCGACCAGTTGACCATTGCGTAGCTGCTCGGTTTCGAGGTAGCGCACGGCGTTCTGACAGTAGATTTTGGCTTCCTCCGGTTCGCGGCGCTTAAGATACAGGTCGGTCAAGTTTATATTCAGAATAAGGCTGAGCGAGGCATCCTTGATAGTCTCAGCCACTTCAAGAGACGAGATAAAATTTTTCAAAGAGGAGTCAAGCTGCCCCCGTTCCAGCAGCGTGATGCCGATATTGTTGAGGGTGTAGGCGTTTTTGCGCACTTCCCCTTCTTTTTCATAGACATCGCGAGCGATATTATAGCAGTCTAGGGCAGCGGTCCAGTCACCTTTCATATTTTTGATGGCGCCGAGATTGTTGTAGAGGTCGGCATAAAGCATGTTCTGTTTTTCCTCGGAGGCGATCTGAATCGCTTCGCTATAGGCGAGCTCGGCATCTTCAAAGTCCCCCAGTTCGATATAAATGACACCAAGGTTGCGGAGACTCTTGCAAATTCCAAGCGGGTCATTGAGACGCCGGTATAATCCGAGAGCCCGATGCAATTGTCCCAGGGCGCGGTCAAGTTCTCCTGATTTCGCCAGCAGCTGACCGATTTCGAGAAAGATTTCGGCGCGCCGCGGTTGAAATCTTTTGTCGTGACAAAGGGGAAGGGCTTTTTCATATTCGGCGATAGCCTCGGC
>JBMOKZ010000202.1:0-12944 GCA_049324195.1 Candidatus Zixiibacteriota bacterium | reverse complement strand
ACTGGCGGAGTTTGACCCCAGCCATTTCGAATATTTTGCGGGCGGCGATGAAAACCTCGTTGTCATGGTACTTGTCCGAAAGATAAACCACCTCCGTAATCCCAACCTGCACAATGAGTTTGGTGCATTCGTTGCAGGGAAACAGGCTGACGTACATAGTCGCGCCTTCTAGATCAGGTTTGTTCGAGGAATTGGTGATAGCGTTCATCTCGGCGTGGCAGACATAGGGGTATTTGGTATCGAGGAATTCCCCCTCGCGGTCCCAGGGCAGTTCGTCATCGGAACAGCCGCTCGGGAAGCCGTTGTAGCCGATGCCGATAATCCGCTTGTTTTTATTGACGATACAGGCTCCGACCTGGGTCGAAGGATCCTTACTGCGCTTGGCCGAGAGCTGGGCGACGGCCATGAAATAATCGTCCCAACTGATATAATCGGTTCGTTTGGTAACCATGACGGGAGGAATATAATTTTTTTTATGAGGCTTGGAAAGAGGAAAATTGTGACTAATGTCCAAAGGTCTTTTTGTATCTCTCGATTTGCCGGGTGTGAGCGATTTCATGCCATAAAGTCCGACGCAGGACTTTTCGCGCCGTCCACAACTCGTCCCTTCTCTCATGGATGGCTCCATCACCGAGAAGTATCGGGATGTTTTTCAAAGTATGTTCGCGGGAAACACACAGTAACTCCATTAGATTCTCGGGATAGTCATCTCTCGGGAAAGACAACCCGATGCGGTCAAAATACCACAGCTCGGCGCTGGCAATATGTTTGATAACACCGGCGATTGAGCCGGTAACTTCCCTCTCGATCGGTCGATTTATCTGCTCTTCGGACAGCGAGGCAATAAGCTCCTGCAAATCTTTTCGCGTGTAAGTCAGGAGTTCCTCGATTTCTGCCAGGTCGGTCTCGGTTAGCGGCTTTTTATCGTGCTCGAAGAGGGCGTTGACGAAATAATCATCCACGTCGAACGAGCGGATATCCTCTGCGATTTCAGTCTTAACAGGGCTGGCCGGAATAACGAACGACGAGTCATGTTTGCGGCGCCACCGAAAATAATCCCCGATGCCTTTCTGTGCCGAAGCTACGGTCTCGTCACAGGTTTTCCCCCTGGAGAAACAGCCGTGCAATTCCGTCACCCAGGCTACCCAGTGGCCGGGCTCAACATCGTTTATGGCAAGATGGTAAATCACGTGTATTTATAAATATCATTTTTCAAGGGCAGAGTTATACGAGGCATAGACGATATAGAAATCATCGATTCCGGTAACATCGCCGTAAGCGCTTTTGAAATATCCCTTCTCGCCCCATTTCTCGCCCCAGGAGTTGCGACAAAGCCAATAACCGCCCGAAGGCAGTTCCGTATCATCGCGCCAGCCGACAATCATCACCCAATGACCGCCCATCGGTTCCGACTTGCCGTCGTAAGTGTAAACGCCCTCACGATAGCGGCCGAGGTCGTCATATAGAGACATGTTGGTAGCTACCGGGCCGATTCTCAGCAGGGTTTCTTTAATCGTTGTTATTCTATCGACCAGTGTCTTATAATGGATCATGGTGGAATAAACCTCGGTTAGAAAATACTTGCCTTTCAGGTTCGAACGGCAGACGGTATCCCGGTCGAGATAGGGGAAATCACTTTCTGTAACCATCCCGTTGTCCCGGATATACTTCAAGGCATCAAGGGAACTGCATCCGGTCACACAGCCGCATCCGGGCACACAACTGACAATCTGCTGTTCGGACAGGTCAACCTCGTTACCGGTTTCTTTTTTTATAAGGGCTTCGAACAGGGCGACCGCGGCAAACTCGCCGCAGGAGCCGCAATTCATCTGGTGTTTCACGGGGGTGAAAATCGCGCTGTCGCGCCAGTCGAAAGCTCCGGGTAATTCATCTTGAGCGTGAACCGGACCCAAAGCCATCCAAGTCACCATGAATACAAACAGAACGAGTCAGTTGAAAATAGACATTCCTAAATAGCCCTTTATAAAAAGTACTCTATTCACTACACTACATATTAAAGCCGTCACGGTCAGAGCCCTGACGGCACATCGCTTATTTCAACCTACAGCCTAACGAACTCAGGTTACCCTACCCCTTTTTCGGGGTGTTGGCCTCGAGATAGCCGCGAACCGTTTCAAGCAGGTCAATCGGCACCGGGAATATCAAGGTCGAGTTCTTCTCGGCGGAAACCTCGACCAGCGTCTGCAGAAACCGCAGTTGCATGGCGTTGGGCGCGGTCGCGATAACCTTGGCGGCGTCGGCCAGCTTCTGCGATGCCTGGAACTCACCGTCGGCATGGATAACTTTCGAACGCCGTTCCCGCTCGGCCTCGGCCTGGCGGGCAATAGCGCGCGTCATCTGCTCCGGCAAATCGACATTTTTCACCTCGACCACGGTTACTTTCACCCCCCAGGGTTCGGTCTGGTCATCGATAATCTGCTGCAGCTCGGCGTTGATTTTCTCACGGTTGGCCAGCAGGTCATCGAGCTCGACCTGGCCCAGCACCGACCGCAGGGTGGTTTGAGCGATTTGCGAAGTCGCTTCGAAAAAGTTCGCCACTGAGACAATTGCTTTGTTGGCGTCGAGCACCTGGAAATAGAGCACCGCGTTGACTTTCACCGAAACGTTGTCCTTGGTGATAACATCCTGCGATGGGATGTCATAGGTGATAACACGAAGGTCCACCCGCACCATTTTATCGACCACCGGAATCAGAATTATCAGACCGGGGCCCTTGGCGCCGATCAGCCGACCGAGCCGGAAAATAACCCCGCGCTCGTATTCCTTCAAGACTTTGATCATGTTGCCGAGAATGATCAACAGCAAAAATATCCCGAATATGATAGCGTATAAGGCAGGCATATTTTATCCTTTATTTAAGAGTTAATTTTTCTGACTTTCAGTTTCAAATTGTTCATACCGACAATTTCGACCTTGTTGCCGACCTCGAGCGGTTCCTCGCATTCGATTTTCCACAGGGCGCCGTCCACATAAATAAAATTATCTTTGCGGACATCGGCGGTTTTGCCGACCAGGCCTTCTTCGCCGGTAAAAACCTTTCTTTTGGAAGCGCGCACGACGAGCCAGACGATAACGGTCAGGGTCAGGGCGACTACTATGGCCATGGTAATTAACAAGGACAGGGAGATTTTCATCCCCGGGTCCACCGCATCAACTAACATAAGACCTCCCAACACGAAGGAGATTAGACCGCCGACGGTCAGCAGGCCGTGGCTGACGATTTTGACCTCGGCGATAAACAATATCAGCGCCAGTATGATAAGGGCCATACCGGCATAATTTATAGGCAGAGTCTGAAACGAATAAAAGGCCAGGATAAGCGAGATGGCTCCGATAACGCCTGGAAATATTGCGCCGGGATTGTACAGCTCGATAACGATTCCCAGCCCGCCGATGGAGAACAAAATGAAGGCGATATCGGGTGAGGTGATAACTTCGAGCACCCGCTGTTTGAAAGTTGTTTTAATTTGTTCGACGCGGGCGTCCTTGACTTTCATGATTTTTTCACCCTCGGGAATCTCAGTCGTGCGCCCGTCTATCTGCGCCAGCAGGTCATCCATATCCCGGGCGATGATATCGATCACGTTTTTCTCGAGCGCCTCGTTGTTGGTAATCGAGACCGACTGCCGTACGGCCTTTTCGCCCCATTCGGCGTTACGACCGCGCTTTTCCGCGGCGGCCCGGATTTGTGCCACGGCGTCGTTGGTAACTTTCTCATTCATCACCGAATCAATTTGTTCACCCCCGCCGCCGACCGGATGCGCGGCGCCGATATTGGTCGATGGCGCCATGGCGGCGAAATGCGACGCATAGGTAATATACACACCCGCCGAACCGGCGCGCGCGCCCGCCGGCGAGATATACACGCACACCGGGACGTAAGAATTAAGGATTTTCTTGCATATCGACCAGGTCGGTTTGGTGAAACCTCCGGGCGTATCGAGCATGATTATCAGCAGTTCCGCTCCGTTGCCCTCGGCCAGCTCGATAGCTTCGTCGATCCGGTCGTCGGTCACCGTCCCGATCGCGCCGTCGATAACCATATAATACACCAGGGGCCGGGCGGCACTGGAGACATTCGTTTCCGGAACGATCGTATCCGTTTGAAGACTGTCATTTTCGATGGCGAGCGCGGTCCGCAGCGACAGCGACACGATCGACATCAGCAACATCGAGCCGAAAAATATCAGTAATATCTTTTTTCTCATAAAAATACCCTGTGAATTTATTTATTATAAATATTGTCAATCAACGGCAGGGAGTCAATTAAAAAGAAAATGCTTGCTGAAGCTATAAAATCAAAGATGAATGGCAATATTTAACCTTTCCGTCAAGCACGGTCGCCAGAACTTTGATATCGTAAAGCTTCGACGCCACGACCCGGGTGATATCATCGTTCAGCACAACGAAATCAGCCGGGTAACCGGGTAGCAGATATCCCCGGCAATGTTCCTGCCCGGCGGCAATCGCCGGACCGACCGTAAAACGGAATAGGGCTTGGGCGGCGGTCAGACGCTCTTCAGGATAGAAAACGTCGCGGCTGTTCGGTCTCGCCCGTCTGACGGCGGCGGCGATGCCCGCGATTGGGTTGAGCGGCTCAATGGGCGTGTCCGAGCCAAAAGCCAGGTCGATATTCTTATTCATCAGGGTCCTGAAAATATAGGTGTCAGCGCCCCGTTTCCCCCAGTAAGCGCGCACCAGTTTGATATCCGAGGGACAGTGCGAGGGCTGCATCGAGGCGACAATATTGAGTTTCTTAACCCGGGTGACATCCTTGCGGCGAATCATTTGCAAATGCTCGATACGGTGCCGGGCACCGAAATCCAGGCGGGGGCTGTCCTCGAAAGCATCGAGCACATTGGTCACCGCCCGGTCGCCGATAGCGTGAATGGCGCATGGCAAGCCCAGCCGGGCCGCCTGTTTGAGGTATCGCTTTAAAGCCGCCGTGTTGTTGGTCTCGATCCCGAAATTCTTTTTAGAGTCGGGGTAAGGCTGAAAACAAAAAGCGGTTTGGGAACCGAGCGAGCCGTCGGCAAAAATCTTCACCCCGGCAATACGGAAAAAGTCGGTACCGGTGCCGTAATAAACTTTGTTCTCCAAGAGCTTGGGCAACATCCGCACCGGGACATAGTAATTGATGCGCAGACCAGTCTTGTTTTTCTCGGCCAGCGAGCTGAAGTAATCAAACGCCTCCGGACCGTCGAAAGAGTGCACCCCGGTCACACCCTGCCGATAAGCCAGGTCAAGCGCCATTTTATAGCGGCGGTCAATTTCGCTTTTCGAGGGCCGCGTGATACGATTGTAAACCGGGTCGTAACCGGGATTTTCCCGAAGCAAACCGTTCGGGGTGCCGTCATCGAACCGGTCGATACGGCCACCCGAGGGTTCGGGAGTGTTCTTATCGATGCCGGCGATTTCTAAAGCGCGCGAGTTGACCCAGGCCAGGTGCTGGTCTTTCGAGAAAATAAACGCGGGACGACTGCCGGTTACCTTATCGAGCATATAGCGGTCGGGCAGAATACGTTTTTTCAGGCGGTCGGCGGAGAAACCGTCGCCCACCACCCATTCGTTCTTTTTCAGGTCGGAGGAAAATATCTTAATCTTGTTCAGGCATTTATCGAGCGTGTCAACCCCGTCCAGATCGACGTGCCCCATCGTCATGGCCATGTAATAGAAATGCGTGTGAGCGTCGACAAGCCCGGGAACGACCGTACGTCCCCTGAGATTGATGCGGTCGTAATTTTTGAAATCCGGGTCGTACTCGAGGCGGTTGCCGACCGCTGCCAGACGGTTTTTATAAACAGCCATGGAATCGAATGGCCTTTCCCCCGACTGGGTATAAATGCGGGCGTTATAAATTAAACTTTTCGTCATCAAATTTGTCTCCTTTGACGCGGACATCTCCTTCCCGGCAGGTGAGTCCCTGCCGGTCGGTTTCTTCGAGAACGGGTATTACGTATTTACGCGTGAAGCCGAAACGGTCCCGCAATTCGGGCACCGTCAGCCGGCTGTCTGTATTCAACTTCTTTTTAATAAAGGTAATGATTTCCCGCCAGACCTCGCTTAAAAACAAAAAGTCGCCCCCGCATTTGCAAGCCTCTCCGGTATCGATAATGTACTTAATAGCGTTCTGGTGGACTTTTCCTCCGGCCGCCAACGAGGCCAGTGTGGGTGGCCCGTACGGCTGCTCCCGTAAGCTTTGCATGATACTGTCATGAGCCTGCCGGATAACGCCCTTGAGACTCATTCCCCGACCTGGCAGATTATATAGTTCCTGTTCTTTTACCAGCTCCTCTTTTTGCACCAGGAATTCGATCAGAGCGTGGGCGGTCGTATCCGACAAACCGGATAGCCGGGTTATTTCCTCCGCCGAAAGCCCTTTTAAATGCGGTTTTTCCCTGAGGAATTCCAACAGAGCACTTTTTAATTTCGCTACCACGGATTCTAAATGTTCCTGGTGATAAACGTACCGCCCGAATTTCCCGAGTCGTCTGGTCTTCACCAAAGTTTCTACCGTGGCGGCAATTTCCGTCCGAGAGTAATTAGCGTAATCGAGCAGACCGGTAATTTCCTGCAGGATATTTTTCTGAAATTCCGAGACCAGCAGACTATCCAGACTGAAATCAACCCGGTTATTGAGATAGACGAAGCGGTCGAGTTGTTTTCTCCGGGGGAAACGCTCCAGCAAATCGAGCACTTTGCCACCTCCCAGCGTAACCATGGGTGTCACCAGCCGCATGATATAGTTGTCCCCGACAAAAGCCAGGAGCGGCCGGTCGGGTTTGAAAAAGACCAGGCCGCGTTCACCGGGGTTGAGCTGTTTGCGGTCATACATCCGCAACTCTCCTTCCACCTCCGAAGTACCTACAATCACCAGCACTTTCCGTCGGTCGTCGATACTGATAATCGTTTCCGGGAGGAGCTCCACCGCCAGCGCAAAAACCTGATTCCGTCTGAAGAATGATAAATCCCTGTCGGTGCTGACGACCCCGCCGCGGACAAGATATTCCTTGTCGATGCCGGTGAAAGAAACCGCGGTGCGCTGCGAGGGGTAAGCTTTTTCCACCGGCTTGTTGCGTGAATGCAAAGTGCGGACGCGCCCGACGGTCATAGAGGGCCAGACAGTGACGCTCTGGCCGATTTCAAGTGTCCCGCCTCGCAGTGTACCGGTCACTACCCCGCCAATCCCCGCCTGGATAAAGGATCGGTCGATATACAGCCGGGCTTTGTCAATATTTCGCCGGGAGGCGATTTTTCCGGAGATTTCGTTAAGGTATTCGGTCAAAGCGTCAAACCCCGCTCCTGTCTGGGCGGACACCTTAAAAATCGGGGCGTTCTCCAGAAAAGAGCCGGCTACCTTTTGTTTTATTTCATGCTGTAACAGTTCCAGCCAGTCGGGTTCGACCATGTCGATTTTATTGATCACGATCAGCCCGTAACGGAGGTCAAGCAGGCGGACAATCTGGAAATGTTCCTGGCTCTGTGGCATCCAGCCGTCATCGGCCGCAATCACCAGCATGACAACGTCGATCCCGCCCACTCCGGCGATCATGTTTTTAACAAACCGCTCGTGCCCCGGAACATCGACAAACGCCAGTTCGTCGTTTGCGGGCGTGGTATAGAAGGCAAAACCCAAATCAATCGTCATGCCCCTTTTTTTTTCCTCGGGCAGACGGTCAGGGTCGGTCCCGGTCAGCCGTTTGACGACGGCCGTCTTACCGTGGTCGATATGTCCCGCTGTGCCTATTACTATCATGAGAATACGTTAATTTGCAAGACAACCCTTTATCGCCTGAACCAACAAATCGATATCTTCGGCATCGACCGCTTTCAAATCGAGAATGAAGCGATCATCCTCGATGCGGCCGATTACCGGAAGGCGATAATCGCGAAATTTCTTCATCAAAGCGGAAGCCTTGTACCGGGTCGAGAAGATGACGCCGGTCGAGGGAATAGCCGACTCCGGCAGCGCACCCCCGCCAACATAAGCTTTGGTAGCCTCGACACTGACACCGTCAGGGCGGCCGATGGCTTCGAGAATAAGTTTGCCCCTTTTGTAAAGTTCCGATTCCGGCACCGTTATCAGCGACCAGAGTTTGATATCGGTCAGATGGGTATTGTTCAGGTATATGGTTAACAATTTTTCAACAATGGAGAAAACGATTTTATCCACCCGGAAAGTTCGGAACATCGGGTTTTTCTTGATTTTTTTAATAAAATCATCCCGTCCGACAATCATCCCCGCCTGCACCCCGCCGAGCATTTTATCGCCGGAGAAACAGGTTAAATCGGCGCCGGCGCGAACCGATTGCTGAACGGTCGGCTCACCGTAACCGAGCAGTTTCTCCGTCGGGATGAACACCCCGCTGCCGAGGTCATTGACCACCGGGATGCGGTATTTCTTTCCGAGTGCGACCAGCTCTTTCAACGAGGTTTCCTCGGAGAAACCCGCCTGGATGAAATTACTTTTGTGGACTTTGAGAATTAACGAAGCTCCTTCTTCGAGCTGGCTTTCGTAATCGTTCGGGGTGGTGATATTGGTCGTCCCGACTTCGGCGAGCCTGGCTCCGGAACGTTTCAGGATATCAGGGATGCGGAAACCACCCCCGATTTGCACCAGTTCCCCTCGTGAAATGACGACATTCCGGCGATTGGCAAGCGTGTTCAGAATCAGAAACAGGGCGGCGGCGTTATTGTTGACGACCGTGGCGCTTTCGGCCCCGGCCAGCAGGGCTAGGTATTTTTCGCAGGCTTCGCCGCGCTTGCCGCGCACGCCTTTTTCGATATTGAACTCAATATTGCCGTACCCGACCACGGTTTTTTTCACCGCTTCGAAAATCGATTCCGACAGCGGCGCCCGGCCCAGATTGGTATGCACCAGGATACCGGTGGCGTTGATGACGCGGGAGACCTCGCGCCGCCCGGCCGCCGCCAGTTTTTTGCGGACGGCGTCAATCAAATCGGTAAGTTTGATACCTTCCGGTGCCTGGCCGAGTTTTTCTTTGAAAGCAGCGACAACATCCTTGATTATTTCCGCCGCCAGGGGGCGGGGTACCGCCGCGACAGCCGCGCGCAAGCGGTCATCCTGTAAAATTTCCTCGATAGCCGGAAAATCACGCGGTTTTTTTATTGTGTCCGTCATTATCTCCCGAATTTTTATTGGGATTTTTTTCAACCGGGCAGGCGGCGTTGCTTCGCACGGAACTCACCTGCCCGTTGTTAATTATAATGAATTTCCTTTTATGTCAATTGAAAAAGATTCTCAGAATCTGATTTCTGTCCAGATTTGCAACTCCCGGACATGGCTCTTGCGCCCGGAATAATTATCCTGAGTGTCCTGCCAGCGGGCGCTGAGGCCGCCTTTAATCTGCTGACTGAACTGATACGAGATTACCGGTGAGACCGTCAGGTCGGATTTATCGGTCGAGGTTACATAGCCCTTTCCAGAGTTGGTCTCGGTGATATTGGAATTAAACTTCACATCCAGAGTTATCTGCACGGTCGAATTAAAACGCAGCTTGCCAAACAGCGGAATCGAGATCCCGCCCGGCGAACTGAACGAATATTTGGTGCTGAAGGCAAAACTCTTTTTTAGCGCCCTGGTTTCAGAATCGAGCGTACCGGTCGAGGGCGTGTATTTCTCGGTGTTCGTTTCCGAAGTCGTGTAGGAACCGGAAAGGGAAAGCGAACGAAACAGTTTGAAATTGACCGACAAAAGCGGGTTGCGGTTGATGGTTTCGGTCCGGTTGGTGATAAAACCGGTATTGAGGTTGTACTCCTCCTTGAGCTGGCGGCTGTAACTGGTACGCGGCGAGAAAACGTCGATAAACTTGTTCAACAGCGATTTTATCAGCGGAAACTTGCTGAATTTCTGGATACGAATACTCAGTTCCGGCCACCCGGTCGTAACGTCCTTATAGCGGGTCCCGGTTTTGATCAGGTCCTGGTCGATACTCCGGGTAAATTTCACATCGGTCGTTATCCCGCCGAGGAAAGTGAACCCGGACGAGAAATCATAATCCTTGTTTTCACTGGCTGAAGGCGTGCGTGTTTCGACCTTGACCGGGACATCAGGCTGGTCATAAAATCCGAAGCGATAGAACCACGAGGGCCGCTCGGTCATACCGGGCAGGCTGTTGCTGTAACCTTCCCCGTACTTGTAATTTATCGGGTTGATCCAGCCGGTCAAGAAACGGAATCCGGCCAGGATCGGGTCATAAAAAGGTTTTCCGCCCCCGGCTTTTACTTCCTGTGTCGTGACACCGCCTCTGACAGCCGGTCGCGCCCGTTGAGGACCGCTGCTTCGACCGCTGGATTTCCCGCCAAATAGTTTCATGTGATCCAAACTGCCTTTAACACTCCAGGTACGGGTAAGGTCGGATTTCCGGGTTTTGTAAGAACGGTCATAGGTATCGCCGTAACGTCCCGAATAGGAAAAGCTGGATGACAGAAAATTGAGCAGCTTGGGGTCATAATTGGCCGTGAACGACTGACTGTAGCTGGTTTCAAGCCCCAGTTTGAAATCTTTCGGATTGAAGACGATATTTATCAGGTCCGGGTCGGTTAAATCCCGACGGGTCGTGTAATTGAAAGTGGTTTTAAGGTTTTCAAAAACGTTATAGCTCATGTCCATACTGCCGCTGAAATCCCGGGTAAAAGAGCTGATACGGCTCTGGTTGATATCGTCACTGATGGACAGATTTCGGTTGTAATTCCCCGACCAGCGCCAGGAACTCGGATACAGCGAAAGCCGGGAACCCTGTGTCTTCTTCAACAGAGGTAACGGTTTGGTCCAGAAGAAAATCGGCAGGGTCGGGACGTTTTTAATACTCATGTCATAGTCGGCTTTGATGTTGTAGTTTTCCGTAATCGAATAGGGTTTGTTCACCGACGTCTTTTCGGACTTGCTGTAGGAGAAGGACACCTTCTGGCGGTTCAACAAGACGCTGAACAGAGGATTGCGGCCGGCTTTGTTGAAAGCTTCGCTGAACCGGAACGACCTCGTATCCCCGGTCGATTTCTCCGATTCACGGACATCATCGGGCAGGAGAATGTCGGAATTGGTTCTCAAAAGAGGAATTTCCGAGGTTTCCGTCTTACCGAAACTGACCGGTATTTTCGAATTCCATGATTTCGGCAGGAACTTGTCGACATTCAGAGTCAAATCGTAGCGCAGGCTGTTTTGCGTCTTGCCGCTGCCCAGGTTATTGTTGGACCCGCCCCTTGTAGCCGCCGAGATTCCCCGGAAATATGGGTCCTGAGACTGATAGTTGAAGCTGTATCGGATAAGATCGGCCATCGAACCGCTGACGGCGATTCGTCCCGCCCGGCCGACATTGTCACGCACATCGGTCAGGCGCAATTCGTCGAGAACGACTTTGCCGGTGTAAATATTGTTGCGGTTTTCTTCGTCGACATTAAGAATGCCGGCGGCAAAATATAACACCTCGTCAAGGCGGGGATTGCCCTTGATACGGTATTGCCCCACGGCTGTATCGACATCAGCATAATTCATCCCTTCGGGGAGATTCCTCTGAATCTCATCCTTGACGGCGGTTAATTCCTCGAAGTCGATTTCCATATAATTTCGTTCATCCCAGCCACCGTAAAGCCCCCGCTTCTGGAACTCGTAATAATTCTCTTCGTCTTCGCCGAACCGGAAGAAAAACATCACGTACGGCTGGTCGGCATCGCCACCGCTGATGTACATTTTCATCGTTCGATAACCGGAATAAGATTCGACCGAAACGAGGTTCTTTTCCGCCAGGCAGGTATCGCCGTAATGGAGACTGTCGTATTCCAGCGACAGACCCCGTTGCGGTTCGGTAACATTGGTAGCCTCATCCTTGTACGCCTTGACTCCGGGAGGCGGCTCGAAAGTACCGTCTTCGGTGCTGACCGAAGCGACCACGAAATCGGTATTGGATTCATTGACATAATACGGGTCGGAACGAATCGTGTCGTTCCAGTTGGACTGCACGAAATACCAGTCGGCGATTTCGAGAGTATCGTAGATCGCGGCCGAATCGTCCGCTTCCAGCCAGACCCTGATATAGGAAATTTGTGACCATTTAGCCGTCACGCCGTCGGTCTCGATCACCTCATCTTGCATCAACGGGTCCTGAATGGGGATGCGGAAAGTCCGCCAGTTATTACGCTCCGAACCAATCACATAAAACGGGTCGACCGGGTCGGCGAGGTCGATTACAAAAGAGAAGTAAGCGTTGCGGGTCTCGAACGAACTGCTCGAGAGAACTTCCTTATCGGGCGCGTTGCCCAGTGCGATATCGTCGGAATTGCCCTGAGTACCGTTCAACCATTCATAGTAAATGGAATCATTCTGGTAATTGTCGGGATTGAGGTTTTCCATCTGGGAGCACATTTCCGGCGCGACCGGGCAATCGCCCTGACCGAAGAAGTAGTAGTTGTCCCCCGCCGGGTCATAGGAATTGTCGTAAATTCCCAATTCCTCGGCTTCCTGAACATCGGTCAGGCCGTCCAGTCCCAGGTCCTCAGAATCATCCACGGCGTAGTTCTGGTTGGCGTCCTCGTTGTTGGGCGAGCCGTCGCCGTCGACATCTTCACTGATGACCCCGAAATCGAAATGAATTTTACCGCGATATCCTTTCGCTCTCATCTCAAAAAGCTGGGCGCGGTCAGCATCGACCCGGTTGCCGAAATACCGCATGATGCCGCCCCAGGAAGCGACCTGAGTCGTATCCTCGCCCTCGATTTTCTTGTTCTTCGGGCGGAAAATCAGCCTAAGAGTGGTCAAGGAACCTTCCCCCTGGGCGCTTTCCCGGTCGTAAACTTCCTCCACCAGCGGCTGCTGCCGGGGATTGTGCCAGAGAATTTTCCCGCGTTCATAGTCGTTAATGTCCACCGGCACCGGCCAGGAAGCCAGGGTCCAGTCCAGACGATTG
>JBMOKZ010000201.1:0-13005 GCA_049324195.1 Candidatus Zixiibacteriota bacterium | reverse complement strand
CAGGTATCCCGCAAACTGCCGATGGGAGCCAGGGTGACATTTGCCGCAGGTGCTCACGATATTCTGCCGGGAGAGGGTCGAGTGCTGGTTTTCCGGCGGAAGGATATTGTGCGAGCCGTGGCAGTCGTAGCATTTCGCCGCGGCCTCGTAGCCGAGCTTGGAAACCTTGCCGTGGAAGGTTTCGAAATAGGTTTCGGTCACTTCCTCGTGACAGGCGCCGCACTGGTCGATAATTTTATCGCGGAAGCCCCTGGAGTCGGTGCGGACAATAGCGTGTGATTCATGGCAGTCCTCGCAGGTCGGCAAGGGTTTATCGGTTTGAGTCACAGCGGGGGAGTGGATGCTGCGGTTGAACTCGTCGTAAATGCCCCGGTGACATTCCGAGCAGGTGCGCGCCAGGTTTTCGTGATTGACGCTCGATTCCGGGTCGTCTTTCGGCAGGACATGGTGCGGGGTGTGGCAGTCGGTGCATTTGGCCGTCACCACCAAACCGCTCTGTTTGAGGCCGATACCGTGAATGCCATTGAGATAGCTGGTGATAGGGTCCGGCCGGTCCTGGTCCATATCGACCGAGGCTTTGCCCTCGGTGCCGTGACAACGGCCGCAGAGGTCCGGTACCTGGGTCGGGTAAGTGGGGGAATTCGGGTCGCGGAAACCCTTGATATTGTGCGTGCCGTGGCAGTCGTTGCAACCGGGCGCGCGCAGGTCACCGCGGTCAGCCAGTTTGCCGTGAGTGCTGGTCACGAATTTTTCGACGACCTCGGTATGACAGATGGAACAGTCAACTTTGTTGATGACCGTCGCGCAGGGGCGTTCATGCGACGGGGTGGCGCCGGTATGACACTGGGCGCAGCTGATATGACGATGCATCGAACCATGTGTCTCCAGCGTATCGACATACATCGAGACCGTCTTGTCGTCGATAACGGCGGTCAATTTCTTGTTGCCGTGACATCGCAGGCATTCCCTGTCGGACATGCCTTCCTCGTAAAGCACCCGGCGGATTTCATGGGGGGCGTGGCAGTCGACGCAAACGGGCACCATGCCGGGATTTTTCTCCCAGAGTTCTCCCCGAATCACCTTGCGGTGGACTTCTTCGATCCGGCCGTGGCATTTCTGGCAGGTTTTGGCGACATTGTCGCGATGGATGCTCGATTTCGGGTCGGTATGCGGCAGGACACTGTGCGAGGTGTGGCAGTCAGTGCATACCGCCGTGACAGTCAGGCCCTGTTTGAACAGTCCCACCCCGTGGATACTCTGCGAATAATGCGATAAAATGCTGTCCTGGGGGATATCGTAGGTTTGCGAGACAGGCGTGCCTTCCTTGTGACAGCGACCACATAAAAAAGGAATATTGAACTTGGTGACGTTGGACTGCGGGGAGCTGACGGGGTCAATATAATGATTCCCGTGGCAGTCGCGGCATTGCGGCGCCAGCTTCTCGCCTTTTTCCACCGCCTGACCGTGCAGGCTGACCCGGTATGTATCCGCGATATCGTCGTGACACAGACTACAGTCGACTCGCGCCAGGTCGTCTTCGTGGGGGAAATCCTCGAATCCGTTGAGGTCCTGGTGACAGTCGATGCACTCGAGGTCGGCATGGACGGATTTCCGGTAGCGTTCGAGGTCGATATAAGCCGAGGTCTTTTTGCCGTCGATTTCCGCGGTGAGTTCCCGGTCCTCGTGACACATCATACAGTCATCGACTGTCTGCGATTTTACGGCGGAAGGGGAGAACAGGAGGAAAAGCGTCAGAACGGTCGTAAATAATCCGGCGAGGATGGTGTTCTTCGATGGGGTCTGAGTCATGAAAGACATGGCTTTAATATGTTCCCCTTGGCAGTCTATAGCAACTTATTTTTTCGGTATGTCGTCGGGTTTTTTATCCGTTTCCGGGATCGTGTCCAGTGGATGTTCGTGTTCGTACCAGGCCCTGGGCATTTTCCCGGTCAGCCATGATGGATTCATCGGGTAAACGTTCGGACTGAATACGGTCGAATACATGTGCCAGATTAAGATAGCCAGGAAAGCCAGCCAGGCCTCGTAATAATGAACCACGAGCATGACATCGAGGAAGCCTTTCGGAAACCACTGCACCGCGAAATTTTCGAACCAGAGGAAGAAACCGCTGATAATCATTACTGCGGTTCCCCAGACCAGAGCCCAGTACTCGGCTTTTTCGACGTAACTGAAGCGGCCGAATTTGGGTTTGTCTTTCCGAAGCCCCAGATTGAAGAAGATAGATTCGAAGAACTGTTTGAAATCGACCATGTTCGGCCACATGTCTTTCAGGTATTGCCGGCCGCGGGCGGTGAACAGATAGATAACGTGCCAGAGAACGGTGAGAATAAAGACGACCGCCGCCACCCGGTGGATAATACCCCGCAGGGGAAAACCGCCTTCCCAGCCAAAGAAGTATTCAACCCACCAGGACTGGGAATATCTGAGGGCGAAGCCGGTGATAACCAGGACAATGAAGGACAGCATCAAAAGCATATGCTGCCAGACCTCATTCAGCAACATACGGCGTCTTTGTTCCATCAAGAGGACGTTTTTAATCTGTTTGCGCAGGTCGATCAGCCAGTGAACGAGCATGAGGCCGATGACCAAAAAAATGACGACAATATAAATATCCCGGATGATGTTGGCGGTCGGCGTCTGCGAAACGCCGGGGGTGCCGTGAATGGGTGTCTGAGCCATTTCCTCGGAAATGCCGGGATGGCATTCGCCGCAGGTGGCGGTCAGATTGGCCGGGTAAATGGACGAGGTCGAGTCGGTATGCGGCAGAATCCGGTGGGCGCCGTGACAGGAGGCGCAGTTGGCTACGGTGAGGTCGCCGGCCTTGCTTTTGAGGCCGTGGTAACTGTCCACGTAAGTCTGTAACCGGCCGGTCGGGATACCGTATTTTTCGTTTAGACGGGCCGACTCGTGGCAGGGGGCGCAGGTTGCCTCAGCCACCCGGGAGGGACTGACCCGTGATTCGGGGTCGCTGGGCGAAATGATGCCGTGTTCCCCGTGGCAGTCGGTACAAACCGGGGAGTCAGTTTCGCCCCGGGCTACCAGTTTACCGTGAATGCCCTCCCAGTAATCGTTTTCGACATTTTGATGGCATTTACCGCAGGTTTTGGGGATGTTGAAATGGTTAATTGAGGATTCCGAGTCGCCGGGACCGAGAATACGGTGGGCGGTGCCGCCAGTCGAATGGCAGTCGTTACAGGTGGCGGCTACATAAACCCCGCCCAGAGCGGCCTTGCCGTGGACGCTGCTCTGGTAAACCTCAACCGCTTTGCCGTATAGAATCTCGTGCTTTTTGGTCAGGTTGATGTCCTCGTGACAGCGGCCGCAGGTTTCAGGCAAATTGATCGGGTTGACGCGGGAATTTTTATCCGTCGACGCACGGATGTCGTGGCGGCCGTGGCAGTCGATACAGGTGGGGATATCCTCACCTATGCCGACTTCGAGCCGGCCGTGTTTCTGGTAGATTTCAACCGCGTCGTCATGACAGGTGCCGCAGTATACATCGGGCAAAATTTCCTCGTGAGGTAAATCCGTGATAGCGGTGTGACAGTCGGTGCAGTCGAAATCCTTATGGATGGACATCGCCAGCGCGCTGTCATAGGTCGGCGCCCGGTCATAAGCGGCGACCTCGTGGCAATCAAGACAATCCTGGGGGTCAATACCCCGCGCAGTGGAAGTCAGCGTTAATATTATAAACGCTGATAAAAGTAAAGTGCTCAGGAAAACCAATAAGGATTTGCTTGATCCGGTTTGATGTATACCGCCCCCGCACCCCTGGTATTTGCCCATTTTAAAACCGCCCCTCTGTAAAACTTTCAAGACCTCACTAACCGTACCCCAGGTTAGTTAGTCATCAATAACTAAAGTATACTAGATTTCATAGGTAAATGCAACAAAAATGGTTAAAATAAATTATAAGAATGAGATTTAATTCACAAATTTGAAGAAAAATACAGAAAAAATCAATATGAAAAGAAGGTTTTACTTTTCCGACAACAGACATAAAAGTATATATAACAATGAGTTGGTGTTTTCTGGGGACGGGCGGGGCAGGTTGGAGCGCATAATTATTTTATTGAAATCAGGTATGACTGTTTATGGATAACTTAATCGATAATGGGGTTTTGACGGGGAAAACGGGCGGTTTGAGGTAAGATGGAAATTAATATAAATTTCTTGTATTTTTTTGTCATGTTGGAACTCTTTATAAACAGGTAATTATTTTTTTCGGTAACCACAAGACATGATGCCGGAAAAAAATTACTTCAGTCATATCAACACCGGTCTGTTCAGGCAACCGAGAAGATGCGACTGGTAAAAAAATTCGGGTTCGGATAATGTCTGCTCCCGTTGTTTTTTTACGGACATGAAAGAAGCAGGAGATGGATCTCAATGGTTCATCTCTTGCTTTATATTTATGAGAAGATAAGAAGGGGTCTTTTCTTGTTAGAATTCTGCCTGCTATTTCCATTTTTTTTTCTAATTCTGTTTATGACCATCATAAGGCCGGTTTTAAGCCGGTCGCAATAACGTTTTATTATCGGACGGATTCTGATCCGGCTGCGACGAGACGATAGTGTCCGGCCAATTTGATGGTTTGGTATTATCGGTTGAATCCGTCCTGGGGACATTGTTCAACCCGGTAAGGCGCCGGTGAAATTATTGACACCCGGCCGGTACTGAAGGTAAAAGAATAAACAAGGCACTTGTCAAATTTACCATAATGCATATCATATAAGGATGCAGATATTTTTTAGGCAGGTGTAATTGAAGTGACGGAGTACGCATAGATGGGACGGGAGTCTCAAAAATCACTGGGTAAGCTGGTGAAGCGATGTCTTCGGGGGGAGAAGCAGGCTTGGGTATCGCTCATAGAGATTATCTCCCCGGTGATTTTTTCCATCTGTCGTAAAATGAAGCTGTCCCGCGAGGAGAGTTTTGATATTTACGGACAGGTTTGTTACCTGTTGTTGCAGAATATCAGCCGGCTCAAAGATGAGGAGAAAGTCATATCCTACGTGGCGACCATTACCCGTCGGGAAATATACGCTCTTTATCGCAAATCGAAAATTTTTGAATACCTCGACGAAAGCGTTCTGAGCAATATCTCCCGCGAGGGTATCCCCGACCAGGACCAGATCCTGGAAGCGACGCGACGGGGGGAAAAATTGATGAAGGCTCTGGTTTTGTTGCCGGAGCGCGATTACAAACTGATAATGACGCTCTTTTTCGATAAAACGGAACCCAGTTACAAGGAAACCTCGCGCAAACTGGGTATTCCGGTATCGTCAATCGGCCCGACCCGGGCGCGAAGTCTCGAAAAATTGCTGAAGATACTGAAGAAAAAAAGATTTGAATTTTAAGTATTTAATGGACAACGAATAACTCCTTATTATAGAGGTTACGATGAAGAAAGACAGGGAACATATTTCACTTCTGCTCGATTATCTTTCGGACAAACTGGACAAAAAAGCCCGGCTTGAGACCGAGAAAATGCTGGCGGAAGATGCCAGTCTGAGGCAAATGTGTTCCATATTGAAGCAGCTTCTCGACGAAGCGGATGCGGTCCGATGGGGCGAGATCGGGAATGCGGCTCATAATATTTCCGGCAGTATTTTCGAAGATTTTCAGAAGAGCCTAAACAGCCGGAAAATTTTAAAGGGCGTCAAACTGTTTGATTCTCTGGTGCTTCCTCTGCCCGAGGGAGTTCGTCCGGCAGTGGTCGATACCCGTCGAGTGAAGTATAAAATCGGTGAATTCGATTTGGACCTGTCTTTTTATCCCGTTACCTCCGATGCTTACGAAATTATCGGTCAATTAACCGGTCCGGTAACCGAAGAACGCATCCGTGTAGTATTAAAGGGCAAAGGTCGGGCATTTTCGACGGACGGTGACGATTTTCAGGTTTTTTGTTTCCCGCGGGTGCCGGTGATGAAATATCGTCTTTCTATATTGCTTAACGACCGGAAATTTGCCGCGGTTGATATTGAATTATGATTTCTTTCAGGGACATAACGTACCTTCGCACTCCCGGTGCGGTGCGGCGGATGTTGGCCGGTCGTTTTGAGAATGACCCGGATAAGATGGTGACAGCATTTGACCGAGGGTTGAACTACCTTTTGCGCACCGACCTGAAAAAGGCCGGACTTTATCTGGAGCGCGCCGTCGGTTGTTACAAGTTTCTGCCGGGTCGTTACTTCCCCCGCCTGCTGTCGCTCGAAGCGCGCTTTAATCTTTGGAAAGGCGATTACAAACAAGCTGAAAAAAAGTATCTGAAAGCGCGGCATTTGTTCGCGGCTTATCATGATTTTGCCAATGTCGCTCGAGTCGGGCGGGGTTTGATGGATGTTTACATGTATCTCGGGCGTTATCGCGAAGCTCTGGCGACGGGTCGGAAATCCCTGAATTACTTCAGGAAAATCAAATCCGGCAGTGATGTCGCGCAGTTGTGGACCAATATAGGCAACGTCTATCATCGGATGGACAACAACCGCCTGGCAATCCGCTGTTATGACCGAGCCCGGGAAATTTTCAAAAAGGATGGTGGTTTACCGCTGGCGATTGTCGAATACAATCGGGCTAACGTGTACGCCAATCTTAACCAGTTAAAAAAAGCCACCGGGTTGTACTTGGCGGCGGCGGCAATCTACCGTAAAGCCGGACTGCATATCGCCGAAAGTCAGGCCACATATTCCATCGGTTATCTTTATTTTCTCGAGGACCGTTATACCGAAGCTCTGAAAACGTTCGAGGATGTCTATACCGCTTTTACCCGGCAGGGAGACATCAAGTCGGCGGCGGTGACCCAGCTGGATCTGGTGGAGGTCAATCTGCAGCTCAACCAGTACGGTTCAGCCGTCATGATGGGCAAGGATGTAATCGGGAAATTTCGTCAGCTGGCGATGCGCTACGAGGAGGGCAAAGCGGCTTATTTCGTGGCACTGGCCGGGATTCAACTAAAGGATAACGAGCCGGCACTGCGCTATCTCAGGCGGGCTGAGAGGCTGTTCAGGTTCGAACGCAACAATCTCTGGCTGGGCATGGTGGCTGACGCCCGCAGCCGGATTTATATCGCCCTTAAAAAGTACGGCGCGGCCGAAAAAACTTCTCGGGAAGCGCAACGCCTGTTCGCTTCCGGTGGTGACGAACGCCGCACGTTCGACGCCGTCCTCAGACAGCTTGAAATCCGGATACAAACCGGTGACCGCGACTATGTTCGCCGGTTGTCACCGGCGTTTCTGAAAAAGAAAGCGCTCGGGTATCAGCGTTATAATCTTTATTCTCTGCTCGGCCGGTATCATTACGAGCGGCAGGAATACGGCCGGGCGCTATTTTATTTCAAAAAAGCGGTCACGATCGTTGAAAAAATGATTGGCGGGTTGTACCTCGATGAAATCCGCTTTTTCTTCCTGATGGATAAATTCGACAGCTACCTGATGGTGGTACAATGTTTACTTAAAAAGAAAAGATACAGCCAGTCCTTTCTGTATCACCTTCAGGCGCTGTCGTTGGTAAATCAAAAAACGTTTTCCGGGAAAAAACTGAAAGCCGATATTCCGGAGGAACTACTGGCTGAACGGGAGCGTTTGCGAACGGCTCTTAAACGACTGAGCCGGGCGCCTCGCAGCGAGCAGCGGCTCGCCGAAGGTGTGTCGGCGACCGTCGCGGCAGAACAAAGACTGTGGGCTAACGAACGAAGAATCCGTTCGGTGCTGTGTGGCGTCCGGGAAACTGAACGGAAGAACCCGCTCGCCGAACAACAGTTCAGCCGCCTGCTCCAGCGGTCCGAAATCCTGGTCAATTTTCTGGTGACCCATGATGAAATCGGCGCCTTTTGCGCCTCCAATGGAGAGGTTCGGTATGTCCGTTGTGATATTGCGCCGGAGGAACTGCGGCGGCTGTTGCGGAAACTGCATTTCGTTTTCGAAAAAGCGGTATACGGTTTGAGAGATGCCGAAAGCATCAGGACTGTGACGGACCATTATTTGCGGGAACTTCACGAATTCCTGATCAAACCCCTGAGGATTTTGAGTATGAGCCGGGAAATAATATTTCTGGCCGACGGTATCTTTTCGCAGATCCCGTTCTCGGCTCTTCAGGACGAATACGGGCGCTGTCTCAAGGATTCGTACAAGATTAAAATCGTCGTCAATCCGAACGACCTGCTGAAACGAAAAAAAACCTCAAATGAATTCAAGAAGCGGCGAAGCGCCGTATTTGCCGTGTCCTCGGACTCGTTGCCGGCAATCGTCCGGGAAGGTGAAGAGATTAAACAGAGGTTTCGGAAGGCTTGTCTTTATCTCGACCGCCGGGCGGTCTGCTCTAATTTAACACGCGAGCTGGAGAAAGCGGACGGGTTCATTCATATTGCGACCCATGCCTCACGGTCTTCGGAGAATCCTCTTTTTTCGCGGATCCTGATGAATGACGGACCGTTTTTCCCGTTTGACCTGTTCGAAACCGGAATAAAAGCCCGTCTGGTTACTCTTTCTGGTTGTCAAACCGCCGCTCCGGGGTTATATTACGGTAACTCTTTTAGTCTGGCCAAAGCTTTTTATCAAGCCGGCGGTCAGTTTGTGCTGGCTACCCTGTGGCCCGTATCGGATAAGTTAAGTATGCAATTTATGATAGAGTTTTATCGAAATTTGAAGAAGTCTGACGATGTCTGTGCATCTTTCGATAAGGCTGTCGATAAGTTAAGAAGTATTACCGACAATCCGGCTTTCTGGGGTTCGTTTATTTTACTGGGGATATAAATCGGGGTATTGAATTTATGGCTCGATATATGGCGTATCTTAAAAAGCCGATAGCGGCTTTGAGAGTATTTATAATCATTGGTTTAATCAGTTCGCCGGTTACGGGGCATCCGTTCGAGGAGTGCGGCACGCTGGTAGAGAGGGAGGGCTGTCTGGTCTTTACCACCGGAGGATACAACAGTTCCTATTATATTCTTGATAATTATGACCAATTCGAGGCCGGGCAGGAGGTGTGTGTCAGCGGTGACCTGGATCCTTATTATCATCACCCGCATTGCCGCTATGTCGACGGTATCGTCCGTAATAACAGCATCGGGCCGGGTTCGACCGGTCCGGGTTTTCCGTTCGAGGCCTGTGGAGTTTTGGTCGAACGGGACGGTTGTCTTTTATTTGATGACGGCATCTCCTGGCACAAGTTGCTCGAACTCGAAGATATCGGCAGCCATCAGGCCGGCGACATGGTCTGTGTCTCGGGCATTCTCGACTTCGATTGTGAATCGACATGCGGCGATGCCGGCGGCTGCCTGAACAACAATATTATCGAGGGAAGTGTAAATCCCAATCCTCCGATGAGACCCGGGCAGGTGGTATTCAAAGCCAAGCGCGGTTTCCGTATTGAGAAGGCGATTGAAGCTTTCGATGGTGTCCCCGAGGACACAATTAAAAGCACCTGTACCTATTTGGTGTCTTTTCCTGACAGGTTCCTGGTGAGCTCCGTTATCGAGTATCTCGAACAATATGTCGAAGTCGAACAGGTCCAGCCGAATTACATGATGGAGCTGCCGGAAATATTCCAAATCAGCCAGTCTTTCCCAGACCAGGGACAGCCTTCGTTTCTCGAGGGTGAAGAACCGATTTCATATTACGAGCAGTCGGGTATCAGCCTGACCAAAAGAGATCCCGCGAATGTTCTTTCTACCGGTAAGGGAATAGTCGTCGCGGTCATCGATAACGGCGTCGATACGACCCATCCGTTGTTTGAAGGTTACCTGGTCAAGGACCTGTACGATTTCGTCGATAACGACGTTTACCCGGTTGAGACAGAGGGGAAATTGTACGGTCACGGAACGTTCGTAGCCGGTCTGATCCGCCTGATGGCTCCCGAAGCCATCATCATGCCGCTGCGGGTGTTTGATGGAAACGGTTTCGGCTATGCCTTCAGCGTGTCCGAGGCCATCTACTGGGCGATAGACAATAAAGCGGACATCATCAACATGAGTTTCGGCTTTGCATCGAATAATCCGGTAATCGAGACCGCCGTCAACGACGCTCTGGCGGCTGGAATTATTCTGGTTGCGGCAGTCGGCAATGACAGCTCCGAGATAATTAAATATCCGGCGGCTTATGACAGCGTTATCGCCGTATCATCGCTGGATACCCTGGGCAATATCGCCGATTTCGCCAATTTCGGTCCCGGCGTGGATATCTGTGCGCCGGGAGTATCGGTTTACAGTTCCCTGGCCGGTGAATACCGCTGGGGACGCTGGACCGGGACTTCTTTTTCCGCGCCGCTGGTCAGCGGAGCCTGCGCTTTGACACTGGGCAAGAAATACGGTCTTACTCCCGGTCAGGCAAACGCACACATCAGGAAAGCCGCCAACAAGAATATCAACCTGCACCGAACTTCAGGGGGTGAAATCGATGTTACCCTGGGGATTGGCACTCTTGATGCTTTCGAAGCGGTAGTAGCCTGGTGCCGGGGTGATTTTGACAATTCCGACAAGCGTGATATCGCCGACATTACCGCCCTGATAAGATATTTGTACGGTCGCGGTAAACCCCCGGAGGCGGGCGAAACCCTGGCCGATTGCGACTGCAACGGGATTATCGATATTACCGATATCAGCCTCTTGATAAAGTTTTTGTTCATAACCGGTGTGGAATATCTGCCCTGTTATATCTATTGAAATTTCCACAGTGACCGATGATTGTCGGTAGTCTGGCGGGGTCGATGCTTTTATCCCTCAGATAAATCTTTATGTTCGTATTGAAGGCGGGCTTTCCCGGTCGGTTAAAAGCGCAGCGTGAAAGTGGTTTTTTCGTCGGGCACCGACACGATCGAGATATTCCCCCGGTGAAGCCGCATAATCTGACGAGCCAGCGAGAGTCCGATTCCCGATCCGGTCTTTTTGGTCGTAAAGAAAGGTGTGAAGATTTTATCCTTGATCTCGTTGGTGACGCCCGGACCGTTGTCGGTCACCGTGATAATCACCCGGGCTTGTTCATTGAGCTGCGAGCGCAGGGTGATTTTCTTGTTCGGGGTATTCTGCAAAGCCTGGATGGCGTTTAATATCAGGTTTATCAGCACCTGCTCGACCAGATCCGGGTCGGCAGTGACCACGAGGCTCGCCGGCATGACTTCAACCAAAAACTCGATGTTGTTACTATCCAGTTGTTCCCGCATCAGGGGAGCAACCTGGTCAAAAAGTTTTTTTACCGGGATAATCTGAAATTCCGGGACGGGAATTCGAGTGAGCGACCGGTAGGCGTCGATGAAATGCAACAGGCCCTGGCTGCGTTTCTCGATGGTGCCGAGGGCGTCGCGGATATCCAATGCGGCGTCGGGCGGCAGGGATTCGGTGGTGTTTGTCTGCGACGGGTCGGTCCGGCGGATAAGATCGTTGGCGGTCGAGGCCAGCGAGGCGATGGGGGTGACGGAATTCATGATTTCGTGGGTCAGCACCCGAATCAGTTTCTGCCAGGCTTCCATTTCCTGCTCGGCCAGTTCGCTTTCGATATTCTGCATCGAGACGAGCATGATCGAGCGTTCTCTCATCCGGAAAGAAGTAGGGTAGACAGCCAGGGTCATGATTTCACCGTCATCGTCGATTTTAACGAGTATTTTTTCGCCGGCTTTGAGATTCATGAGCGCCTGTCGCAGCGCTTCCAGGCGCGGTTCGAGGTCGCCGATATTGTTCAGGTGATTGACCCGCAAGAGACGTTTGGCGGCGGTGTTGATGAGGTCGACTTCGCCTCGAACGTCGAACGAAAGGATTCCCAGACCGATATGCTGTACGACCGTTTGCAAATAACGGTACTGTTCTTCCTTTTCCGCGCGGGCTTTTTGAAACTCGGTGACGACGGTGGTAAAGGCTTCGTTTAACTCCCGGAAGGATTTACCCCGCAAACCCTCGGAAAAGCTCTGTGAAAAATCAGAGTATTTGATGGAAGCCAGGAAACGGGTCAGGTCGCGGTTGGTTTTTTCGACGTAAAATATCAGGGCCGCCGCCTCCAGCACGACAATCACACCGAGAATGAAAGTAGTAACATGGAGACTGGTGTTGAGCAGCAGGTAGAGGAAGAAGAACATGGTCAGGGCGAGCACCGCCACCCGCACCAGGCAGTTGATCCGGAAATTTCTATAGACCATATTTCTGCATCCGGCGGTAAAGGGAGGTGCGTGTCAACCCCAGTTCCTGGGCGGCGTGGGAAACGTTGCCGGCGTTTTTGAGCAGAGCCTTTTTGATGACCTCCTTCTCGACCTCGAGTAAATTATAGCGGTCGATTGTCAGACCGTCTTTCTTGCCGCGCGGTGCAGACAGGAAAAAATCCTTGGGGCGGAGCATGTCCGAATCGCACATGATGACAGCCCGCTCCACGGCGTGTTGGAGCTCCCTAATGTTGCCCGGCCAGTTGTAGCTTTCCAGCCGCTTGAGAGTGGAGGTATGGATGCGGTTGATGGGCTTGTTGTATTTCTGGCGATAGATTTTCAGGAAATGTTTCACCAGCAGTTCGATATCTTCCTTGCGTTCGCGCAGGGCCGGGAGTTTGATTTCAACCGTGTTGATACGATAAAGCAGGTCCTGACGAAAACGGTTGTCCTCGATCATATCATAGATGGGCATATTGGTGGCGCAGATGAGGCGGATATCGACCGGGATGGAGGTATTGGCGCCGACCCGGGTGACGGTGCGGTTCTCCAGGACGGCCAGCAGTTTGGCCTGCAGGGCATGGTGCAGGTTGCCGATTTCGTCGAGGAACAAGGTGCCTCCGGAAGCGGTTTCGAAACGGCCGGTGCGGTCCTCGCGGGCGTCGGTAAAAGCGCCCTTGACGTGACCGAAAAGCTCGCTTTCGAACAGGGTTTCGGTGATGGCGCCCATGTCCACGGCGATAAAGACCTCATCCCGGCGCGGCGACTGGCGGTGTATTTCTCGCGCAATCAGTTCTTTGCCGGTGCCGTTTTCGCCGAGAATGAGAATGTTGGCGTCGGTAGCCGCGACTTTCTTAATGT